>NZ_BMOE01000001.1:214567-527322 GCF_014646915.1 Deinococcus aquiradiocola | reverse complement strand
CGTCGACAAGTACATGGACGGCTGCTGGGTGGACGTGCAGCGTCCCACGGCCGAGGAGCTCGCGGTGGTGAGCCGCGAGACCGGCATCGAGATCGATTACCTGAGTTACCCGCTCGACCCGGATGAGCGTTCCCGTTTCGAGCGGGAGGACGAGCAGCTGCTGATCATCATGCAGACCAGCTACCGGCTGGGGGAGGAGTCGGACATTCCGTTCGACACGGTGCCGCTGGGCATCATGCACACGGACCACTGTCTGGTGACGGTGTGCGCGCAGGAGAACCCGGTGGTGCGCGACATCGTGTCGGGCCTGATGAAGACGGTGCACACCGCGAAGAAGAACCGCCTGACACTGCAGCTGTTCCTGCGGAACGCGCAGCGGTTCCTGATCGACGTGCGGCAGATCAACAAGCAGGTGGACCGTGCGGAGGACCGGCTGGAGTCCAGCACGCAGAACAAGGAGCTGCTGGAGCTGCTGCGGCTGGAGAAGTCGCTCGTGTACTTCATGACGGCCCTCAAGGCGAACGAGCTGATGATGGAGCGCGTGAAGCGCGACCGGATCTTCGAGATGTACGAGGAGGACGCGGACCTGCTGGACGACGTGCTGATCGAGAACCTTCAGGCGATCGAGATGGTGGGCATCGCCAGCAACATCCTGACGAGCATGAGCGGGACGTTCGCGAGCGTCATCAACAACAACGTCAATCAGGTCGTGAAGCTGCTGACCGTGACGACGATTCTCGTGGCGATCCCGACGCTCATCACCGGCATCTTCGGGATGAACGTGCCGATCCCGTTCCAGTCGCACCCGTACATGTTCGCGGTGGTGATGGGCCTGATGGTGGCGGTGAGTGGGCTGCTGGCGTTCCTGTTCTACCGCTGGCGCCTGTTCTGATCGTCCTGGCCTGACACCGGAAGGCGGGGCCGAGCGGGCGCGCTGTCCCTGGCCGGGTCCGGCCGGGATGGGCTACCCTGGGGCGCGATGAACGGCCAGCCTCCCACCACGTCCACCCGTCCGGCGCGCGCTCCGGGCGCGGCCGGGGGGTTCGGGCTGGGGGTGGGGCGCGTGCTGCTGGTGAGTCGGCCCGCCCTGTGGGTGAACACGGTGGGCGTCCTCGTGACGGGCGTGTGGCTGACGGGTGAACTCTTCAGCGCGAGTCCGGCCCTGTGGGCGCTGCTCGCGTACCTGACGCTGCCGTTCAACCTGCTGATCTACGGCCTGAACGACCTGTCGGACCGCGCCGAGGACGCCCTGAGCGTCCGCAAGGGCGGCTGGCAGGGGGCGCGCCTGCGGGACGGGGAGGCCGGGTCGCTGCTCGGGTGGACCTTGGCGCTCAACGTGCCGTTCCTGCTGCTGCTGGCGGCGCTGCTGCCCGCAGGGGCCCTGGCGGTGCTGCTGCTGAGCGCGGCGCTGTTCGCGGGGTACAGCGTGCCGCCGCTGCGCTTCAAGGCGCGGGTGCTGCTGGACGGCCTGTCGAACGTGGCGTACGCGCTGCCGCTGGTGCTGCCCGCCCTGACGCTGCACCGCCCGGTGCCGTGGCTGGCGCTGCTGGCCCTGTGCGCGTACTCGGTCGGGAAGCACGCCTTCGACGCGGCGCAGGACGTGGACGGGGACCGGGAGGCGGGCCTCGTCACGACGGCCGTGCGCCTGGGCGTGCCGGGCACGGCCCGCTACGCCCTCGCGTGGTTCGTGCTTGCGGCCGCCCTCCTGTGGCCCCTCAGCCGCCTGAGCGCGGCCGCGCTGCTCCTCGTTTGCGGCGGGATGGCCGTGTGGCTCCTGCGGCGCCCGGACGTGCGGACGGCGGCGCGCCTGTACCCGCTCAGCATCCTGAGTCCCTGGGTGGTGGGCGGCGTGAGCGGCGTGCAGCTGGTGTACCTGCTCGTGCGCGGGACGTTCTGACGGTGCCGTCCGCGCGGGTCGCGGTGATCGGGGCGGGCGTGTCGGGCCTCACGCTCGCCGCGCTCCTCGCGCAGCGGGGGCACCGCGTCACCGTGTACGAACGCGACCGGCCCGGCGGCAAGCTGCGGCGCGAGACGAGCGGCGACCTGACCTTCGACACCGGCCCGAGCCTCTTCACGTTCCCGGAGGTGTGGCGGCGCGTCCTCGCGCGGCTCGGCGAGAAGAGCGACCCGCTCGACCTGTACCCCCTGCCGGGCGGGCTGGGCGTGCACCACACGCCGCACGGCCCCGTGCCGCTGCCCGTCCCGGCCGGGCACGCCCTGCACGCCGAGTGGGAGCGGTACGCGGCCGAGGTGCGCCCCCTGCGGCCTCACGTGCTGACGCTCCTCACCACGCCGCCCTCCCTGACCCACCCGGCCTTCCTGCGCGCGAGCGCAGCCCTGCTGCGCGTGACGGGACCGCACCTCACGGCGGGCGGCTGGCTGCGCGCCCGTATCTTCCCGCCCGCCCTGCACCACGCGCTCGCCGTGCACGCCCTGAACGCCGGGCAGGGGCCGGACGAGGGCAGCGTCCTGTACGCCCTGCTGCCCGCCCTGATGGCGGACGACGTGTTCCGGCCATGGCGCGGCATGGGTGCCGTGCTGGACGCCCTGCTCGGGTACTGCGCCGCGCGGGGGGTGCAGCTGCGCTCGGGCGAACCCGTCACGTCCCTGCACGCCCTGCCGGATCACGACCTGACCGTGAGCGCCGTGGACCCCGCCCGCGTCACCGCCCTGCGCGGCCTGCCGGTCCCACGCGGGCCGCTGAGCGTGTCGGGCCTCGCGCTGTACGCGCCACTCCCCGACGCCCTGCACGGCCGCCTGCCCGCCACGAGCGTCGTCACGCCGGACGACTACCCCGCCTTCGCCGCCGCGATGCGCGCACGTGCACTGCCGCCCAGCACGCTCGCCCTCGTGCACGCCGACCCGCAGTCGGGAACCGGTCGTGCCGGGAGGCTCGCGCTGCTCCTCACCGTCCCCCCGACCGGCCGCGACCTGCCCGTCACGCACCCCTGGGTGCAGAGCCAGCTGCGGCGCGTCGCGGCCGCACTCGGCACGGACCCCGTCACGCTCCTCCCCGCGCCCGGCCCCCTGATCTCCCTCGGCCCGCAGCACTACGCGCAGGGCGGCGCCCCGGGCGGCGCGATCTACGGCACGGCCCTCCCCGCGTGGCGCTCCGGGCCGCTGCACCCGCAACCGTACCGCCTCACGTCCACCCTCTGGCAGGTCGGAACGGGCGTCCACCCCGGCGGTGGCCTGCCCGCCGTGCTCGGCAGCGCCCTCATCGTGGACACCCTGCTGCGCACGCACGGACACTGATACGGTTTTGAGCTGAACTTGTAGAGTTCAGCCGAGCGAAGCGAGCACCAAAAAGTACGGTTTGGAGGAGATGGAAGGGATGTCGGTGCTGTTTCCGGCATCCCTGGAATCGGATCAAAACCGTATGATTCGTTGCCCGTCCGGCCGTGTCACCCGGACGGTAGGGGCAGCGGCGCGGCCCGTGTGCCAGACTGAACGCATGACACAATCCGACGTGCAGGTGCGCGCCCTGGTCCTCACCCAGAACGAAGACAAGACCGTGAACGCCGAACTGCGGCACGACCTGACCGTGCAGGACCTGCCGGAAGGCGAGGTGCTCGTCGCGGTTGAGGCGTCCAGCCTGAACTACAAGGACGGCCTCGCGGTCCTCGGGCGGCCCGGCGTGGTCCGCCGGTACCCGATGGTGCCCGGCATCGACCTCGCGGGCAGCGTCGTCACGTCCACCGACGACCGCTACCGGCCCGGCGATCCGGTCCTCCTGACCGGCTGGGGCGTCGGTGAGGGCCACTGGGGCGGGTACGCCACGCACGCCCGCGTCCGCGCGGACTGGCTCACGCACCGTCCGGAAGGCATGACGGCCAGCACCGCCATGGCCGTCGGCACCGCCGGCTTCACGGCCATGCTGAGCGTCATGGCGCTCGAAGACCACGGGCTCACGCCGGACATGGGCGAGGTCGTCGTGACCGGCGCGTCCGGCGGGGTCGGCAGCGTCGCCGTCGCGCTCCTCGCCGCGCGAGGCTGGACGGTCGTCGCGTCCACCGGCCGCACCGACGAGGGCGACTACCTGCGCGCCCTGGGCGCCAGCGAGATCATCGGACGCGAGGTGCTGAGCGACCTGAAACGCCCCCTCGAGAAGGAACGCTTCGCGGCGGGCATCGACTCGGTCGGCGGCAGCACCCTGGCGGGCCTGCTCGCCAGCACCCGCCGTGGCGGGGCCGTGGCGGCCTGCGGTCTCGCGCAAAGCAGCGACCTGCACACCACCGTCATGCCGTTCATCCTGCGCGGCGTCTCGCTGCTCGGCATCGACAGCGTCATGTGCCCCCCCGACCGCCGCGAGCGCGCATGGGCACGCCTGAACACCGAACTGCCGCAGGCGCTCCTCGACACGGGCGTCCACACCGCGCCCCTCGCGGACGTGCAGGCCCTCGCCGCGCAGATCCTCGCCGGGCAGGTCCGCGGCCGCACCGTCATCCTGCCCTGAATCGCACCGCAGCAGAAGAGGGACGGCCCGCACTGGGAACCGTCCCTCTTCCGTCTTGTGGGCCGGTCTGTCCCTGAGTGGGTCAGGGACGGACCGGCGCCCGTTTCACTTGATGCTGATGGTGGCCGGGTCGAAGTCCGGCTCCGGAAACTGCGGGTCCATGTCCTGCAGCGTCTCCAGCAGGATCTGGCTGACGAGGTCGTTGCGGAACCACTTGTGATCGGCGGGAATCACGTACCAGGGCGCGTCCCTGGTGCTGGTCGCGGCGAGCGCGTCCTGGTACGCGCGGGTGTAGTCGTCCCACAGGGCGCGTTCCTTGAGGTCGCCGACGTTGAACTTCCAGCGTTTCTCCGGGTCGTCCAGGCGGTCCTGCAGGCGTTCCTTCTGCTCGTCCTTGCTGATGTGCAGGTACAGTTTCACGATGCGGGTGCCTCGGTCGTGCAGCAGCGCCTCGAAGGCACGGATGTGCTCGAACCGGCGTTCGGCCTCCTCGTCGCTCACCTGGCCGTGCACGCGCGTGACGAGCACCTCCTCGTAGTGCGAGCGGTTGAACACGGCGCTCATCCCGGCGGCGGGCGCGTGCGCGTGGACGCGCCACAGGAAGTCGTGCGCCTGCTCCAGCGCGGACGGCACCTTGAAGCTCGTGACGACGACGTGCTGCGGGTTGATGCCGTGCAGGACGTGTTCGACCGTGCCGTCCTTGCCGCCCGCGTCGCGCGCCTGGATCACCACGAGGAGGCTCTGTTTCCCTTCGGCGTACATGCGTTCGTGCAGCGCCGCGATCTTGGGGAGACGCTTCTGCACGCGTTCGAGCGCTTCGGATTCGCTGCCCTTGCCGGTCTCGTCGGTCTTGAAGGACGACAGTTTCAGCTTTTCGCCCTTCACGCGGTACTTGCTGGTCTTCATGCCGCTCAGCTTACGGGATGGAGCCACGTCCGGACGGCGTGCATGAAGTCTTCCGGACGTTCCGTCTGTCCCTGCGCGAGTTCGGGACGCCCGCCGCCGCGCCCGCCCCCGGCAGTCAGGAAGGCCTTCAGGAGCGGTCCGGCGGGGTGCGCGCCGCTGCCGCTCGCCACGCCCGCGCGCCCGTTCGGGGAGACGGCGACCGTCACGCGGCCCGCCTCGCGCGACGCGAGGTCCAGCAGGGCGGGCAGCACGTCGTCCTCCACCTGCAGCAGGGTGCCGTGCACGTCCGTCGCGTCCGGCAGGGGCGTCCACCCGGCCCGCTCCAGGTGCAGGGCCGCCACGCGCCGCTGCAGGGCCGCCACGTCCGCCGTGAGGGCCTGCACCTGCGCGGCCTGGTCCGTCACGCGTTCCGGCAGGCGCTCCACCCCGACCGAGAAGGTGCGCGCGAGCGCCTGCGCGTCCGCGTACACGCCGCTCAGGCGCAGGGTGGCCTCCTCGCCCGCCATGAAGGTCACGCGCGTCAGGTCGCCCTTCAGGCGCTCGGTCTTCAGCACCACGACCGGCGCGACCTGCGCGCCCGCCTGCAGGTGCGTTCCGCCGCACGCGCTCGCCTCCCACACCTCGCCTGCCGCGTCCCGGTACAGCACGACGCGCACCGTGCCGTCCACCTGCGGCGGGCGGCGCAGCGGGAACGCGCCCAGCCCGGCGGCAGGCACCATGGTCGTCTCCAGTGTCAGTCCGTCCCGCAGCGCCTCCATCAGGGTCGCCTGCGCCGCCGCGACGTGGGACGCGCCCGGCTGCCCCGCCAGGTCCAGCGTGCATTCCGGGCCGCGCATGCTCACGGCCCGTACCGCGAACGCCGGACTCACGCGGTGGAAGGCCTGCGCGAGCAGGTGTTCGCCCGTGTGCCGCTGACTGTGCCGGTAGCGGCGCGCCCAGTCGAGCGTGCCCGTCACCTGCGCGCCCACCGGCGGCCCGTCGCCCGTCACGGCGTGCCAGATGACCTGTCCGTCCTTCTGCACGTCCGTCACGCTGGCTGTCCCGCCTTCCCATGCGAGCGTGCCCGCGTCGCACGGCTGTCCGCCCCCCTCCGGATAGAAGAGCGTTCCGTCCAGCGCGACGCGCCCCTCCCGCACGGCCATCACGCGAGCCGTGAAGGTCCGGTCCTCCGGGCGGGTCCAGTACAGGCGTTCGGTGGGCGGCACGGGGGCAGGGGGCAGCGTCATGCTGGCGAGGCTACTTCAGCCGCGCCCGCCGGTCCAGTTTCCGTCCGTTCACAGATACGAGAGTTCCCACGCGCCGCGCCCGTGCGCGACGCCGTTGCGGGCGAGGGCCTGCGGGTCCGGCTGCACGTCCCGGTGCCACGGGAGGCCCGCCGCGAGCCGCTCGAACTCCGTCAGCGGGTACTTCGCGCCCGCGTGGAGTTCCTCGACGACCACGCCGCCCGACACGCGGAACACCGCGCCGTACACCTGTTCCTTGCGGGCGTCCATCGACACGGCGAGCGTCCCGTCCACGCGGCCCGTCAGGGCCTCCAGGGTGGACACGCCGACCACCGGCGCGCCCCACGCGCGGCCCAGGCCGAGCGCGTAGCTCGCGCCGACGCGCAGGCCCGTGTACGAGCCGGGCCCGGTGCCGACCACGATCAGGTCTGCGCGTTTCGGCAGGCCCGCCTCCAGGAACAGGGCCTCCAGTTCGCCGGGCAGGCGTTCGGCGTGCGCGCGGCCCACCTCCGTCACGCGGTCCGTGCGGCCGCCCGGGTGCGTGAGGCCCAGCGCAAGGTGCGGGGTGCCGGTGTCGATGCTCAGGACGATGCTTGCCGGGCGGGTCAGGGGTTCGTTCATGGTCAGAGCCTCACGTTCAGGATGCGGCCCACCAGCGCCGTCTGGGAGGGGCGGTACACCGGCACGAACTCCTGTCCGGCCAGCGTCCACAGGCGTTCGAAGTCCGGGTAGTGCACGTACACGTTCGGGCCGTAGATGGGGTCCGACAGCCACACCAGACCCGTCTGGTCGTCGTAGCCGCGCACCACGCGGAAGTGCGGGATGCCGCCCACGCGGTTCATCCACTGCAGCACGATCACGGGAATCCCGGCGGCCGTCAGCTGACGGATGTTCTCCAGCGAGCCGTTCTTGAAGCGCGTGGCGCGCAGCCCGTAGCGCTCCACGAACGGCGGGATGACGCCCGCCAGCATGTACCCGCCCTGGGGGCGCAGGACCTGGGCCAGCTGCGACTGGTCGGCGCGGATGCCGTAGTAGCTGAGGACGCTCACGATGGAGGCCGGGCCGCAGTTGTTGTACGTCTGGTGGACGTGCCCGACCGCGAGGGACGCACGGACCGGGTGCGCCGGGACCGGGGCGGCGAGCGCGGGCGTGCCGACACTCAGGCCGAGCAGCAGCGCGCGCAGGAGGGACAGGGGAGATGGGCGGACCTTCACGAGCGACAGTGTAGTGGCGCGCGTGTCACGGGAAGCTTTCTCGCACCTGTCCATACCGTCACCGGTTCGGGGACGCGACGCAGCGGGTGCCGGGGCGGCCCGGGCAGGGTCAGGCGTGCCGGTTCGCGAGGCCCTGAGCGACCGTCACGATGGTGCCGGCCGCCAGCGGGTCCGGCAGGCCGGAAAGCGCCTCCGTGAGGAGCGTCAGGCCGCGCGTGGCGAGCTCGTCCGCCGTGCGCTGCGCCCGCGTGACGCTGCCGCTCTCCAGCAGCCACGCCAGCAGCTGCCGGATCACGTCCGGGCGTTTCTCGCTGCGCGGGCGGTTCATCTCGTGCAGGAACACCTCCCGCTGCTCGGCCGCCGCGCAGGTCAGCCAGTCGAGGACCATCAGGGTCCGCTTGCCTTCCAGCAGGTCGCCCGCGATCTCCTTGCCGTACGACTGCGCGTCGCCCGTCAGGTTCAGCACGTCGTCCCGGATCTGGAAGGCCGCGCCCAGCGCCACGCCCGCCTCCTCGAACCGCGCGTCCGGCACCCGGCCCGCCACGACCGCCCCCAGCCGCAGCGGAATGACGACCGTGTAGTACGCGGTCTTGAGACGCACCATCTCCAGGTAGTCGGACGGCTGCAGGTTCCACTCGCGGTGCTCCACCCACGCGAGGTCCACGTGCTGACCCTCCGCCGTGCGGTGAATCATCGTCAGGATCTCAGGCGCGGCGTCCGGCACGCCCGCCTGCAGCAGCGCCGCCCACATGTACGCGTGCAGGGCGTCCCCGGCGTTCAGGGCGAGCGGCACGCCGTACGTGCGGTGCAGGGCGGGCTGGCCGCGGCGTTCCTCGGAGTCGTCCGCGATGTCGTCGTGAATCAGCACCCAGTTCTGGAAGAGTTCGAGCGTCGTGGCGAGCCACAGCGCCGACTCCCACGCGGGCGTGCCGACCTGCACACCGTGCGCCTGCGCCGACAGCAGCAGCAGTTCGCTGCGGATGCCCTTGCCGCCGCGCTCCGGGTAGTCGCGCATCATGCGGTACAGCAGGTTCACTTCCGGGCGGTCGGAGTGCGCGGGCAGCAGGTGACGGATTCGGTCGGTCAGTTCGGGACGCATGCTGCGCGCAGTGTAGAGCATCGGCCACGGCGGCACCGGACCGCCCGCCGACCCTGCGCAGGATGGAAACGCCGTGCCAGTGCGGCCGGACGGAGCACGGAACGGATTCCGGTGAGGGGAGCTTCAGGGGCAGGTCACGTCTCCTCATGCGGCCGCTCTACCGTGCAGATGTGACCCACATCGGCCCGCCCCGCGCCGCTCCCACGTCTTCCTCGCGGCTGTACCTGCGGCTCGCGGTGGCCGCGTGCCTGCTGGCCCTGCTGGTGGCGGCGGCCCTGCAGCCGTCCGTGCAGCGGTTCGTGATGCAGGGCGCGGCGGCGCTGCTGTCCCATGATCCGGTCGTCACGCACCGCTGGGTGACGCAGTTCGGTCAGTGGGGTCCGGCCGTGCTGACGGCGTCGTTCGTGGTGCAGGCGGTGCTGCCGGTCCTGCCCGCGCTGGTGCTGGTACTGGTCACGCTGCTCGCGTACGGGCCGTTGTGGGGGTTCGTGATCGTGTACCTGGGCACGCTGCTGGGCGCGGCCGCCGGGTACGGGCTGGGGTACGCGGTGGGCGACCCGCTCATCCGGACGCTGGCGGGACGCCGCAACCGCGACCGGGCGCACGCTTTCGCGCATGCGCAGGGCGTGCGGGGCGTCCTGCTGGTGCGGCTGATGCCGGTCCTGAGTTCCGACGTGATGAACCTCGTGGCGGGCGCGACCCGCATGCCGTTCCTGCCGTTCATGCTCGCCACGGCGGGGGGCGCGCTGCCGGTCACGCTGATCATCACGTGGCTGGCGCACGTGACGCGCGGGGCGCCGGGGCGGCTCGCGCTGGGGCTGGGCGTGCTGTCGCTGGCGGTGGGCGCGGCGGCCCTGCTGCGGTTCCTGCTGCGTCGCCGCGCTCTGCCGTCCGGAGGGACAGTCACGAAAACCTGACAGACCGGCCTTCATGAAGCTGCTACGGTGAACGGAGCATGAAGATGAACTCTTCATGAACCGTGCGGTTCTGAACCGGTGACAGGGATGCCAGTTTCTGGACCTCTTTCATCTCCTCCAGGCCGTACGTGTCGGTGCCCGCTTCGCTCGGCTGAACGTCAGGAGTTCAGCTCAATCTGGTCTCAGGAGGTCCGGTCATGCTCACCCGTCATGCTGCCCCGCCCGCTCCCCGCCCGCTCCGCAGGGCCCGTCTGGGCCTCGCCCTGCTCGCCCTGAGTTGCGGCGCACTGGCCTCCGCCGTGCCTGCCGTCGTCGCCACCTTCCGCGCGCAGTTCGACCGCGTGGACGTCGAGGGCCACCTGCTGCTGCGCGTCAACCAGACCGTCATTCCCGTCGACCTGTACGGCGTGACCCTCAAGATCGGCGCGGACGGCGTGCTGGGACGCATGCTGCCCAGCAGCAGCTCGCTGGACGTGCAGGTCGTCGAGAAGGGCAGCGTCCCCAAGGTGATCCTGCTGCGCGGCAAGACCAACGTCGCCGACGACCTCGTCAGGAACGGGTACGCCACCCGCCCCTGACGCCCTCCGCACCAGCGCCGGACGGCCCGCCCCAGCAGACGGCCGTCCGGCGTTCCTGTGGGCTGCCCGCGCCGCCCGGAACCCCCCCCAGGCGGGTGGAAGACGGACGAACCGGTACATTTGTAGCCCGCCCTGCCCGCTAAACTGAGTTCATGAGTCTGCCGCCGCTCCCGCTCGACACCTTCGAAGACCGTCTGCGCGAGGTGCTGCGTTCACGCGTGGAATTCATCGAACTGATCGGCGAGGACCTCGCGGCGGCCGGCGGGAAACGCCTGCGGCCCAGCCTCGTGTACCTCTCGATGCGGCTGCTGGGCGGGCAGGACGCGCAGGCGCACGACCTCGCCGTCGCCATCGAACTGCTGCACTCCGCGAGCCTGCTGCACGACGACCTGCTCGACAACGCCGACACCCGGCGCGGCCGCGAGACGGCCTTCCGGCGTTTCGGGAACGTGGTCAGCGTGATGAGCGGCGACTACATGCTCAGCAAACTGCTCGTGCTGCTCGGCAACCTGCCGGACCCTGGCGCCGCGCAGGCCCTCACGCGCGCCTTCGGCGAGACGGCCGCCGCCGTGTGCGAGGGTGAGGTGCTGCAGTTCCAGGTGGCGGCGTACGGCGAGTACTCGCTTGAGCACTACCTGGACATCATTCGCGGCAAGACCGGCGTGCTGATCGAGCTGGCCGTGACCGCCCCGGCGCTGCTGCTGCGCGCCCCGCATGCGCACCTGGAGGCGCTGCGGACCTTCGGGCGGGAGTACGGGCTGGCGTTCCAGATGCAGGACGACCTGCTGGACCTCGCGTCGGACGAGGCGACGCTCGGCAAGCCGGTGGGCGGCGACCTGCATGAAGGCAAGGCGACGTACCCGGTGCTGCTGCTGCTGGACGGCCCGGACGGCCCGGAGGTGCGCGACATCCTGGAGCGCCGCGCGTCTCGCCCGGAAGACGTGGAGCGCGTCCGGACGCTGGCCGCCGTACACGGCGTGTTTGGCGCGTCGCGGCAGGAGATCGCGCGGCGCTCGCGGCTGGCGGTGCAGGCCCTGTCGGTGCTGCCCGCCAGTCCGGCGCGCGAGCGGCTTGAATCGCTGGCGATGCTGGAAACGCAGCGCGTGAAGTAACGATTGCCTCGTCCTCCCCCCACTCCGGTTTTCAATTGAAAATCGGATGTGGGGGGTTTCCTTTTCTGTTTTCAGGCAGGCGGGTGGGGGAGATGCAGGGATCCGTGCCCCCTCCGGCCCGTATTTCGGCCGGGCGTGCCGCACGGTTCGCTCCGTGAGGGGTGGCCTTGCGCTACCCTGCATTCAGGCGGCGCGGGCGGTCCTGGCATTTGCAACGCCTCATGTATCCTGTATACTCTTGCCGAAATCACAGTCCAGACAGCCGGACGCACACCGTCACCGGGTGCCGTGTGACCCCGTCCTGGCCAAGCTCATGACGGGAGTGGTTTCATGGAGGCATGATGCGGTCTTCTGGACTCAACTGGCAGGGCCTGATGGAACAACTCGAACAGGCGCTCCCCCACACCGGCGTCAGCGAACAGTCGCTGATGTACTTCAAATACCCCAAACGCAGCGTCACGCTCAGCCTCCCCGTCCGCATGGACGACGGCCGCGTGCAGGTCTTCAAAGGCTACCGCAGCGTCCACAGCATCGGGCTCGGCCCCAGCATGGGCGGCGTGCGCTTCAAGCCCGGCCTGAACACCCACGAGTGCGAGGTGCTCGCCGCCATCATGACGCTCAAGCACGCCGTCGCGGACCTCCCGCTCGGCGGCGCGAAGGGCGGCATCGACGTGGACCCCACCACCCTCAGCGCCGCCGAACTGCAGCGCCTCACGCGCCGCTACACCAGCGAACTCGTCGAACTGATCGGCCCGCGTGAAGACATCGTCGCGCCCGACATCGGCACCGACGAACAGATCATGGCCTGGATGCTCGACACCTACAACGAGAACAGAGGCAGCACCTCCAGCGGCGTCGTCGTCGGCAAACCCATCCCGCTCGGCGGCAGCTACGGCAGCAAGGACGCGCGCGGGCACGGCGCGGCCGTCGTCGCCGCCCGCGTCCTCGAAGAACGCGGCGACAGCGTCCGCAACGCCAGCGTCGCCATCTTCGGTTACGGCGACGCCGGACGCCGCTGCGCCGAAGGCCTCCAGGAGCGCGGCGCGCGCATCGTCGCCGTCAGCGACAGCGTCGGCGGCGCGTACGACAGCGGCGGCCTCGACCTGCACGCCCTCGGCGAGCACCGCGCCCTGACCGGCAGCGTGGACGGCCACGCGACCGCCCTCACGCCCGGCGACCTCCTCGCCCTGGACGTGGACCTGCTCGTGCTGTCCAGCGACTTCGGCAGCATCCACGCCGGGAACGCCTCCGACGTGCGCGCCCACTACGTGCTGGAAGCCATCAACCGAGCCGTGCTGCCCGACGCCGAACGCACCCTGAAACTCCAGGGCAGCGTCGTCATCCCCGACCTGATCGCCAGCGTCGGCGGCGTGATCGCCAACTACCTCGAATGGGTGCAGGACGCCAGCAACTTCTTCTGGCTGGAAAGCGAGATCGTGGCCGCCGTCGACGCGCGCGTCCTCGTGGCCGTGAACGCCGTGCTGCACTTCGCCCGCGAACGCCGCACCGACCTGCGCACCGCCGCGTACGCCCTCGCGCTCGAGAAGCTCCACGACGCCTCCACCATGCGCGGCGTGTACCCCTGATACGGTTCTGATCCGATTCCAGGGATGCCGGGAACAGCGCCGACATCCCTTCCACCTCCTAAAAACGTACTTGTTGATACTCGCGGCCGGGCGGCGGCTTCGCGCTCCGCTCGGCCGAACTCCAAAAGTTCAGCTCAACACCGTATGACCCACCCCGCAGTGCCACACGCAGGCCCGCAGCACCGACCACTCCACCCTCCGAGGTTGCCATGACCACCGAACACCGCCCGCCCGCCAGTGACCAGCCCGCCCCCCGCCAGCACGCCATCCCCAGCTACCTCGACGCGTCGCACCTCGGCCCGTGGGGCATCTACCTCGAACAGGTGGACCGCGTCACCCCGTACCTCGGCAAGCTCGCGTACTGGGTCGAGACGCTCAAGCGGCCCAAACGCATCCTGATCGTGGACGTGCCCATCCACCTCGACGACGGCACCGTCGCGCACTTCGAGGGCTACCGCGTGCAGCACAACACCTCGCGCGGCCCCGCCAAGGGAGGCATCCGCTTCCACCAGGACGTGACGCTCAGCGAGGTCATGGCGCTCTCCGCCTGGATGACCGTCAAGAACGCCGCCGTGAACCTCCCGTACGGCGGCGGCAAGGGCGGCATCCGCATCGACCCGCGCAACTACAGCCAGGGCGAACTCGAACGCCTCACGCGCCGCTACACCACCGAGATCGGCCTCATCATCGGGCCGGAAAAGGACATCCCCGCCCCCGACGTGAACACCAACCCGCAGATCATGGCGTGGATGATGGACACGTACAGCATGAACACCGGCAAGACCAGCACCGGCGTCGTGACCGGCAAACCCGTCGCGCTCGGCGGCTCGCTCGGCCGCGCCGACGCCACCGGACGCGGCGTGTTCGTGACGGGCGCGCAGGCCATGCAGAAACTCGGCATTCCGCTCGAAGGCGCCCGCATCGCCGTGCAGGGCTTCGGGAACGTCGGCAACGCCGCCGCCCGCATCTTCCACGACCACGGCGCGAAGATCGTCGCCATTCAGGACGTGAGCGGCACCGTGCACAGCAGCGCCGGCATCGACCCGCACAGGGCCCTGGAGCACCTGCGCGCCACCGGCAGCATCCTCGACCTGCCGGGCACGGAACCCGTCGAGCGTGACGCGTTCTGGGACGTGGACTGCGACGTCCTCATTCCCGCCGCGCTCGAGAACCAGCTGACCGAAACGAACGCCGCCCGCATCCGCGCGCGCGTCATCATCGAGGGCGCGAACGGCCCCACCACGCCCGCCGCCGACGACATCCTGCACGACAAGGGCGTCACCGTCGTCCCGGACGTGCTCGCCAACGCGGGCGGCGTGACCGTCAGCTACTTCGAATGGGTGCAGGACTTCAGCAGCTTCTTCTGGACCGAGGACGAGATCAACGCCCGCCTCGACCGCATCATGCGCGAAGCCTTCGACTCCCTGTGGGACGTGTCGCAGCGGCACGGCGTCACGCTCCGCACGGCGGCCTTCATCGTCGCGTGCACGCGCGTCCTCGAAGCGCGCGCCCTGCGCGGCCTGTACCCCTGAACCCATCCCGCCCCTGACCCGGCAGGTGCACCCGCACACGGCCAGCCCCGCCCCGACCGGCGGGGCGTCGCCTTGCACCGCACGAGGCTGCGCGTGCCTGCACGCCTGAACCGGCCGCTCACATGCGGCCCTTACAATGGGGCTCACATGAGCAACCCCAACTCCACGTGGCAGCCCGCCCCTGCCGGTTACAAGCACGTCGTCAGCGTCAGCCTCGGGAGCAGCAAACGCAACGCCCGCGAGGAGATCGAAGTGCTCGGGCAGCCGTTCATCCTGGAACGCATCGGCACGGACGGCGACAGCAGCCGCATGAAGGAACTCTTCGCGCAGCTCGACGGACGCGTGGACGCCTTCGGCCTGGGCGGCGCGGACCTGTACGTCGTGTCCGGCGGGAAACGCTACACCTTCGGGAACGTCCGCAAGCTCGTGGAGGGCGTCCGCAAGACCCCCGTCCTCGACGGGAGCGGCCTGAAGAACACCCTGGAACGCGAGGCCGTCATGCAGCTCGACCCTGTGCTGCACTGGAAGACGCAGCGCGTCCTGATGGTGAGCGCCGTCGACCGCTTCGGTATGGCCGAGGCCCTCAGCGACGTGCACGCGGACGTGGTGTACGGCGACGTGATCTTCGGGCTGGGCATCGACTACCCGCTGCGCAGCCTTCAGGCCCTGCGGCGCGTGGCGGGCCTCGTGCTGCCCGTCGTCACGAAACTCCCGCAGGACTGGTTCTACCCGACCGGCGACAAGCAGGAATCGAGCGTCGTCAGCAAAGGCACGAAGTACTACGCGTGGGCAGACGTACTCGCCGGAGACACGCACTACGTCAAACGGTACGCGCCGCAGGACCTGCACGGCAAGACCGTCCTCACGCAGACGATCACCGAACCCGACCGCGAGTGGATGTCCGCGCACGGCGTGAAACGCCTCGTCACGACCACGCCCCGCATCGGGAGCCGCAACTTCGCCACCAACGTCATGGAAGCGATGTTCGTCGCGCTCGCCGGGAAACGCGAAGCGCTCAGCGAACAGGAGTACCTCGACCTGATCCGCAGGGTGGACTTCAGACCGCAGATCAACGACCTCTGATCCGGCCTCCGGTCAACCGGTCAACGGGTCAGCCGAGGTGCGTGACGGCCCTGGGGTGCGCGGCCTTCAGGTTGAAGCGCTCGGCGTACTTCACGCCGCTCATGGTGCCCGCCTGGGCCCGCGCCTGCCGGTACGCCTCGGGCGTGAACGCCCACCCGTAGAACCGCTGGTAGTACGCCATGACGCGCTCGGCCACGTCGATGCTGTCCGTGATGTCCACGAACACCTCCGGGTACGGGCTCGCGTCCGCGTGGTACTGGTAGATGCGGACCGGGTCCCGCCACGCCTGCAGCGGCTCGGCGAGGCCCTCGTTGAGGATCTTGGGGATGCGTGCCAGCGTGACGGCGTCGTACGCGATCTTCGCGCTGACGCGGTGGTCCGGGTGCGGGTGGTCGTCACTCCAGGTGATGACGGCGTTCGGCTGGAATTCCGCGTACAGTCGCGCCAGCTGCAGCGCCTCGTCGCGGCTGCCGGTCATGCGGCTGTCGCCCATGTCGAAGAAACGGTACGACGCGCCGATCTGCTCGGCGACCCACGCGCCGTGTTCGCGGCGCGTGCGGGTCACGTCCTCGTGCGAACGGTCCCCGAACTGACTGGCGAGCTCACCGAGCGTCGTCCAGACCAGCATGACCTTGTCGCCCCTGGCGGCGTGCCGCGCGAGGGTGCCGATGCAACCGATTTCGTCGTCCGGGTGAGCGAAGACTGCCATGACGTTCATGCCCGGACTGTACCAGACGCGGCCCACGCGAACCGGAACGGCCCTCCCAGACCCGCACGCCCGAAATGCACTACAGTACCCGCGCATGACGCGCAGCTCCCGCCCCCGACCCAAGACCGACGCCGCCCGCGACCTCCTGCCCATCCAGGCGTGCATCCAGCCTGCCGTGCCCATCGCGGGCGAGAACGTGGAACTGTTCGCGGACGGTGCGTGCGACACGGCCGCCGGGCACGGCGGGTGGGCCTGCATCCTGAAGTACCGGGGCAGCGAACTGGTCCTGTCCGGCCACGAGGGCGGCACCACCAACAACCGCATGGAACTCACGGGCCTGCTTGAAGGCCTCAGGACCCTGAAGCGCCCGTGTCAGGTGCGCGTCGTGACGGACAGCCAGTACCTCCGCAAGGCCTTCACGGACCGCTGGATCCTGAACTGGCAGCGGAACGGGTGGCGGACCGCCAGCAAGGACCCCGTCAAGAACCAGGACCTGTGGGAGGAACTGATCGAGCAGGCGCACCGGCACGCCCTGACCTTCGTGTGGGTCAAGGGTCACGCGGGCCACGACGAGAACGAACGCGTCGACAGGCTCGCGGTCGAGGAACGCCTCAAGCTCCGCAGACGCTGACCAGCACAGGTACGAACCATCACGGTCGCTGACCTTCCCCGCAGGCAACCCCACCCCGTTCAGGTGGAGCCGTCCTCCGGCAAGGTCAGGGCGCAGCGGTACCGTGCCCCCCACCTGGACGGCGTGGGCGTCACCTCGAAGCCGCAGCGGCGGTAGAACCCGGCGGCGCCGTCGTCCGTCTCGGCAGTCAGGACCGTCAGGTGCAGTTCGCGCATCACGGCGAGCAGCAGGGAGCGCGCCGTGCCCTGCCCGCGCGCGTCCGGGCGCGTGCCCAGGTGAAGCAGTTCGGCACGCGTGCCCGAGACGCTCAGCCCGGCCGCGCTGACGGCTGTGCCGTCCACCATCCAGGCCCACACCTGCCGGTCCGGGTGCAGCGCGTACCCCTGCAGGCCCGCCCGCACGCGGTCCGGGTCGGGGTACATCGCCAGGGCCAGGAGGTCGGGCACGCCGGGCGTGTCGGCCGTGACGCGCTGCGGGGCCGCGTGCGCCGTCACGGGGTGGCCCTCACCGGCCGGTGCCTGCGCTGCCGGTATTCGCCTGCGCCTGCTGGGCCTGTTTGGCGTAGGTGGCGTGCATCTGGCCGAGTTCGCCGGTGCAGGGCGTCTGGCCGGGCAGCGCGTGGTTGCGCTCGTCGAGCTTCAGGCACCAGCGGGCCGCGAAGACCTTCGCGGCGGCGTTGAGGGCCGGGCCGGAGCCTTCGCCGCCGTTCTGGAAGAACGTCACGACCTCGAAGTTCGGGCTGGAGAGCGGCCCGAACCCCTCGTACCACGCGTTCGTGTACCCGTAGTTCTTGCGGTGGCTGAGGGCCGTCTCGCCGGTCCCGGTCTTGCCGCCCGTCCGGACGGGGAAGTAGTTCGCGCCCAGGATGTGCCGCGCCGTGCCGCTGTTCGCGCCGGCCTGCGCGGTCGTCATGCTCATGCCGTTGTAGATGATGTCGAAGTTCTTCGGGTCGCTCTGGATGGTGGTGGCGGGCCGCAGCGGGACGGGCTTGCCGTTCACGGTGTTCAGGACCGTCAGTTCGCGCAGCTGGCCCTTCATGGCGAACATCGCGAGGGCGCGCGCGATCTGGGCGGGCGTCACGAGGAGCGCGTCCTGCCCGATCGAGAAGCTCAGCGCCTGCCCCGGCTGGTACGGCGTGTCGAAGGTGTCCTCCACCCATTTCGGGGAGGGGATGTTGCCGCTCTTCTCGCCGATGAGTTCCAGGCCGCTGGGGCTGCCGAAGCCCAGTTCGCGCGCGCGTTTGGCGAGCATGTTCGCGTACGTGACGGGGCCGGCGTCGATGGCCGTCTGGTAGTACCAGGTGTTGCAGGAGTTCGCGATGGCGAGCGCGCCGTCCATGGGGCCCATGCTGCCGGTGCGGTGCCAGTTGTACCTCGGGCCGCCGAAGCGGATGTACGGCAGGCACGTGAAGGTCTTGTCGCCCCACTTCTCGATGTACGCGAGGGTGCTGGTCGGCTTGAAGACGCTGCCCGCGTCCCAGGACTGCACGACGCGGTTCTGCATGACGGCGTCCTCGGAACTGCTGAGGAGCGCTGCTGCCTTGGCTTTCTTGTCGGGGCTGGGCGTGCGCGAGAACCAGTTCGGGTCGAAGGTCGGGCTGCTCGCCATGGCGAGGACCTTCCCGGTGCGCGGGTCGAGCGCGATGACGGCGCCCCGGACGATGCTTTCGGGCGGGTTGCCGTACTTCGCGCGGCCCTTGTTGATGTCCGGCAGCGCGCTTTGCAGCGCCTGTTCCGCCGCGCGCTGGATGGTGCTGTCGATGGTGAGCGTGATGTCCTGCCCCTTGCGGCCCGGATCGACGACCTTGTCGCTCTGCGGGCGTCCGGCGGCCGTGACTTCGCTGCGCAGGATGCCGTTCCTGCCCTCCAGCGTCTTCTGGAGGCTCGCTTCCAGGCCGCTCGCGCCGACGAGGTCACCGAGCGTGTACCCCTCGTCCACCTCGCTCTGGTCGGCCTCGCGCGTGTACCCGAGCAGGTGCGCGGCCAGCTTGCCCTGCGGGTAGATGCGCTCCACGCGTTCCCGCAGTTCGAGGTTCGGCTGCACGGCCGTGAACTCGTACAGGGCGGGGAGGTTCTCGGCGCGGATGTTGCGGGCCAGCACCACCTCCTTTTCCTTGTCGGGGTCCGGGGGTCTGGGCTGGTCGCCCACCATTGCGTCCGGCTGCACGCCTGCCAGGTAGCGGATCTTGTCCCAGCTGTTCACGTCGCCGCCGGTGTAGATCAGGTCCACCGCGAGGCGGTTCGTGGCGAGCAGCAGGCCGTCCTGGGTGCGGATCTCGCCGCGCAGCGCCCGGATCACCTGGTCCTTCTGGTAGTTGTTGTCGCTCTGCACGGCGAACTGCGCGTGGCGCGTCACCTGCAGGTCGAAGAGGCGCGCGCCGAACACGCTCAGCGCGACGCTCATCGTCACGGCCAGCCAGCGGATCCGGTTCAAGGCCGGACCACGCGCGCGCGGCAGGAGAAAGTGGGGGAGGGGACGGCGGAGTTCGGCACAGCGTTCGGGAACCTCTGGAGGGAATGAGGGGCGAGGGAGGTGGTGCGGAGGGATTCAGGCTGCGGGGCGGCTCAGGCGGCCATCTCTTCCTCGGCGCTCGGGCGTGCCCCGAGACCCCACGCCATCACGCGGTTCCACACGGGGTACACGAGCAGCGTGAGGCCCAGCTCCCACGGCAGGACGTGCACGAGCGAGTCGACGGTCACCAGCCCCCCGCGCAGCCAGTACGTGAGGATCAGGAAGGCCGCCCACTGCCCCAGGATGGCGCCCACCACGGTGAGGATGCTCTGAAACACGCCCGAATCCGTGATGAAGCGCCGCAGGCCCACCAGCACCAGCACGCCCGCCCCGACGCCCGCCGCGTGCAGGCCCAGCAGACCGTGACCGAGCACGTCCTGCAGCAGCCCCACCCCGTACCCGGCCAGCACGGCGGGCAGCGCCCGCAGCCGCAGCGCGTACGCGACGCCCGTCAGCAGGAACAGGTCGGGCGGCGTCACGCCGACCCGCGTGAGCAGGCTCGTGACGGCCCCCTGCAGGCCGATCAGGAGCACGAAGTAAACGATGGCGCGCAGGACGCGCGCGGCGCGGCTCACAGGCCCCCCAGCACGGTGACGTCCTCGACGACGTTCACGTCCACGGCGGGCTTCACGATCACCTGACGGTTCACGTCGTTCGGACCGAGCGGCAGCACGCGCTCCACCGTCCCCACCTTGATGCCGACCGGGAACACGCCGCCCAGACTGCTCGTCACGATCTCGTCCCCGACCTTCACGTCCACGCCCAGCGAGAACTGCGCCTTCATGCGGTCCGGCGGCGCGCCGAACGCGAGGCCGCGCCCGCCCTTGTTGCGGGCGAGCGTCACGCCCACCCGGCTCTCCGGGTCCACGAGCGCCAGCACGACCGCGTTGCCGGACGTGACCTCCACCACCTGCCCGATCAGGCCGGCCGGGACCGTGACCGGCATCCGAAGGCGCAGGCCCTGCGCGCTGCCCTTGTTGATGGTGAGGCGACTCAGGAGCGGCGAGGGGTCCACCGCCGTCACCTGTGCGATTCCTACCACGCTCGGCGCCTGCGTGGCCGTGATCTGCGTCACCTGCCGCAGCCGCGACACCTCGCGCTGCAGCAGCTCGTTGCGTTGCCGCAGCACGTCGTTCTGCTGGCGCAGCGTGGAGTACCGGGCGCTCAGGTCACGGTCGTCCACCAGCGTCGTGTACGCGTGCGTCACGTTCTGCGCGCCCACCAGGAAGGCCCGCGTGACCGGCTGCACGCCGCTCGTCAGGGCCAGCGGCGCCACCACCTGAAAGCGCGTGGCGACCATGCTGAGCGCCATGAGCGGCAGGTACATCAGTGCCGCGCGGCGCCACACCAGGCCCGCGCTCTGCTTCTGGAAGCGTTTGGGTCCCTGCAGGCTCACGCGTGCCCCCGGCGCGCGGTCCGCACCAGGCTGCGGTGCGTGGCGTACATCAGGCTACGGTGCGCGGCGTGCATCAGGCGCGGCCCCACACGGGCACGCCCACCGACCTCAGCAGGGCCGCCACCAGCGTGAGCGGGAAGCCGACCACGTTGCTGTACTCGCCCTCGATGCGTTCCACGAGCGCTGTCCCCAGGCCCTGGATGCCGTACCCGCCCGCCTTGTCGAGCCCCTCGCCGCTCGCCGCGTAGTACGCGACCTCCGACTCCGTCAGGGCCCGGAACGTGACGTGCGTGGCCGTCACGCCGCTCGACAGTTCGCCCGCGTGGAGCAGGGCCACGCCGCTGAACACCGTGTGCGTCCGCCCGGACAGCGTCCGCAGGAACGCCGCGTTCTGCGCCGCGTCCACCGGCTTGCCGAGCAGCGCGCCGTCCAGCGCGACGAGCGTGTCGGCGGCCAGCACGAGCGGCGCGTCCCCGCCCGGCAGGGCCGCCGTGGCCCGCGCCTTCTGCTCCGCGAGGTCCCGCGCGACCAGCGCCGGGTCAGAGTGCGCGCTGCGCTCCTCGATGTCCGACACCAGCACCCGGAACGGCACGCCCAGGTGCGTCAGCAGCTCACGGCGGCGAGGACTGCCCGACGCCAGGATCAGGGACGCGGGCTGCACGGAAGGGGCGCCCGCAGGCGCCTGAACAAGAGGCTCCGTCACCGCTCAGTAGCCGGAGCCGTTCGCGCTGCCCGACACCAGACCCACCCCGCCCGACGTGCCGAGCCGCGTCGCGCCCGCCGCGATCATCGCCTCCGCGTCCGCCGGGGAACGCACGCCGCCCGCCGCCTTGATCTCGGCGCGGCCCGCGATCACGCGGCGCATCAGGGCCACGTCGTCCAGCGTCGCGCCACCCGTCCCGAAGCCGGTGCTCGTCTTCACGAAGTCCGCGCCGCCCAGCACCGCCGCCTCCGTCGCCCGCGCCTTCTGGTCGTCCGACAGGTAGCACGTCTCGATGATCACCTTCAGGACCGTGCCCGGAATGGCCGCACGCACGGCCGCCACGTCCGCCTGCACGTACGCCCAGTCCCCGGCGAGCGCCGACCCGATCGCGATCACCATGTCCACCTCGTCCGCGCCCGCCTCGACGCTCAGGCGGGCCTCCACGGCCTTCTGCTCGCTCGTCACGGCGCCCAGCGGGAAGCCGCACACCGTGGCGACCAGCACGCCACTTCCCTCCAGCTCGGAGCGGCACAGCGCCACGTGCTGCGGGTTCACGCACACCGCCTTGAACTGGTGCTGGCGGGCTTCGGTGCAGAGCTTCACGATGTCCGCGGGTGTCGCGGTGGCTTTCAGGAGCGTGTGGTCAATGTACGGCGCGAGATTCACGCCCCCCAGCATACTGCCCCGGCCATGAGGACGGGTGACCCGGACCACGCTGCCCCCGCCCCGCCTGCCGCCCCGGCCCGCTGCACTATCCTGACCGCATGACCCAAGATGCCAGCCAGGAGGCCCCGCGCCTCGCTCCCGGTGACGCCTTCCCCGACTTCGCCCTGCAGGACGGAGACGGCCACACGCACACCCTTGCGGACAGTGCCGGGAAGTACCTCGTGCTGTACGTGTACCCCAAGGACGACACGCCCGGCTGCACCACCGAAGCCTGCGACTTCCGCGACAACCTCGCCCTGCGCCAGCACGGGGCCGTCATCCTCGGCCTGAGCCGCGACGACGCGGACAGCCACCGCAGGTTCGCCGAGAAGCACAGCCTGCCGTTCCCGCTGCTGTCCGACCCGGACGCGACCTTCATGCGCGCCATCGGCTCGTACGGCACGAAGGTCCTGTACGGCAAGACGAGCGAAGGCGTCAAACGCAGCACCTTCCTGATCGGCCCGGACGGACGCGTCGTGAAGGCCTGGTACGCCGTGAAGGTCGACGGGCACGCGGACGCCGTCGTGAAGGCCATCGACGCGCACCGGACCGCCCATGCCTGACCTCGAAGCCCTGAAACGTCAGGCGGCCGTCCGTGCCGCCGCGCTCGTTACGGACGGCATGCGCGTCGGCCTGGGCACCGGCAGCACCGCCAAGTACGCCATCGAGGAACTCGGGCGGCGACTCGCGGACGGCGAACTGAAGGGCATCGTGGGCGTCGCCACGTCCGAAGCGTCCGACGCGCTCGCCCGGCAGGTCGGCATTCAGGTCGAGCCGCTCGACCCGCGCCCGCTGGACCTCGCCATCGACGGCGCGGACGAGATCGACCCGGGCCTCAACCTCATCAAGGGCCTCGGCGGCGCCCTGCTGCGCGAGAAGCTCACCGAGGTGCAGGCCCGGCAGCTCGTGATCATCGCCGACCACACCAAACTCGTCACGCAGCTCGGCGAGAAGGCCCCGCTGCCCGTCGAGATCGCCCGCTTCGGCTTCCTGAGCACCATCGAACGCCTCCGCGCCCTGGGCCTCGGCGGCCGCCTCCGGCAGCCCGGCGCGCAACCCTACCTGACCGACAACGGCAACTACATCTTCGACGCCGCCATTCCCGCCGGGACCCAGCCCGCCACGCTCGAACGCACCCTCAAGGGCACGCTCGGCGTGATCGACACGGGCTTCTTCCTGGGCATGGCCACGCGCGCCTTCGTGGCCGCCCCGGACGGCGTGCAGGAGCTCAGCCCGCAGACCTGAAGCGCCCAGCGGTTCCTGCGCCGTCCAGTCGGGCGGGTCGGCGAGCGCACCGCCGACCCGCCCGATCTGTTCTGCTCAGCGCACGACGGCGTGCAGCAGCATGTCGCGCAGCGCGCCGGATCCGTCGCTGGCTCGCTCGTCATGCCGCAGCAGGCCCTCCACGCCGAACCCGGCACGCCGCGCGACCGCCGCGCTCGCCACGTTCAGGGCGTCGCAGCGCAGCTCGACGCGCCGCAGACCCAGCACCGATACCCCCACCTCCGCGAGCGTCCGCGCGACCTGCGTCGCGTACCCATGGCCGGTGTGGGCCGAATGCACCCAGTACCCGACCTCGCCCTTGGGCACCTCCCAGTCCAGCGCGTGAAAGCCGCTGCTGCCCAGCAGGGTGCGGCCCCGGGCGTCCCAGATCAGGGACCGCAGTTCGCTGCGATCCGCGAACCGTGCGGCGGCCCGCGTCAGGTTGAGGGTCGCGGCCGCATCGTCGAGCGGTTCGTGCGCCCAGCGCATCCAGCGGCGCAGTTCGGGCCGCGAGGCGTTCACGGCGGCACTCAGGGCCGGGCCGTCCTGCGGTGCGGGCGCGCGCAGCAGCAGGCGTCCGGTCCGGATCTCGGTGGGCACGGTGTCGGGCAGCATACCGGAGTCTAGGGCGATTCCCCGGCCCGCGCCGCCGCACCTGTCACGCGCCCTGCCGCTGGCCGTGCCCGCTGCGCTAGGCGAGCGGCAGGGCGCGTCCGGGCGGCCCGCTATCATGCCTGCCATGCGCGTCGTACTGAAGCTGGGCACGTCCGTACTCACCGGCGGTTCTGACCGCCTGCACCGCCCCAGGATGGTGGACCTCATCCGGCAGATCGCGGCGCTGCGCGCGCAGGGTCACGAGGTGGTCCTCGTGACGTCCGGCGCGGTCCTCGCCGGTTGGGAAGCGCTGGACTTCCCGCCGCGCGAACGCACGCTCGCCGAGAAGCAACTCCTGGCCGCCGTCGGCCAGAGCGCCCTGATGCACACGTACAGCCTGCTCGCCGAACTGTACGGCGTGAAGGTCGCGCAGATCCTGCTGACCGCCGACGACTTCCGCGACCGCACCCGCTACCTGAACGCCCGCACCACCCTCAGCGCCTGCCTCAGCCGGGGCGTCCTGCCGGTCATCAACGAGAACGACGCGGTCGCCGTCGAGCAGATCAAGGTGGGCGACAACGACACCCTGTCCGCCTTCGTGGCGAACCTCGTGGAGGCCGACCTGCTCGTGATCCTCACGGACGCGCCCGGCCTGTACACCGCCGACCCGCGCACGCACCCGGACGCGACCCTCATCCCGGAGGTGACGCGCATCACGCCGGACATCTGGGCCCTCGCGGGCGGGGCGGGCAGTCACCGCGGCACGGGCGGCATGCACACCAAGATCCAGGCGGCCGAGATCGCCACGCGCGCCGGGACGCCCGTCGTGATCGCGCCCGGCGACGCGCGCGAGGCGTTCGTGCGCGCCGTGGACGGCGAGGCCATCGGCACGCGCTTCCTGGCGAACGGTTCGCGGCTCGAGGCGCGCAAACGCTGGATCCTGGCCGAGATCGCGCCGGGCCGCGTGCTGCTGGACGCCGGGGCGGCCCGGGCGCTGCGCGAGCGTGGCGGGAGCCTCCTCGCGGTCGGCGTGCGCGGCGTGGAGGGCGACTTCGAGCGCGGGCAGACGGTGCGGCTCCTCACGCCGGACGGCACGGAACTCGGGCGGGGCCTCACCCGCTACCGCAGCCAGGACCTGTCGCGCCTCGCCGGGAAGCGCAGCAGCGACACGCAGGCCGTCCTCGGCTACGACTACGGCCCGGAAGTCGTGCACCGCGACGACCTGATCCTGCTGTGACCCGCCCCGCACGGGAGGGTCGCATAGGCGTTCCGGCGGAAGGAGGCCGGGAGCGCCGTATGCTGAAGGCATGACCGCCACCCTTCCCTCCACCCTGACCGTGCGTCAGATGGCCGAAACCGCCAGGAGGGCCGGACGCCGCCTGGGCGTGCTGCCCACCGAACAGAAGAACGCCGCGCTGCGCGATGTCGCCGCCAGCCTCCGCGCCCACGCACCCGAAATCCTGGCCGCCAACGCGCTCGACGTGCAGGCCGCGCGGACGGCCGGACTGAACGCCGCGCTCGTGGACCGCCTCACGCTCACCCCGGACCGCCTGGAGGGCGTCGCGTCCGACGTGGAGCACGTCGCGACCCTGCCGGACCCGGTGGGGGAGACGCTGGAGCGCGCCACGCGCCCCAACGGCCTGCACGTCATGAAGCGCCGCGTGCCGCTCGGCGTGCTGGGCGTCATCTACGAGGCCCGCCCGAACGTCACGGTGGACGTCGCCACGCTCGCCGTCAAGAGCGGCAATGCCGTCATCCTGCGTGGCGGACGCGAGACGCTGCACAGCAACGCCGTCCTCGTCGCGCGCATCGGCGAGGCGCTCGCCGCGCACGGCATTCCCGCCGGGGCCGTGCAGGTCATCACGGACCCCGACCGCGCCCGCATGCTGGAACTCCTGCGGCTCGACGACCTCGTGGACGCCATCATCCCGCGCGGCGGGGCGGGCCTGCACCGCTTCTGCGTCGAGAACGCGACCGTGCCCGTCATCGTGGGCGGCGTGGGCGTCGTGCAGCTGTACCTGGACCCGTCCTACGTGCAGGACGGCGCGGGCGTCCGGAGTGCTGTGGCCGTCGTGCACAACTCCAAGGTGCAGCGCCCCAGCGCCTGCAACGCCCTCGACACGCTGCTCGTCACGCCCGACTCGTCCCGCGCGGCGCTGCCGGACATCGTGCGCGACCTGCTCGGCGCGGGCGTGCACGTCGTCGCGGACGACGCCGCCCGCACCGTCCTGCACGCGGCGGGCCTGACCGTCCCGGCCGCTCAGCCCGCCGACTACGGCACCGAGTTCCTCGCCCTGAAACTCAGCGTGCGGACCGTGGACGGCCTGGACGACGCGATGGACTACATCGCCGCGCACGGCGGGCACACGGACGCCATCCTGACGCGCGACGCGCAGCAGGCGGACGCGTTCGTGGCGGGCGTGGACAGCGCCGCCGTGATCGTGAACGCCAGCACCCGCTTCAACGACGGCGGGCAGCTGGGCCTGGGGGCCGAGGTGGCCGTCAGCACGCAGAAACTCCACGCGCGCGGCCCGATGGCCCTCACGGAACTCACCACCACGAAATGGGTGGTGCTGGGCGACGGACAGGTGCGCGCCTGAACGGAACGCCGCCCACCCCGGACCCGCCGCGAGGTGCGGCGGGCTTCGCACAGGCACTCCGGCACGTGCAGGACACGCCCGGCGTGCTCGGCGTGCTCTGGTGCGGCAGTGCCGCGCGCGGCGAGGCGGACCGGCACTCCGACCTGGATTTCCTCGCGCTGGTGAGCGGCGAGACCCGCTGGCGCGAGAGCTTCGCCGTGCTCGGCACGCCCGCCGAAGCGTTCTACAACCCGGCCGCCCAGCTGCGGCACGACGTCCGCGACGGGGACGCCAGCACGCTCTTCATGCTCGCCGAGGGCCGCGTCATGACGCCCCACCCGGTTCTCAGCGAACTGCAGACGGCGGCGCGGGAGCGCCTGCACGCCGGACGCCCCCCGGAACCCCTCACGCCCTTCACGCGGCACGTGCTGGTGGACGCCGTGTGGGAGGCGCGCGCCACGCAGGACACGCCCCTGCACGCCCTGGTGGCCCTCGACACGACACGCAGGCTGGTGCGCGCCCTGTACGCGCAGCGCGGCTGGTGGGACACCAAACCCCGCCAGTGGCTGCCGGACCTGTCAGGACGCGACCCTGCCGCCTCGGACCTCCTGAGCCGCGTCCTGACCGCCACCAGAGACGCGGAACGGCAGGCGGCGCTGGAGGCCCTGGCCGTGCGCGTCACCGCCGACCTGAACTGGGTGGAGAGTGCCACCGACCCCGCACCTGTCCCGCCGCACCCCTGATCCGGTGTGGAGGGGCGTCCCTTCCTGCGGAGCTGGGCCAGTCATGGGCGCTGTGCTGCTCAAGAAGGGACGCTGGTGCTGTTTCCGGCATCCCTGGAATCGGATCGACACCGTATGCCGCGCGGGGCGGCGGACCCGGCATGGTCAGGTCAGGCGTTCACGTGACCGGACGCGGTACCCGGCGGGCGTGTCGCCCGCGCCGCTGAACAGTGCCGTCGTCAGGTAGCGCGCGCCACTGTCGCACGCGATGCTCGCCACGCGCTTTCCCGGCCCCAGTCGCCGCGCGACCTCCACCGCCGCCCACAGGATGCCGCCGCTCGACATGCCCATGAAGATTCCCTCCTCCTGCGCGGCGCGGCGCGCGAGCGGGAACGCGTCCTCCTCCCACACCTGCACCACCTCGTCCAGCAGGCTCCGGTCGAGGTTCTCCGGAATGAAGCCCGGCCCCATCCCCTGGAAGCCGTGCTCGCCACGCTCGCCGCCCGAGAGGACGTTGCTGCGCCTCGGCTCGACCGCCACGATCCGCACGCCCGGGTCCTGACGTTTCAGGTACCGGCCCACGCCCGTGATGGTGCCGCCTGTGCCGCTCCCGTACACGAACGCGTCGATGCGGCCCTCCATCTGCTCCCACAGTTCCGGTCCCGTCGTGCGCTCGTGCACGGCCGGATTCGCGGGGTTCGCGAACTGGTTCGGCATCCAGCCGCCCTGTTCCAGCGCGATCTTCTCGGCTTCCTCGATGGCGGCCAGCATGCGGCGCTCCGGGTCCGTCAGGACGAGTTCCGCGCCGTACGCGGCGAGCGTGCGCTTGCGTTCCTCGCTCATCTGGGCGGGCATCGTCAGGATCAGCCGGTACCCGCGTGACGCGGCGACCTGCGCGAGCCCGATGCCGGTGTTGCCGCTGGTGGGTTCCACGATCAGCCCGCCGGGTTTCAGCAGGCCGCGCGCCTCGGCGTCCTCGACCATGCCGAGCGCGGTGCGGTCCTTGATGCTGCCTCCGGGGTTCTGCCCCTCCAGTTTCAGGAACACGTCCGCGCTGCCGTCCGGCACGATGCGCTTCAGTTGCACCAGGGGGGTGTGGCCGATCACTGCGTCAATCATGCGATCACTCTAGAGCGCCCCGCCCCGCCGGACCGTGCGCCCCTATGCACAGGCCAGCGCACCGGAACCTCCGACCTGCCCGCAGGCCCCATCAGCCCTGCCCTGACCGGACCGCGCGTCAGGCGGGAGAGCGGAACCAGTCCTTCAGGGCCGGGTACGCCGCCGTGAACCGCGCCCGCGTCCCGGCCGGAATACCGTCCTCGCGGGCCGTCACGGGCGCGCTCCCGGTCAGGGGTGGCCGGTCCGGGTGGTGGCCGAGCGCCTGCCACGCGAGCAGGCCCGCCCCGACCAGCGACGCGCCCGGCACCGCGACGGGCCGCAGGTCGCGCCTCAGGGCGTCCGCGAGGAGCTGCCGCCACCACGGGTCGCTCGTGCCGCCGCCCGCCAGCCACAGCGGGCCGGGCCGGAGTGGGAGCACCGCGGCGGCCGCCGAGATGGACAGCGCCACGCCCTCGAAGGCGGCGCGGGCGAGGTGGCGCGCGTCGTGCTCCAGGCCCGCCCCGATCCACCCGGCGCGGGCGTGCGCGTCCAGGTGCGGGGTGCGGTCGCCCGTCACGAACGGCAGGAACACCGGTCCCTGCAGCGGTCCCGCCGCCTGCGCCGCCGCGTAGAAGTCCGGCCACGACAGGTTCAGGGCGCGCCGCGCCCACTCCAGCGCCGTGCCCGCGTTCTGCACGGCGGCCAGCGCGTACCAGCCGCGCCCCGCGTCCCGGAACACGTGCCCGCCCGTGACCGGGCCGGGCAGCGTGCCGCTCGGCTGCACGATCTGCGCGCCCGTCCCGACCGTCAGCTGCGCCTCCCCGTCCGGCAGGCCTCCCGCCAGCAGGCTCGCGGCCGTGTCGCCCGCCCCGGTCGCGACGGGCAGCCCCGCCGGGACGCCGAGCGCCGTGGCCGCGCGGGCCTGCAGGTGGCCTGCCTGCGCGCCGGACGCCCGCAGTGGCGGCAGCAGGCGCGCGTCCAGCCCCCAATCGGTCAGCAGGGCGTGGTCCCAGGCGTCCCGCGTCAGGTCGTACAGCAGCGTTCCGGACGCGTCCGAAGGGTCGCTGAACGCCTCGCCCGTCAGGTGCAGGCGCAGCCAGTCCTTCGGCTGGAGCGCCCAGCGCGCCCGTGCCAGCACCTCCGGCTCGTGCCGCGCGAGCCACAGGAGCGTCGGCCCGGCCATGCCCGTCACGGCCGGATTCCGCAGCGCCTCCTGCCGCGCCTCCGGCAGGGCCCGGTAGCGGGCGAGTTCGGCGGTGCTGCGCCCGTCGGACCACAGCACCGCCCCGCGCAGGGCCTCCCCGTTCGCGCCGCTCAGCACCACGCCGTGCATCTGCCCGCTCAGGCCCACCGCCCGCACCGCCACGTCCGGCCGCGCGGCCCTCACCTCGCGGGTTGCGTCCACGGTCGCCGCCCACCACTCGCCCGGCAGGCTCTCCGCCCAGCCGGGCCGGTCGGCGCGCACCGGGTACGGCCTGCTCGCGCTCGCCAGCACCTCGCCGCCCGGGCCGATCAGGCCCACCTTGACGCTGCCCGTCCCCAGGTCCAGCGCCAGCACGCCCCCGGCGGCAGGGGAGGGGCGGTCGGGGTGCGGGCCGGACGGGGTCGGCGTCATGACCAGAGTGAAGCACACCGGGCGGGGGCAGCGCGGGCGGCGCTCTATACTCGGCGGGTGCGCCTCGCCGTCATCGCCGACATTCACGGCAACCTCGACGCCCTGGACGCCGTGCTGAGCGACCTGCAGGGCCAGAACCCGGACCGGGTGATCGTGAACGGCGACGTCGTCAACCGCGGCCCGGACAGCGTCGCCTGCCTGGAACGCGTCCTCGCGCTGCCCGGCGCGACCTTCACGCTCGGCAACCACGACGACCTGATGCTGCTGTGGCAGGAGCGCAGCCCCGACCTGCCCGCCGACTGGTTCACCGACCCCTTCTGGGGCGCGACCGACTGGAGTGCGCGGCAGCTGCACCGCGCGGGCCTGCTGGACGTCATTCGCGGGTGGCCCATGACCCTGCGGCCCCACACGCCGGACCTGCCGGACGTGGTGGTCGCGCACGGCTCGCCGCACCACTACCGCGAGGCGGTCGGGGCGTTCACCACGCCGGAACGCGCGGCGGAACTGTTCTCCGCGTCCGGCGCGCAGGTGCTCGTGGCGTCCCACATTCACCGGCCGCTGCTGCGCGACGACGGCGGGCGCTGGCTCATCAATACGGGCGCGGTCGGCGCGCCCTTCGACGGCGACCCGCGCGCCCGCTACCTGCTGCTCGACGGGCAGGGCGGCCAGTGGACGCCCACCATTCGCGCCGTCCCGTACGACCGGAGCGGCGTCACCCGGCGCTTCCGCACCTCCGGGCTGCTGGAGCACGGCGGCCTGAGCGCCCGCATCTTCCTCGACGAGCTGCACAGTGCGCGCAGCATCTACACGCCGTTCTGGGACTTCACGGCGGAGCATCGCCGCCCCAGGGACGCAGGCGCGTACCGCGACTTCACGGCACTGCACCCGGACCTGTTCCTGCCCGCCTGATACGGTCTTGAGCTGAACGATTGGAGTTCAGCCGAACATAAGGGTGCCAACAAGGACGGTCTGGAGGAGCTGGAAGCGGGCAGGCGTCCTGCAGGGCGTCCGTTCTGCCCAAGAAGCGGGCAGGCGTCCTGCAGGGCGCTGTTCTGCCCCGGAATCGGATCGACATCGTATGACGGGAACGGTTCAGGAGAGCGTGAACCCGGCCTGCACCGCCGCGCCCGTACCCGTGGCTATACTCGCCGCGTGACTCCGCTCCCGCCCCGTCCGGACGACACCTCGCCTGCCGGGGAGCTGCTCGCGCGCCTGCCCGTGCGCCGCTACGCGTACGGTGCGTGGAGCGACCCCGAGCCGGACGACGTGGCGGTCGAGGAACCGCTGGAACTGCGCCTGCCGGACGCCGGTACGGACGCGGACGAGGGTGCGGGCGGTCCCGGCACGCCGCTGAACGTCACGATGCGTACCCCCGGTCACGACCTGCCGCTCGTGCACGGCTGGCTGCACGCCGAGGGCCTGCGCGGCGCCGTGACGCGCGTCTGGCCGGACCCGGACGCGCCGAACGTCATGTGGGTCAGCGGTGACCGGGACGTGCTCCTCGCCGCGCGGCGCGGCACGACCACCACCAGCGCCTGCGGCATCTGCGGCAGCGGCAGCGTCGAGCGCCTCATGCTGCGCGCCGCCCCGCCCCGCTGGACGGTCCCGCCGCTCGCGCCGGACCTGATCGCGGCCCTGCCGGAACGCCTGCGGGCCGCGCAACCCGCCTTCCAGGCGAGCGGCGGGCTGCACGCGGCGGGCCTCTTCACGCCGGACGGCATCCTGCTGGACGCCTTCGAGGACGTCGGACGGCACAACGCCGTCGACAAACTCGTGGGGGCCGCCAGCCTGCGCGGCGACCTGCCGCTCACGGACCGCGTGCTCGTCACCAGCAGCCGCGCGGGCTTCGAGATCGTGCAGAAGGCCCTCCTGGCAGGCGTCGCGGTCGTCGTGACGGTCGGCGCGCCCAGCAGCCTCGCGGTGGACACGGCCGTCAGTCTCGGGCTCACCCTCGTCGGCTTCGTGCGCCAGGGCCGCCTGAACGTGTACGCGGGCAGCGAACGCCTGCACACCTGAGCGTGCCCCGCGCCGTGTGACGCTGTGGGCAGGGTGCGTGCGGGCGGTACACTGGGGCATGACCACACCATCAGAGCCCTCCCAGGGGACGCGGGTCCTCGTCGCGTTCGGAGAGACGCAACCCGAAATGCTCGCCGAACTCCACAAGGCCTTCGGCCGCTTCGAGGAAGGCGTCCGGGGCAGCCAGGACCACTGGCTGCAGGCGCCCTCCGAGGGCCGCTGGAGTCCCGCGCAGGTCGCGGAACACGTCCTGCTCGTCAACGAGAACGTCGGCAGGCTCGTGGCCCTGCTGCTGTCCGACAAGGCCCTGCGCCCCATGGAGCGCACGCCCGGCCACACGCAGGACGGCAGACGCCTGGCCCCCGCGAACCTCGAACCGTCCGCCGGACAGCCCTGGGAAGCCCTCTCGGCCCGCTGGGAGGCCAGTCACGCGCAGCTCACCGGGGTCGGTGAACGCCTCGCGGCCGCCGACCTCGGCCGCGTCGCGTACCACCCCTTCCTCGGCGACCTCGACGCGCACGACTGGTTCCGCATGGTCACGTACCATATCCGGCACCACCGCCGCCAGCTGGAGGAAGGCCAGTGACGGGCGCGCCCGAACAGCGCCCCGCAGGCGTGCGCGGCCACGAGCTGGACACGCAGCTCAGCTTCGCGCAGCCGCTGTCGCGCGCCCTCGCTGCCCAGACCCTCAGCGGCTGGGGCCTCCCGGCCGAACTGTACGGGCAGGGTGACGAGGTGCGCGGCGCGCGCCTGACCGGCGACCTGGACCGCGAGCAGCTGCACGCCCTGCTGCGCTCCGGCTTCGAGGACGGCCTGCTGCGCGGCGCGGAGGTCGGACGGCGCGGTTTCCTGCGCTCCACCACCGGCAGCACCGAATGGATGCCGTGGCGGCGCAACGTCATCCTGACGCGCGACCGGATCGCGGACGTGACGCTGGAAGACGGCCTGCGCTACGTGCTGGAGTGACCCGCACCCCGGTCGGCAGGGGCAGGTGACGCCGCGTGCAGGGCGTGATGCCCGCAGCCGGAAACAGCGAGGCGGGCCGAACCCCACTGGTTCGGCCCGCCCGCTTTGCGCCTGTCCTCAGGGGAGGATGAGGGCGCGGGGTTTCTCCTCGCCGGGGCGCAGCACCCACACGTCCAGCCGGGCGCGCGGCACCAGGAAGGGCAGGAGTGAACTGGCGAGCATGTGCAGGGCGCGGCGCGCGTTCTCGAGCAGTGCGAGGCGCTGGTTCCCGCCGAGCCCGCCGTCCACGTTGCGCAGCACCAGCACGGCGCGGTCGCCCTGCGCCGTGGCCCACACGTCGGCATGACCCAGGCGGTCGATGCCCTGTCCGTCCCGATACTCGAATTCGTGCGCCTGCCGAACCAGCTTCATGATTCTGCTCCTTGGTGTGAGTTGCCGGCGCCGGGGGGTGCTGAGGTCCGGGCCGTGCTGGAGTTTCGCTTGCCGTCATCATAGGGCCTTAAGGTGAGCGCGGCACGAGGCAAATGCCCCGCCCCCATGCGGGGTGAACGTGCCGTTCAATGCGCGGTTTCGTGCGGTACGGACGCCGCGCCGCGCGCTACACTCGGAGCTCATGGCTCTCAAGGTTCTCTCATGCCGTGCGTCCCGCCGGGCCGTCACGGGTCTGCTCGGCACGGCCATCGCCGTGACCGGCACGGCGTGGGCCGCCGCGCCCGCGCGCGGCATCACGGCCCTGCTCGCCGCGCAGTACGCCGCGTGGACGCCCGCCAGCGGCGATACCACCCCGCTCGCCACCCTGCGCGCCCAGGGCCTCGACTGGGGGACGGCCACCGCCCGCCTCCGCCCCCTGTACGACGACGCGCACGCCTATGCCGAACTGCGCGGCGTGGCCCGCCTCCCGGACGGCCGCGAGACGGTCGGCGTGCTGCGCGCCGCGCTGTACGTCGGCGGGAGCGGCGGCAACGTCCTGCTGCTCAACGACGAGTGGTGCGTGCAGGACCGCTGCAGCGCCCGCACCCGCTTCGTGCTGCAGCGCCAGGGCCAGCCGGACACGCTGCTGCCCGAACCGAAACTCGTGCCGCTCATCGCGGACGACGACCTCATCGACGGTCCCGTCCCCGACTGCCTCGCGGGCGTCACGCTCGGCGTGCAGTACCTCCCCTCACGCTACGACACCACCCTGACGGCCCTCGCGACCGTCCCGCCGGACGTGCAGGCCACGTGCGACGACGCCGGGATTCAGGTCGCCCTGGTGACGCGGCCCCTGCAGCTCAACTGGAACGCGGCCGCCCGCAAGTTCGTCCGCGTCCGCTGAGGTCCCGCCCGGTCAGCGGTCCCGCACGCCCTGCGTCTGACTGACCCACAGTTCCACCATGCCGCGCAGGGTGAGCGTCTCGTCGTAATGGTCGATCTCGCGGCAGATGCCCTGAATGGTCCGCGCGAAACCGCCCGTCGCAACGGTCACGGCGGGCGCGTCCAGCTCGGCGCGCACGCGGCGCAGCAGGCCGTCCACCATCTCGGCGTACCCGTACACGAGGCCCGACTGCAGCGCGTGCACCGTGTTCTTGCCGATGGCGCTCAGCGGCGCTTCCAGCGCGATGCGCGGCAGTTTCGCCGCGCGTGAGAACAGCGCGTCTGCCGACACCTGCGCGCCCGTCGCGAGCACCCCGCCCAGGAAGCGCCGCCCGCGCCCGATCACGTCGAAGTTCGTGCTCGTCCCGAAATCCACCACCACCGCGTACTCGTACCCGTCCAGGTAGCGGCCCGCGCCGTACAGGTTGCACAGGCGGTCCGCGCCCACCGCGGTCGGCTGGTCCAGCTCCACCCGCACGTCCGGGAGGTTCTCCGCGCTGACCTCCAGCGCCTCCACCGCGAAGTGCTGCCGGAGCGCCAGCAGGTAGTTCTGCCCGAGCGGCGGCGCGACGCTCGACAGGACGGCGCTGCCCGGCGGGGTCGCGCCGCTCAGGTTCAGCAGGCTGTGCAGCTGCAGCGCGAGGTCGTCCGGGAGCAGGTCGCGGTTGCTGCGCAGCCGCCACGTGTGCGTGAGCGTCAGCTCGTCCGACAGCGGGGAGGGTTCGGCGAGGCCCAGCACGGTGCTGGTGTTGCCGATATCCACGGCGAGCAGAGGGAAACGGGTGGAGCGCGCAGGCATGGGCGCAGGATACCGCCCCCGGCGCTACACTGACCCGGACAGCATCACCGCCGCACCACTGCTGGCGCGGGACCCGTCCCGCCCGGCCACGCCACGCACGCCCCCCGGAGGTCCGTATGGATGACGTCCTGCTCCGCGCCCCGCTCGTCCCGCCCACCGACACCCTGCGCCGGGACGCGCCCGTCACGCCCGAAGAAGCGCAGCGGCTGCGCGACCTGCCGCCCGAAGCGTACTGGCTGGAGATCGCCCGGCACCTCGACTGGATCACCCCGCCGGAACGCGGCCTGGACGGCACGCTCGGCGACTTCCGGTACTTTCCCGGCGCGACCCTGAACGTGAGCGTCAACTGCCTCGACCGGCACGACCCGCACCGCGTCGCCCTGCACTACGAGCGCGAGGACGGCCTGCGCGAGACGTGGACGTACGGCCGACTCACGCGGGCCACCGCCCGGTTCGCGGCGTGCCTGCAGGACCTCGGCGTGACGCGCGGCGACCGGGTCGGCATCTACCTCAGCAACGCCCCGGAGGCGTTCATCGCCATTCAGGCGTGTTACCGCATCGGGGCGGTGTACAGCGTGATCTTCGCGGGCTTCAGCGCCAGCGCCGTCCGGGACCGCCTCACGGACGCCCAACCGAAGGTCGTGATCTGCACGGACGCCACCCTGCGGCGCGGCCGTCCCGTGCCTCTGCTCAGCACCCTGCGCGAAGCCATGACGGGCGTGGACAGCGTCGGCGCGGTCGTCGTGGCGCGCCGCGTGGACCGGGACGCGCCCCTGCAGCAGGGCGAGCACGACTTCCACGCCCTGCTGGACGCCCAGACCCGCCACGCGGAACCCGTGCCCGTAGAGGCGAACGAGCCGGGCTTCATCATCTACACGAGCGGCACCACCAGCAAACCCAAGGGCCTCGTGCACAGCGCGGCAGGCTTCCTCGTCGGCACGTACGCCAACGTCCTGTGGTCCCTGAACCTCCGCCCGGACGACGTGTACTGGTGCACGGCCGACGTCGGCTGGCTCACCTTCCCGATCTTCGCGCTCGTGGGCGGCCTCGCGCACGGCGCCACGCTCGTCGTGTACGAGGGCGGCATCGACCACCCCACGCCCGAACGGCCGTACGCGCTGCTCGAACGGTACGGCGTCACCAAGATGTTCACCGCGCCCACCGCGCTGCGGATGCTGCGCCGCGCCGGGGACGACGCCGTCGCCCGGCACGACCTCACGCGCCTGCAGCTCGTCGCGCTGGTCGGCGAGCCGCTCGACCCGGAAACGTGGCACTGGACGCAGGGCACGCTCGGCGGTGGCCGCATCTTCGTGAACAACACGTACGGGCAGACCGAGACAGGCACCGCGTGGGCGAGCAGCATGGTCGGCCTGACCCCCACCCGCCCCGGCTCCTGCGGCGAACCGCTCCCCGGCTACCGCGCGCAGGTCCTGCGGGACGACGGGCAGCCCGCCGCGAGCGGCGAACTGGGCGTCCTGACGCTCAGCGAACCGTTCCCCAGCCTCGCGCGCACCGTCTGGGGCGACCACGACCGCTACCGCGCCGTGTACCTCAGCGACCACCCCGGCCACTACGCCGCGTCCGACGCGGCCCTCATGGACGCGGACGGGCAGCTGTGGGTGACGGGCCGCGTGGACGACGTGATGAACGTCGCCGGGCACCGCATCGGCACCATGGAACTCGAAGCGGCCCTCACCACGCACCCCGCCGTGTCCGAGGCGGCCGTCGTCGCGCGGCCCGACCCCCTGCGCGGCACCGTGCCCGTCGCCTTCGTCGTCCCGAGGGCAGGCACGCTCCCCAGCCCGGCCCTCGAAGCGGAACTCGCGGACGCCGTCGTGCAGGGCGTGGGCCGCCTCGCCCGGCCGGACCGCGTGGTCATCGTGAGCACCGTGCCACGCACCCGCAGCGGCAAGATCATGCGCCGCCTGCTGCGCGACCTGCTCGTGACGGGCGACGTGACGGGCGACCTCACCAGCCTCGAGAACCCCGAGGCGCTCGACGTGATCAGGCAGGCCCTGAACGCCCCCGACTGACCCGGCCCGCCCCTTGCCTCCAGCCGCCCTGGCCCGCCCACAGCGCCCACCACACCAGCAGCGGCTGCAGCGGCAGGCGCACCCACAGCACCCACGCCGGAAGCCCGAACCGTTCCGGCGTGCGCGCCATCTCCACGTTCGCCGGGAACACCGCCACCAGCAGCGCCGCCAGCCCCCACCCGGCTGCACGCCGAGACCGCGGGAACAGCAGGCCCAGCCCGCCCGCCAGTTCCGCCACGCCGCTCAGCAGCGTCACGCTCCGCGCGGACGGGAACACGCCCGGCGCCACCCAGCGCGGCACGATGGAATCGAACACCGAGGGCCGCAGCAGGTGAAGCGCGCCCGCCCCCACGAACACCGCCGCCAGCCCCCACACGCCCCACTGCCGTTTCATGCCTGTCAGCCTGCCACGCCCGCATGAGCGCCGCACCCGGCACGGCCCACGCCGGGCGGCCCTCACGGGGATGCATTACCATCGGCCCGTGACCCCGCCAGCCACCCACCCCGCCTCTGCCGCGCCAGCACCCGCCACCCACCCGCCCGCCCTGGAGGCCCGGGCCGTCCGGCATGGCTTCGGCGGGCAGGACGTACTGCACGGCGTGACCCTCAGCGTCGCGCGCGGCGAGGTGGTCGCCGTGACCGGCCCGTCCGGCAGCGGCAAGAGCACCCTTCTGCACCTCCTGGGCGGACTCGACCGTCCCGACCACGGTGAGGTCCTGTGGGGCGGCACGCGCGCCGACACGCTCGACAGTCAGGGCCGCGCCCGCCTGCGCGCCGCGTCCGTCGGCCTGGTCTTCCAGCACCACTACCTGCTGCAGGACCTGACGGTCCTCGACAACCTGCGCGTGCCGGGTCTCCTGCTCCGCCAGGACCTCACGGACGCCGCCCGCACCCTGCTGCACGCCGTGGGCCTCCAGGGCCGCGAGCACGCCATGCCTGCCCAGCTGAGCGGCGGGGAACGCCAGCGCGTCGCGCTCGCCCGCGCCCTCGTCGCGCGGCCCGCCATCCTGCTCGCCGACGAACCCACCGGCAGCCTCGACAGCGGCAACGCCGTCGCCGTCAGCGACCTCATGATCGCCCTCGCCCGCCAGCACGGGACCGGCGTGCTGCTCGTCACGCACGACGAACACATGGCGACCCGCGCCGACCGCCGCCTGCACCTCCTCGACGGGCACCTCAGCGCCCACTGAAGCCCCCGCCCCGTCCGTGACGCACGAGAACGCCCCCTCCGTACGGAGGGGGCGTTCGGGGTCTATCTGTTCAGGCGATCAGAAGAAGAACTTCAGGCCCGCCTTGGCGGTGCTGCCGAACCCGGACTTGTTCGCGCCGGTCGTGGTGTTGCCGTCGAGGCCGGTGCCGATGCCGCTGTTCGTGATGTAGTAGCGGCCCATCGCCTCGGCGTACACGCCGATGCTGTCCGTGAACTTGTAGTCCACGCCGACCAGACCGTTGACGGAGTAGTCGGTGCTCGTACCGGTCGTGGCGGCCACGTTGCGGTTCGCGGTGTCGCGGGTCTTGCTGCTCGTCAGGCCGAACCCGGCGCCGACGTAGGGGGAGATGGTGCCGCCGTCGTTGATGCGGTAGGTGGCGCTCGCGTCGGCGTTGATGGTGCCGTTCTTGGGCTCGTAGTCCACGGAGACCTGCGCGCCGACCGGGCCGATCGCCTGGGTCGTGCCGACGACGGCGCCGTAACTGCCGCGCTCCTGGTTGCCGCCGAGCGAGTAGTCGTAGTTCGCGCCGACGTACAGGCGGCCCGCGTTGCTGGCCGTGGTGGCGGGCGTGCCGGTGTCACCGATCACGATGGTGCTGGGGTTGGTGGTGTTGTTGGTGGTGGTCGTGGTGGTGCTGGTGGCGGGCTGGGCGTTCACGCGCGCTTCGAGTGCCGCGAGGCGAGCTTCGAGGGCGGTGGTGTTCGCGGCGCTGCCGGCAGGGCCAGCGGGACCCTGAGGGCCGGTGGGGCCTGCGGGGATGTTCTTCACGGCCGTCTCGAGCGCGTCGATGCGGGCGGTGAGGGCGGTCGTGTCGGTGCTGGCGGCGCTGCTGTTGAGGGTCGCGGCCTGCGTCTCCAGGGCCGTGATGCGGGCCTGCTGGTCGGCGGTCAGCTTCTCGAGGTCGCTGACGCGGCTGCTGACGCTGGCGAGCTCGGTGGACACTTCCTGGATGCCGTTGGCAATGGTGGTCATGTCGGTGCTGCTGACGCTGCCGCTGCTCAGGGTGCCGCTCTGCAGGAGGCGGTAGAAGATCAGCGCGGCCTGGTAACGGGTGAGGTTCTCGTTGCCACGGAAGGTGCCGTCCGGGAAGCCCTGGATGAGGCCCTTCTGCACGATCACGTCGACGGCGTCCTTGGCCCAGTGGCCGGCGGGCACGTCGGTGAAGGTGGTGACCTGCGTGGTGGTGGCGGTCGTGGCGGCGGGAGCGGTCTGCGCGCCGGCGACGCCGAGAGCGAGGGCCAGGGTGGAAGCGATGGTCAGGATTTTGGTGTTCTGAATGTGCATGGTTGGTTCTCCTCGGTTGCGGCCACTTCGTAGCTGCCTGACTCTCACCGTAAGAACTTCGCGTGAGCGGCCTGTGAATTCAGATGGAGGCGGGCCGCTCCGGGTGAGCTGTAACGCACGGCACGTTCTTCACTTATGAGGTCTGCGTGCGACTCTCTCATATGGGCTATCATCTGATGAGAACGCCGGAAGCCATGCAGCACGCCTGAGAACGTTCTCAGATGACAAAGCTAACTGGACCTTGGGTCATACGCCTCATGAGTGCTTTCTCATCGGGTTCGGGCCTCCCGGACGCTCCGAAGTCATGGCATGCGGCCAGGAGCGCGGCCGCGCCGTTCACGCGGGGCCGGTATGGCAGACTGAACCCATGACCATGTTCGAGGAATACGAGTTCAGAACCCTGCAGATCGACCAGCACGGCCCGCTCGCCGTGCTCACCGTGAACCGCCAGAGCGCCCTGAACGCCCTGAACGGCGAGACGCTCTCCGAACTCGCGCAGGTGACCGACATCGTCGCCGAGAACGCCGAGATCGCCGCCCTCATCATCACGGGCGCGGGCGACAAGGCCTTCGTCGCGGGCGCCGACATCTCCGAACTCGCGCAGCTGGAAGGCGTCTTCGCGGGCCGTGAGATGGCGCTCGCCGGGCAGGACGTCATGCACGGCATCGCGTCGCTGCCCATCCCGACCATCGCGGCCATCAACGGGTACGCGCTTGGCGGCGGACTGGAACTCGCGCTCGCCTGCGACGTGCGCGTCGCCGCGAAGACCGCCCGCGTCGGCCTGCCCGAAGTGACGCTCGGCCTGCTGCCCGGCTTCGGCGGCACGCAGCGCCTCTCACGCCTGATCGGGGCGGGCCGCGCGCTCGACATGATGCTCACGGCCCGCCAGGTGGGCGCCGAGGAGGCCCTCGCGATGGGCCTCGTGAACTACGTGGCCGACAACCCCCTCCAGAAGGCGCGCGAGGTGGCCGAAACCATGCTCAAGAACGCTCCCATCGCCCTGTCCCTCGTGAAGGAAGCGGTGCGGCGCGGCCTGGACACCACCCTGGAACTCGGCCTGGAGATCGAGGCGGACATGTTCGGCATGACGGTCGCCACGCAGGACTTCAAGGAAGGCACGCAGGCCTTCCTCGACAAGCGCAAGGCGAACTTCAAGGGCGAGTGACGCGCCGCCTGTCTTCCCGTCCACCCGGGTCGGCCCGTGACCGCTCACCGGCTGACCGCCCGCCGTCCCAGGAGGTCCACGTGACGCGCCACCCTTCACTCCTCCCCGCCCGCCTCACGCTCCCCTGCCCGCACGCGCGCCCCACGCGGGGGCACGCGTGAACGTCCCTCCGCCCGACGACCGCCCGACCGGCGACATGCTGACCATCAACGTGTCCGGCGGCACCATGCAGGAACTGACGGGCCGCACCGGTCAGCGCACCATCGAGTTCGCCACGCCGCGTGCCAAGCTCATCGAGGCGCTCGGCGCGGCCATCCGCGAGGACCTGCGCGACTACCCGCTCGCCACGGCCGCCTTCGAGGCGCTCATCCGCGACCCGGAAGCGCTCGCGTGCTGGGACATGGCGAACTACATCACCATGCGCAAGCTCGGGTACAACGACCACGGGCGCGTGCACGCCTTCGTGACCGGCGCGTCCAGCCTCGCCATCCTCGAACTGCTGCTGGAGGGCGGCGTGCGCCCCGACCTGATCGAGAGCGGCATCGGCGACGAGGGCGACGTGTTCCTCGTGGTGCTGCTGTCCACCATGCTGCACGACATCGGCAACCAGGTGCACCGCGCCGGGCACGAGCAGCACGGCGTGCACCTCGCGCGGCCCATCATCGACCGCATCCTAGAGCCGCTGTACCCGGACGTGTTCAAACGCACGAAGGTGCGCGCCTTCATCCTGCACGGCATCAACTGCCACGACCTGAACCCGCCGCCGCTCACGGTGGAGGGCGGCATCGTCGCTGTCGCCGACGGGACCGACATCACCAAGGGCCGCGGCCGCAAGGCCTTCTCGCTCGGCTCGGTGGACATTCACAGCATCTCGGCGCTGGCGGTGGATCAGGTCGTCATCACGCGCGGCGACAGCAAGCCCGTGCTGATCGACGTGACCATGAACAACTCCGGCGGGATCTTCCAGGTGGAGGAGGTGCTCGCCCCGAAGGTGATCCGCACGCCGCTCAGCCGTTACGTGGAGCTGCGCGCCCGCACGCGCCCGCAGGGCGACGAGCAGATCGTGAGTTCCGTGCGGCTGGAAGGGGATCACTTCGTGATGAACCTCGAGGACGGCGAGCGGGCCAGCGTGGAGGTCAACGACTCGCAGAAGCGCGTGCGGGACGCGGTGGCGGGCAGCCTCGACGTTCACAGCGAGACCCGCTGACCGCACCCTGACCACCTTCACGACAGGCCCGGCTGGCCGCCCCCGGAACTCCCGGCGGGCGGCCAAGTTCTTCACGTCCCGTGCCCGGCCGCCCCTGTACCCTGAAGGTATGCTCAAGCCGCTGCTGGCCTGCACCCTCGCCCTGCTCCTCGCATCCTGCGGTGGCGGGAGCAGCACCGCCCCCACCACACCCACTGCCGGTACGCCCACCACCGGCACTCCGACGACGGGCACCCCCACCGCCCCGACCCCGGCGCCCGCCCCGGTCCCGCCGAGCGTCCCCGCCCCCACCGCCCGCTGGAGCGACCCCGCCAGCTGGCCCGGCGGGAAGGTCCCCGTGCAGGGCGACAGGGTCAGCGTGCCCGCGGGCGTCAGCATGCTGCTCGACGTGAGCCCGCCCGCCCTCGCGGGCCTCACCGTCCCCGGCGGCAGCGCCCTCACCTTCGCGGACACGGGCGACCTGACCCTCAGCACCGACTGGATCATGCTGGAAGGCACCCTGACGATCGGCACCGAGGCCGCGCCCTACACGCACCGCGCCACCATCACCCTCACGGACGCCACGCCCGGCGAGGACGTGATGGGCATGGGCGACCGCGTGCTCGGCGTGATGGGCGGCCACCTCGAACTGCACGGCCAGAAACGCCTCCCCTGGACGCGCCTCGCCCAGACGGCCCGCGCGGGCAGCAGCACCCTGACGCTCGACACGCCGCCCGACTGGCAGCAGGGCGACCTGATCGCGCTGGCCAGCACCGACTACGACCCCGCGCAGAGCGAGCAGGCCGTCGTCCGCAGCGTCTCCGGGCGCACCGTGACGCTCGCGCAGCCGCTCACGAACACCCACTGGGGCGACCGCGAGCAGGCGCCGCTGCAGGCCGTCGACGAGCGCGCCGAGGTGGGCCTCCTGAGCCGCAACGTCCTCGTGCAGTCCGGCGACGACAGCGTGACCAGCGGCCGGGGCGGGCACGTCATGGTCATGACCGGCGGCACGGCCCGCATCGAAGGGACCGAACTGAACCGCATGGGCCAGCGCAACACCCTGCGCCGCTATCCGCTGCACTTCCACATGCTGGGCAGCGCGTCCGGGTCGTACCTGCGGGACAGCAGCCTGCACGACCTGTACAACCGCTGCGTGACCGTGCACGGCACGAACGACCTCACCGTGAGCGGCAACGTCGCGTACGGCACGACCGGCCACTGCTTCTTCATGGAGGACGGCGCCGAGACCGGCAACACCTTCAGCGGCAACCTCGCCATGCGCGTCCGCGCGCCCGACAGCAAACTCGGCGAGACGCCGCTCCTCACGAGCGACAAGACGCCCGCCGGGTACTGGATCACCAACCCCGCCAACACCTTCACCGGCAACGTCGCCGCAGGCGTGGACGGCACCGGCTTCTGGTACGCCCTGCCGGAACACCCCACCGGCCTCAGCGCCGCCGCCGGAGCGAACACGTGGCCGCGCCGCACCCCGCTCGGCACCTTCAGCGGCAACGTCGCGCACAGCGCCACCCGAGGCCTGAACGTCGACAACGGCAACCAGGCGGACGGCAGCAGCACCGAGGTCATGAGCTACCGCCCCCGCACCACCCCCGCCGACTCCAGGAGCGCGCCCGTGCAGGCGACCTTCAGGGACTTCACGGCCTTCAAGAACCGCGACCGGGGCGTGTGGCTGCGCGGCGACACGCAACTCCTGCAGGGCGGCACCCTCGCCGACAACGCCGTCGGCGTGACCTTCGCCGCGCAGGACACCGCCAGCGACGGCACGCTGCTGGTGGGGGAGACCAGCAACGCCGGGCACCCGCCCAGCTGGGAAGCGACCGGCGACGGCGGCCGCTCCCTCCCGCGCCCGTGGGACGCGACCTTCCCCATCCGCGGCTTCGAGTTCTACGACGGCACCGTCGAGGTCCGCAACGCCACCCTCGCGCGCTTCACGCCCACCGCGCAACGCGGCGCGAGCGGCCTCGGGTACAACCGCCGGAACCCCTTCTCGCTCAGCCCGCAGAACGCCGCCAGCGGCCTGAAATGGCTGGACGCTTCCAACCGCGTCCTGCTCGAAGACCCCACGCCCGGCAAGGACGGCGACCTCGCCGCCGCGTTCCTCGACCGGGACGGCAGCGTGACCGGCACGCCCGGCCGGACCGTCGTCGCCAGCAACCCGCTCCTCACGCCTGGCTGCACCCGCACCGCCGCATGGAATGCCAGCGTGTGCGCCGGACCGTTCCTGCGCCTGTGGTTCTCGTCCGTCAGCGGCGAGAAGCCCGGCACCGTCACCGTGACTGGCGCGGGCGGCCAGGTGTCGCTGGTCGGCACGCCGTCCGCCGGGACGTCCTACTCCACCACCCTCCCCGTCGGCGGCCGGTACGCGCTGGGCTTGCCGCGCATCAACCACCTGCGCCTCGGTCTGGAACAGCTGAAGCCCGGCCAGTCGCTGCGCGTGGACCTGCCCTACACCGGCACGCCCTACCTGTACCGCGACTGGTGGGTGGACGCCCGCAACGCCCTGAAACAGGTGGACGCCGCCGCCCTCGACGCCACGCAGGGCGACGCGTACGCCCTCAGCGGCGGCACGCTGTCCCTGAAACTCATGGTGAAACCCACCGAGCAGGCCGCCGAAGTCGAACTCTGCACCACCCCCCTCTGCCAGTAGACGCCAACGCCGGACCTGAGCGGTGCAGCCTGCTCAGGCGTCGCGGCTCAGCCACGCGCTCAGGGCGGGGACGCTCACCACCTGCCCGCTCCCGCTTCCCGGTCCGGCCCGGCCGTCCTCCAGGCTCCACGCGGCCATCAGGACGGCGCGGGCGTCCACGAGTGCCGTGATCCGCGCGTCCCACGCGTGTCCGAGCGGCCGGACCTCGCGGTACCCGGCCAGCAGCGCGGCTACCAGAGCGCCCGCGTCGGCGCGCCGTGCCAGCAGGGCCTCCATCGCGGCCCGCGCGAGGTCGAGCGCGGCAGGACCGACGACCGGTTCGTCGAAGTCGATCACGACGCAGCTCCCGCCCGCGTCCAAGATCACGTTGCCGGGACGCAGGTCGCCGTGCGTGACGACGGCGTCCTCGACCGCCCAGGCGTGCACGAGCGGCCCGAGCCGGGCGTGCGCGGCGCGGATCACGGGGTCGCGCGCCGCGCCTCCTGACGCACGATCCCAGTGGTCCGTCCAGCGCGCGAAGGGGTGCGCCTGGCCGGGCGGCGGCCTGAAGGTGGCCGACGCGAGGTGCAGCTGCCCGACGCTGCGGCCCAGCTCCCGGGCGCGGGCGGGCGTGAACGGCAGGTCCGACAGGCGCGGGCCGTCCACCCAGCCGGTCGCCGTCACCAGCCAGCCGGGCGGGACGCGCCGCACCGCCCCACCGTCCGGGGTGCGGAGCGGGCGGCAGACCGGCGCGCCGTGCGCGTGCAGGTGTTCCAGCCACAGAAGCGGCAGGGTGAGTTCCCCCTCGCGTACGTGACGGACGCCGGGCACGTCCTGCACGCCCGCCTCCCGGCAGCAGCGCAGTGCGACATGCCCTGCCCGGTACACGGCGTTCACCCCGGCATTCACCAGCGTGACGGGCGCGCCGTCCGCCCCGAACGCGTCCGCGCAGGCCCGCAGCAGGCCCGGCACGATCAGTCCAGGGTGTTCCCGCCCCGAGCCGTCACGCGCCGCGCCGCCCACGGTGGCGCTCAGTCGCCCGTCCGGGCGTCCGTCCGCGCGGCGGGCGCGGTCAGGTCACGCAGCCGCTCGATGAGCGGGCGCAGTTCCTGCCGCTTCAGTTTCAGGGACGTGCGGTTCACCACGAGTCGCGCGCTGGACCGCAGGATCACCTCCAGTTCCTCCAGGTGGTTGGCGCGCAGGGTGCTGCCCGTCTGCACGAGGTCCACCACGGCGTCCGACAGGCCCGTCAGGCATGCCAGTTCGATGTTCCCGCTCAGCTTCACGATCTCGGCACTCAGGCCGCGCTCCAGCAGGTACGCGGCCGTCAGGCGCGGGTACTTGCTCGCCACGCGCTGCACCGGGCCCGTCGCGCCCACCTCGCGGATCAGCGAGAGGCGGCAGTGCGAGAAGTTCAGGTCGAGCGGCTCGTAGATGGCGCGGCCCGACTCGGCCAGCACGTCCTTGCCGACGATGCCTGCGTCCGCGATGCCCAGGTCCACGTACACCGGCACGTCCTGATTCCGCAGTTCCAGCAGCGTGACGTGCCCCATCTGCCACTGCAGGGCACGGCTCTTCTCGGGCAGCGTGATGGGCAGGCCCGCCTGCGCGAGCAGCGCGACGCTCTCCTCGAAGATGCGGCCCTTCGGGAGCGCGAGCGTGATCGGAGTGGGGGACGTCATGCCTGACCTCCTGCCGCCGCGTCCGGCCCGAGCAGCACGTCCAGGTCTGCCAGCTCGTGCCCGCGCGCGCCTCGCCGGATGCCGCGCTGCGCGGCGTACCGGGCGAGTTCCGTTCGGTCGTCCGTCCAGCAGCCCTCCGCGATCAGGCCCTGCGCCCGCGCGTACTGCGCGCCGCCCGCGTCCAGCGCCAGCACCACTTCCGGTTCGGGCGGCAGGTGCCGCGCCGCGACCTCCGTCAGGCGCTCCAGGCCCACCGCGAAGCCCGCGCCGCCCAGCCCGCCTTCCGCCTCGTAGCGCCCGCCGCCCAGGATCTGGCGGGGCGAGCCGTCCGCGTACGCCCGGAACGTGAAGCCCGAGTAGTACTGGTAGCGGCGCGACATGCCCAGGTCGAACAGCAGCCGCTCCGGCCCGAACAGGTCCGCGACGCGCCCCAGGTGATCCAGCGCCGAGCGCGCCCGGTCCCCCAGCGGCAGCGAGCGGGCCGCCGCGAGCACCTCCGGGCCGCCGTACAGGTCCAGCACGACGTTCAGGGTGCGTTCCAGGTCCGCGCCGAGCGAGTGCGTGCGGATCAGCGCGCCCAGGTCCGGGCCGCTCTTGCGGTCCAGCACTTCGTGCAGCTGCGCGCGCAGCGGGTCCGGCAGGCCAGCGTCCTCCAGCAGCGCGTCCAGGAAGCCGGGGTGCCCGACCTCCAGGTGCGCGCGCACGCCGACCGCCTCCAGGGTGCTGAGGCTCAGCGCGAGGAGTTCCGCGTCGGCCTGCGGGGTGTCCACCCCGATCAGTTCCACGCCCAGCTGCGTGAACTCCCGCAGCCGCCCGAGTTCGCTCGCCTGCGAGCGCAGCCACAGGCGCCCGCCGTACTGCAGCCGCAGCGGGAACGGCCCGGCCGGGTAGCGCAGCCGCACGAGGCGCTGCACGGCCGTCGTGAACTCGCTCCGCAGGGCCAGCACCTCGCCGCCCCGGTCGATGAGCTTGAAGGCCCGCGCGTCCTGCGGGTGATGCGGGTCCTGCAGTTCCAGCGCGGGCAGTTCCACGCCCTGGTAGCCCCACGTTCCGAAGTGCGCCGCGACCCGGTTGCGCAGATGCTCCCGCCACGCCCACTCGGGCGGCAGGACGTCTCTCGTCCCCTGGGGCAGGATCATGCGGCCACGCTCCCTGGCGGGCCGGCGAGCAGGTGGGCGGTCAGGCGGTTCAACACGTCCGGGATGATAGCAGGCACGGCGCACGCTGCCGTCAGCCTCGGCGTCCGGCGCGTCCAGCAATGAGGGCCGCCCCACACGTGGAGGCGGCCCGCTGCGGCAGGGGAGGTTACTTCAGGGGGGTGCAGGCGACGCCCGCGTCTGCAGGCGCGCCGGTGCTGTCCTTGGCGGTGTGAACGTTCAGGTACGTGGCGGCCGCGATGTCGGCCGTGGCGACGTTCCCGCTGAGCGTCAGGGCACCCGCCGCGTCCGTCTGCCCGACCATCATGCTCGCCATGATCGGCGCGCCGCCGCTCTTGCAGGGCTCGGTGCTGGCCGTGCCCATCACGTGGTAGTGCCCGACGTAGTACGTGTTCGCGGCGAGGCCCGTGAGCTTCACGGTCGTCATGGTCATGGTGTCGCTCTTGGTGACGCTGGCGTTCCCGGCCGGGTTCACGCCGGCGGGCGCGCTCGCCTGGGGGGTGAGGGTGTACATGGGGCTCATCATCATGGGGGCGCAGGAGGCGAGGGCCAGCGCGCCGAGGGACAGCAACATCACGTTCTTCATGGGGCTCCTTTGTCTGCCGTGGCAGTCCATCTGGTGATCTGGGTCTCATTTAAGGCCCGGCGCGCGGTCGGCATTGTCTGAAGTCCGGCAAACTAAGGATTCTCTGAACGCGGCCCGCCCGCTATAACGGGCGCATGCCTGGCCCCCGCCCGCCCCTGCCGCTCGCGGCCGCCATCACGGCGGGCGGGCAGTCGCGCCGCTTCGGGCAGGACAAGGCCCTGTACCGCGTGGACGGCGTCCCGATGCTGGAGCGCGTCGCGGCGTCCCTGCAGGCGTGCGCCCCGCGCCTGCTGATCGCGCCGCCCGGCCGGTACGACCTGCCCGGCTGGACCGTCACGCCGGACCTGCGGCCGGGCCTCGGGCCGCTCGCCGGACTGGAGGCCGCCCTGACGGCCCTCCCGCAGGGCGCGGAGTGGGTCGCGTACTCGGCCGTGGACCTCCCGTACCTCACGGCCCGGTACTGGGCGCTGCTGCACGCGGCCGTCACGCCCGGCGCGCAGGCGGTCGTGGGCCGGGACGGGGAGGGGAGAGGACAGCCGCTCGCCGCGCTGTACCACCGCTCCGCCCTGGGGGCCGTGCAGGCGCACCTGGACCGGCAGGACCTGCGGATGCGTTCCCTCTTGGACGCGCTGCAGGTACAGGCCGTGATGTGGCCGCAGGTGCGGGACGCGGCGCCGCTCGCGTTCACGAACCTGAACCGTCCCCCTGCATGACGCGCGCCTGACGCCGCCTCAAGCGCTTCTCATGACTTCCACACGGCAGCGGCAGCCTCAGCCTCTAGGCTGCCGTCATGACGTTCACCACCAGCGCGCGCCGCACCGCAGTCCTCGGCCTCACGGCCCTCGTCGGCACGGCCAGCCTCGCGCACGCCGCCACCTCCCCCATCCCGAACCTCCCCCTCAGCCTCGACACCGGCGAGCGCCTCCAGATGCTCACCGACAAGGGCGTCCAGAAGATCTTCCCCGCCGGGAACCGTCCCGAGGCGGTGTTCCTCAGCCCCGACAGCAAACTCAGCCTCGCCTTCGAATGGCGCGACGCCAAGCTCAACAAGGCCGACGTCGCCACCATGCTCACGCAGTTCCCCACCGTGATCCGCGCGCAGGTGCCCGGCATCAAGTCCCTGAAGCAGCAGATGGTCACCCTGAACGGCAACGAGTGGGCGGACTTCGTGTTCGTCGCGCCGAGCCGCACCGGCGACGTGCGCCGCGAGATGCTCATCACGAGCGCGCAGGGCCGCATGCTGGTCCTCACCATCAGCAGCACCATCGCCGACTACAGCAAGAACGAAGCGGACGTCAAGGCGTTCACGAACAGCATCAAACTCAACTGATCCGGAACGTCCCGCAGGCCCGCGCCCGAACCGGTGCGGGCTTCTTCATGGGCGCGTCACCCGGCCCGCCCGTCCGGCTGCTGCTCGCCGTACATGAACACGGCAGCCGACGGGCACAGGTCCAGCAGCAGGCACCCGGCGCACCTGGGGCGCTGCGAGCGGCACACGGCGCGCCCGTGCGCGATGGTGCTCACGTGGAAGGCGTAGCGGTCCGCCCAGGTGCGCGGCAGGACCTCCTCGTACCACCGTTCGATCTTCACGGCGTTCCATCTGGCGGGCACGAGTTCCAGCCGCCGCGAGATGCGGTCGATGTGCGTGTCGACCGGCATGGCGGGCCGCGCCAGATCGAAGAGCAGCACGCACGAAGCCGTCTTGGGGCCAACGCCCGGCAGGCCCTCCAGCAGGGCGCGCACCTCGCCGTCCGCCATGCCGCGCGTGTCCGCGAGGCTGAGCGTGCCGCGCGCCTCCTCCAGGGTGTGCAGCACGTTCCAGATGGTCAGGGACTTGCTGCGGATGAGGCCGCCGCCCGCCTCCCGAAGCGTCGTCTCGATGCCGTCCGGACCGTCGTGCAGCGCCATCTCCCAGCGCGGGTACATGCGTTTCAGGGCCGCGAACTGCCGCCGCGTGACGACGGCGAGGTTCTGCTGCGACAGGATGGTGGAGATCAGCCCGTCAAGCGGTTCGGCGCTGCGTTCCGGGTGGGGGCGGCCCGGCAGGTACGCGTCCGTGAGTCGGCGCGCGACCTCCCCGAGCTGCGGCGGAGCGGGATGCTGTTCGGACAGGGGTGGGCGGGCCATGCCGTCACTGTAGGGTCGGGTGCCCCCGTGAACGGTGTGCGTTCCGGCAGGGAACCTTGAGCCGCGGCAGGGCCAGGGCTGCGGCACGGCAAAAGGGCGCGCCCCCGACCAGGTGTCGGGGGCGCGCCGTGCGGATCGCCTGTTCCTGCCCCGCGCACGGCGGGGCGGGAGGGTCAGGCCTGGGGCTGCTGGGGCTGGATCTGGAAGCCTTCCAGGAAGGCGTAGTCGTCCTGGAAGTGCATCAGCACGCCGCCGAACAGCGTGTCGAAGGTCTCCTGGGGCATTTCGGTCAGGGTGGGGTAGAAGCCCACGTACTCCAGCCACACGTTGCCGTCGCCGTCGATGCTGCGGCTGAAGGCACGCTCGCGGTTGCGGTCGTTGAGGATGGTCATGACTTCCTGCTTGCGGCTCACGTACTGCTTCTGGGTCACGCAGGTGACTTCGAGGCGGCTGGTGTTCTGAGGGCCGTCGTTGACGCTCACGAGCACGGCCGCGTCACCCATCTCGAAACGCCAGCCCATGCGGATGAAGCGCTGGCCGTTGTTCTCCTCGAAGTCCAGCTGCACTTCCTTTTCCTTCAGGTACTTGGCGATGGTCTCCAGGGTCAGCAGGGCAACGTCTTGATTGGTCATGGTGATTCCTCCAGTGTTGGTGGTCAGGACGGAAGGGGCCGTGAAGTCCGGCCGGTGTCTTCCGCCGCTTGTTTGAAACCCGAACGATTCTACACCCTTCCCGCGCGCGGCGCGCCTCACGGGCCGCGCGCGGCCTGCGTTCAGGGCCGGTGCGCGATCCGCAGCGTGACGGGCGCCACGCCCTCGCCCGTGATGCCGAGCGCGCGGGCAGCGGCGGTCGACAGGTCGATCACGCGGTCCCGGCGGCCGAAGGGGCCGCGGTCGTTGATCATCACGAGGACCGAGCGGCCCGTGCGGGCGTGCCGGACCTCCACCCACGTCCCGAACGGCAGGCTGAGGTGCGCGGCCGTGAGCGGCGTGCGCGTGTCCCGCCGCCCGCCGTAATACACGGCCATGCCGCTCTGGTACACGGGCAGGTTCGCGGCGCGGGCGGGCAGCACGGCGGGCCGGACGTGACTGGCGGGAGCCGCGCCGCGCCCGGGGAGGCGCAGCACCGTCCCGACGTGCAGCGTGCCGCCGTTCAGGCCGTTGCGCCGCGCGAGGTCGGCAGCCGTCGTGCCGGACGCCCGCGCCAGCGCGTACAGCGTGTCGCCCGCCTGCACGCGGTACACGCGCTCCGCGCCCGCCTGCGCCGCGACGCCCGCAGCAATCAGCACGCCCGCCTGCAGCCACGCCCGCACGCGCGTCAAAGGAGCTCCTTCGCGGAGCGGGACAGCACCTCGTGACCGTCCTCGGTCACCAGGATCAGGTCCTCGATCCGCACGCCGCCCACGCCCGGCACGTACACGCCCGGCTCGACCGTCACGATCATGCCCGGCACGAGCACGTCCGCGCTGGCCGCCCGCAGGCTCGGCCCCTCGTGCACCGCGAGGCCCACCCCGTGCCCCAGCGAGTGCGCGAACGCCTCCGCCAGTCCGTGCGCGCCGAGCAGGTCACGCGCGACCGCGTCCAGCTCGCCGCCCGTCGCGCCGGGACGCACGGCGGCCACGGCGGCCTCCTCGGCCTCCAGCACCGCGCGGTACAGGCGCCGCAGCTCCTCGGACGGGTTCCCGACCGCCACGGTGCGCGTCATGTCGGAGTGGTACCCGTCCAGCAGCGCCCCGAAATCCACGGTGACCAGCTCGTCGTTCCCGATCACGCGGGCCGACGCCGTCCCGTGAGGCATCGCGCCGCGCGGGCCGGACGCGACCGTGATGCCGAACGCGGACCCCGCCCCGCGCTCCCGCATGAAGCCCTCCAGCCGCGCCGCGACGTCCGACTCGCGCACGCCCGCCGCGATGAAGGGCCGCACGGCCGCGAAGGCCTCGTCCGCGAGCGCCTGCGCGGCCCGCACGCGCGCCACCTCGTCCGGCGTCTTCACCTGCCGCAGCGTGTCGATCACGCGCGACGTGGACACCAGCGTCGCCGGGCGCTCGCCCGCCTGCCAGTGCGCGCGCAGCCGCTCCAGTTCCGCCACCGTCAGGTGATCCGCCTCGAACCCCACCCGCAGGCCCTCCACGGCGGGCGCGGCGTGCGCGAGCGTCGCGGGCGGCCGCGCGATGAAGGACGGGAAGCGGCTCTCCTCCTGCGCCTGCACCGTGTACCGCGCGTCGGTGTACAGCGTCGGCTGCGCCGAGAGCAGCAGCCGCGCGTCCCGGCCGCTCGTGAAGCCCGACAGGTAACGGATGTTCTCAGGGCTGCTCACCCACAGGGCGTCCACCCCCGCCCGGTCCAGCGCCGCGCGCAGCGTGTCGGGCAGGAGGGAGGCCGGGCCGGGCGAGGGCGTCGCGGTCTGATCTGTAGACATGGCAGGCAGAGTAACACGCGCCCCCGCACCCCGACTCCGGGAAACCCGTCATGCGGGCGGGGCAAGCGTCCCCTGCCCGGGCCTGGGCGCGGGCGTACACTGACCGTCATGAGTGCGCCGTCCAATCCGTCCAGGCGAGGCGCGAGCCCGAAAATCGTGCTGTTCCTGACCATTTTCGTGGCGATGCTGGGCCTCAGTGTCCTCTTCCCGATCATCGCGCCCCTCTCCCGTCAGCTCGGCCTGACCGAGACGCAGGCCGGGTGGTTCTCCACCGCGTACAGCCTGATGCAGTTCGTCTTCGCGCCCATCTGGGGCAGCCGCAGCGAACGCGTGGGCCGCAAACCCGTCCTGCAGACGGGCCTCGTCGGCTTCGCCGTCAGCTTCGGGCTGTTCGGCCTGTTCGCCGTGCTCGGCCTGAACGGCGTGCTCAGCGGCACGCTGCTGTTCGTGCTGCTCGTCGCGTCCCGCCTGCTGGGCGGCGTGCTGTCCAGCGCCACCCTCCCCACCGCGCAGGCCATGATGGCCGACCTGACGGGCCGCGAGAACCGCGCCGCCGCCATGGGCCTCATCGGCGCGGCCTTCGGGCTGGGCGTCGTGTTCGGCCCCGCCATCGGCGCGGCCCTGTCCCGCCTGGGCCTCGTGGTTCCCGTGTTCTTCAGCGCGGGCCTGGGCCTCCTCACGGCCGTCCTCGCCACCCTCACGCTGCGCGAGACGCGCCAGCCCGGCCAGGACGACCCGGCCAGCCGCCGCCCCGCGTGGGCGCTGCTGCGCGGCCCGCTGCTCCTGATCCTGGCCGTCAGCGCCCTGTACACCCTGGCGTCCGTCGGGATGGAGCAGACCATCGGCTTCTACGTGCAGGACACCCTGCACCTCTCGCCCGCAAGGACCGCCACCACCGTCGGCACGATGCTCGCCATCTTCGGGTTCCTCGCGGCGGCCGTGCAGGGCGGCGCGATCCGGCCCCTCAGCAAGAAGCTGTCCGCGTCCGTCCTCATCCCGGCGGGCCTGCTCGTGATGGGTGCGGGCATGCTGCTCCTGCCGAGCGGCGTGACCTTCTGGAGCATCACGGGCGCTCTCGCGCTCGTTGGGGTGGGCAGCGCCATCCTCGGCCCGAGCCTGTCGGCAGCCCTGTCGCTCGGCGTGGACGAGAACGCGCAGGGGCAGGTGGCGGGCCTCAACAGCAGCGCCCTCGCGCTCGGCCGCATGACCGGCCCCCTGATCGGCACGGGCCTGTACCAGAAGGTGTCGCACGGCGCGCCGTACCTGTTCAGCGGCACGGTCCTCATCGTGCTGCTCGTGCTGAGCCTCGTGCTGCGCCCCAATCTGGAACGCACGGTGACCGCCCCCGGCACCTGATCCGGCCCTGAACTGAACGCCTGGAGTTCAGCCGACCGGAACGCGCAGCCGCCGCCCTGCCGCGAGCACCAAACGTACGGCTTTGAAGAGATGCCAGGGGATGCCATGGCGTTTCCTGGCGTCCCTGGAATCGGATCAACACGGTATGACCGTCTCCTCCAGTGTTCCGACCGGCCCCGCGTTCTCTCGGGGCCGGTCCCGTTGTGGCCGACCGGTTCTGCGCTGCCTGCCTTTCATGAGGTGCCGTTATGGTGGGCGAATGCGTTTGTCTCTGCTCGCCTCCGTCCTCACCCTGTCCCTCGCGCTCGGCGTGGCCGTCCCGGCGGGCGCTCAGTCCGGCGCGGCGCTCGTGTACACCGTCCGCGCCGGGGACACCCTGTACCGCATCGCGACGGAACGCGGCCTGAATCCGGCCGACCTGCTGCGCCTGAACAACCTCACGTCTCCCGACCTGAGTGTCGGGCAGGTGCTGCGCCTCCCGTCCGGGGCGGCCGCGACCACACCCGCCCCCACGAAGCCCGCCGTCACGAAACCCGCCACCGCTGCGCCTGCCAATCCGGCGCCTGTCAACGTGGTGTCGGGCGTCACGGTCCGCGCGCCCGCGCGCCTCACCATGGGCGACGCGTTCGTGCTGCGCCTCAGCGGCCAGGACGCCGGGAACGCCGTGGTCAGCTTCCCCAGCGAGACCGGTGAGGACGTCCGAAAGCCCGCCGAGGTCCTCACGCCCATCGGCGCGGCCGGAGAGTACGTCGTGCTGGGCCGCGTGGTGCTCGGCAAGACCACCCCGCTCGTGTACACCGTCCGCGTCGGTCAGGACGTCCTGAAAGGCAGCGTGCCCGTCTCCGCGCTCGACCAGCCCATCCAGCACCTCACGCTCGCCAAGACCCTCACCGACCGCCTCAAGGCGCCCGAACGGCCCGCCGAGGAGAAGGTCGTGGAGGCCGCGTACGCGCTCCGCACCCCGCAGGCGTGGTCGCGGCCCTTCTCGCCGCCCCTCGACAGCCGCAGCGTGTCGAGCTCCTTCGGGCAGCCGCGCACGTATCTCGCGGGCGGCCCCGTCGCGTACCACTACGGCATGGACTTCCCCGCCAAGATCGGCACGCCCGTCCGCGCCGTCAACGACGGCCGCGTCGTGATCGCCGCCACGTACCCCGTCCGGGGCGGCCTCGTCGCCATCGACCACGGGGCGGGCCTGCTCAGCCTGTACTTCCACCAGAGCAAACTGCTCGTGAAGGTCGGTCAGGTCGTGCGGCGCGGCGACGTGATCGGTCAGGTCGGCACGACCGGCCTGAGTGCCGGACCGCACCTGCACCTCGAGATGCGCGTGCGCGGCGAGGGCACCCTCCCCACCCTGTACTTCAACCGGCTCTGGCCGTGAAGCGGCGCGGCGCTACACTGACCCGGTGAACGAACGCGACCTCCCCCAGGCCGACCTGCTGAGCAACGTCAACGCCCGCAGCGAAGGCCACCTGCCCGGCCTGATCGGCATCGCCTTCACCGAACTGACGCCCGACACCGTGAAGGCCGAACTGACGGTCCGTCCGGAACTCATGGCCCCCAACGGCTTCCTGCACGCCGCGTCCGTCATCGCGCTCGCCGACACCGCCTGCGGGTACGGCTGCCGCCTGCTCCTGCCGGACGGCGCGAACGGCTTCACGACCATCGAACTGAAAAGCAACTTCCTCGGCACGGCCCGCGCAGGCCGCGTCACCTGCGAAGCCCGCCCCGTCCACGCGGGCCGCACCACGCAGGTCTGGGACGCCGAAGTCCGCAACGAGCAGGGGAACGTCATGGCCCTCTTCCGCTGCACGCAGGCCGTCCTGTACCCCAGAGCCGCCCCCCGCACGGACGGCTGAATTGCCGACCGCCGACCCCTTCCTGCATCACCCGGACCCGCTCACGCGCGAGATCGCACGCGGGTACGCGGGCGGGTCCTTCCTGATGGACAACGGCGACGGCCTGCAGTGGTACACGGTCGGCACGCGCGCCCTCGTCCCGCTCGGCGCGGACCTGCACGTCCCCACCAGCCTCAGACGCCAGATCGGGCGCTTCCAGGTGGCCGTCGACATGGATTTCGCCGGCGTGCTCGCCGGGTGCCGCGACCGCCCGGCAGACGAGACGTGGATCAGCGACGAACTGGCCGACATCTACCTGCACCTGCACCGGACGGGCCTCGCGCACAGCTTCGAGACGTGGCAGGACGGACAGCTGGCAGGCGGCGTGCTGGGCCTCGTGCTGGGCGGCGCGTTCATCGGCGAGACCATGTACCACCGCGTCACGCACGCCTCCAAGGTCGCGCTCGTGCAGCTGTCCCGGCACCTCACCGCGCAGGGGTTCGTGTTCCTCGACGCGCAGATCCAGAACCCGCACCTCGCCCGCTTCGGCACGTACGAACTCGGCGCAGCGGCGTACCGGAAGCTGCTGAAGCAGGCGCTCGGCACGGACGCCGACCTCTGAAATCCGGCCGGGGCAGGCGGGACGCGCGCCCCCCAGACAAATGCCCGCCGTGCCCGTGCTCAGGCGGTACGCTGGGTCCATGACCAATCCCGCCCCCACCTTGCCCGGCAGCACCCAGACGCAACCGTTCCGCGTGCTGATCTGCGACGAGATGAACCCCGGCAACCTCGAGCACGACGGGTACGACATCGAGTACGTGGCGAACATGCCGCGCGAGGAGATCCTGCGCCGCCTCCCGGAGTTCGACGCGCTCATCACCCGCAGCCGCACCAAGGTCGACCGTGAACTGATCGACGCGGCGGGCGAGCGCCTGAAGGTCGTGGGGCGCGGCGGGGTCGGCGTGGACAACATTGACCTGGATTACGCGTCGCTGCGCGGCCTGCTGATCCTGAACGCGCCCGAGAGCAACAACGTCTCGGCGGCGGAGCTGGCCGTCATGCACCTCATGGCCGCCGCGCGCGGTCTCGTGCGCAGCGACAGCCGCACGCGGGCGGGCGTGTGGGACCGCAAGTACCTGGGGCAGGAACTCAAGGACCGCACGCTCGGCATCGTGGGCCTGGGCCGCATCGGCAGCATCGTCGCGAGCCGCGCGCAGGGCCTGCGGATGAACGTCGTCGCATACGACCCGTACGTGCCCGAAACGAAGTTCGAGCGTCTGGACGTGCGGCGCGCCGAGACGCTCGACGAGCTGCTCGCGCAGGTGGACGCCATCACGGTGCACACGCCCCTGACGGACGAGACGCGCGGCATGATCGGCGCGGAGGAACTCGCGAAACTCCGGCCCGGCGCGATCGCCGTGAACGCCGCGCGCGGCGGCATCATCGACGAGCAGGCGCTCGTGGACGCCCTGACGAGCGGACACCTGTTCGCGGCAGGCGTGGACGTGTTCGTGGACGAGCCGCCCACCCCGGACCACATCTTCCTGACCGCCCCGAACCTCGGCATCACCGCGCACCTCGGCGCGAACACCTTCGAGGCGCAGGAACGCGTCGGTGCGGAGATCGTGGAGCGCGTCCTCGCGGCCCTGAAGGGCGACGTCAGCAAGGGCGCCGTGAACGCGCCCGCCCTGGACGCCAAGACCATGGAGGCGCTCGGCGGGTACCTGGAGCTCGGTGGGAAGCTCGGGAAGATCCTCGCGCAGCTCATTCCCGGCGCAGAGGAACTGGAGATCACGTTCCGTGGGGAGTTCCCGGCGGACCCTGCGCCCGTCGTGTCGAGCCTGCTGGTCGGGTACCTGAGCGGCAGCACCGACGAGCACCCCAACATGATCAACGCCCGCGCCCTCGCCCGCGAGCGCGGCCTGAGCCTCGCGATCCGCGAGGTGCCGGAAAGCCCCGACTACCAGACGGAAGTGATCGTGAAGGCCGTCGTGCACGGCGACGACCGCGACCGTACCCGCACGGTGGGCGGCACGGTCTTCGGACGCAGCGCCCGCCTGACGCGCCTGCGGGACTTCCGCGTGGAACTCCAGCCGGAGGGCTTCATCCTGATCGCGTCCAACCAGGACAAGCCGGGCGCCGTCGCGAAGCTCTCGAACCTGCTCGGCACGTGGGGCATCAACATCGCCGGGATGGCACTCGGCCGTGCCGAACGCGGCGGGCAGGCGCTGTTCACCCTCACGCTCGACGAGGGCCTGAACGCCGAGCAGCTGCAGGCGGTCCGTGACCTCGACGTGATCGACTCGGCCTTCCTCGTCCGCGTCTGATCCGGTGTTGAGCTGAACGTTTGGAGTTCAGCCGAGCGAAGCGAGTACCAAAAAGTACGGTTTGGGGGAGATGGAAGCGGGCAGGCGTCCTGTAGGGCGTCCGTTCTGCCCAAGAAGGGATGCCTGTGCTTTTTCCGGAATCCCTGGAATCGGATCAACACCGTACGACCCTGGGAGGGCGGGGCGCCTCACCGGCACGTGGTGGGGCGCTCCGCCCTCTGCCGCCCCGCCCTCTGCCGCGCGCGGGCTTGTCCTGACCGGTCCCGCGCCCGGCCCGCCCGCAGCCTGCACAATGGAGGCATGGCCGACCAACCCCAGCCCACCCCGACCCAGCCCGCTCACGTGCCCCTGAACCGTCAACGCCTGATCGCGCCCGGCCCGGTCGAGGTGGAGCCGCGCGTCCTCGCGCAGCTCGCGCAGCCGCAGATGCACCACCGCGCGCCGGAAGGCGTCGCGAAACTCATGCAGGCGCGCGCGCAGCTGAGCGAACTGCTGGACGCGCCCGGCTACGAGTCCGTGATCGTGACGGGCAGCGGCACCGCCGCCTTCGAGGGTGCCCTCGTGAGCCTCGTGCCGGGCGGCGCGAAGGTTGTGAGCGCCCAGGCCGGGAAGTTCAGCGAACGCTGGGGCGAGATGGCGGGCCGCTTCGGGTACGACACGCACCTCGTCAGCAGACCCTGGGGCGAGGTGCTCGACCCGCAGGAAGTCGCGGACGCCGCGCGGGACGCGCACACCCTGCTCGTGACGCACAGCGAGACGAGTACCGGCGCGCTGCACGACCTGCAGGCCATCACGGCCGCCGCGAAGGCCCGCAACCCCGACCTGATCGTCATCGCGGACTGCATCACCAGCTACGGCGTCGCGGAACTCCGCCCGGACGCGTGGGGCGTGGACGTGATCGTGTCCGGCAGCCAGAAGGGCACCGCCACCCCGCCCGGCCTGGGCCTGCTGCTCTTCAGCCCCGAGGTGCAGGAGCGCCTCATCCCGAACACGCCGCGCGGCTTCTACCTCGACATGCAGCGCGAACTGAAGGGCCAGAAGGCCGGGAACACTCCGCAGACGCCCGCCATCAACCTCATCTACGCGCTCAGCGCGTCGCTGGAGCGACTGCTGAGCGTCCCGCGCGAGGTGCTGTGGGCCGAGAAGCGCCGCCAGAACGACGCGCTCCTCGCGGCCGGCACCGCCATCGGCGCGCGCCCCTGGGCGAGCCGCACCAGCCCCGCCGTCGCCGTCCTGTGCCCCCCCGAAGGGCTCGGCGGGCGGGCCGTCGCCGCGCAGCTCGCCGCGATGGGCCAGCGCGCCCTGCCCGGCCAGGCGCCGCATGAGGACACGGTGTTCCGCGTGTCCAACATGGGCTACGCTGACCGTTACGACGCGCTCGCCATCGCAGGCGTCATGGAGGACGCCTTCGAGGCGCTGGGTGTCACGTTCACGCGCGGAGCAGGCGTCGCCGCCGCGTGGGAAGCCCTGAAAGGCTGAACCGCCACCACGGCAACGAGGCGGCCCACCGGACAGGGGGGCCGCCTCGCCTCATTGCGGAAGGCGTGTCAGTTCAGGGCGCGTTCGTCTCTCGGCAGGAACGAGATCAGGGTCTCCAGGCGGTCCATCAGGTCGATGGTGTCGAGCGCCTGTTCGCGCTGGTCGCCGTTCAGGGGGAGGAGCGTCGCGGCGAAACTGGCGAGCAGCAGCGGGTCGTGCGGGGCGTGCTCGCGGATCGCTTCGGCGTCCTGCGGGCGCGTGCGGAGCAGGCCGTCCAGCAGGCGGCGCGACAGGGCGCCCGTCATGTCCTCCTGGCCGGGACCGCCGGGCAGCGGGTCTTCCTGCACCACGGCGCTCAGGTACGAGCGCGTGGTGTCGAACGACTGGATACGGAAGCGTTCTCCGCCGACCACGACGATGCTGGCCGTGCCGTCGTCGTGGTCGGTCACGTTGCGCAGGTGGGCGAGCGTGCCGACGCGGGCCACGCGCTCGTGGAAGGGTTTGCCCGGGGCCGCGTCCGCCGCTTCGAGGATGCGGACGATGCCGAACGGTTCGCCGCTGCGGCGCGTGTCGGCGAGCAGGTCCCGGTACCGCTGTTCGAACACGTAGAGGGGGAGGACCAGTCCTGGGAACAGCACCAGATCGGGCAGCGGGAAGAGTGGCGTGGTGGGCGGGGACATTTGACTTCATGCTGGACGCTGAGGCGCCCTCACATATCATCTTGTGTTACAAACCGTGTCCTAGACGGGTTCCTGTGGCGTTTTCGGGCGTCTGGTGCGTTTGCGTTTCGGGGTGGGCGGTGGGGGCGCGCCGTGGCCCGCCAGGGCGTCCGCGTCCACGCCGAGCGTGAGGAGGGCCGAGCTGTCTTCCGGGGTGAGACCCGCGCCGGGCAGCAGGTCGGGTCGGCGCGCGAGCGTGCGTTCCAGCGCCCGGTCGCGCCGCCAGCGGGTGATGGCCGCGTGGTTGCCGCCCATCAGCACCTGCGGCACGCCGTGCCCCTGCCATTCGGCGGGACGGGTGTACTCCGGGTAGTCGAGGAGGCCGCTGGAGTACGAGTCGGCCCGCCAGCTTTCCTCGTCGCCGATCACGCCGGGCCGCAGGCGGCCCACGGCCTCCATGATGCACGCGGCGGCCGCCTCGCCGCCCATCATCACGTAGTCCCCGATGCTGACCTCGCGCGTCACGAGGCCCTCCACGCGCGCGTCGAAGCCCTCGTACCGGCCGCACAGCAGGGCGATGTGCTGCCTGCCCGCGAGCTCCTCCGCGAGCCGCTGGTCGAAGCGCTGCCCGGCGGGCGTGAGCAGGATCACCTCGTCCGGCGTGGACGGCAGGGCCGCCAGGGCGCGTTCCACCACGTCCACGCGGATCACCATGCCTGCCCCGCCGCCGTACGGGGTGTCGTCCACCTTGCGCCAGCGGTTCCCGGCGTGCTCGCGCAGGTCGTGCAGGTCGAACTTCAGGAGGCCGTTCGCGGCGGCGCGGCCCAGCAGCGCCTCCTGCGTGAAGGGGCGCAGCAGTTCCGGGAAGAGCGTCAGCACGCTGAAGTGCAGCGCGTCCCCGCCCGCGTGGCCGGGCGCTTCGGGGGTCAAGCGTCGTCCTCCGGTTCGGCGCTGGGCGTCACGACGTCCGCCTGCCCGCCGATCAGGCCGTCGGGCGCGCTGTCCAGCAGCGTGACCTCCAGGCCTCGCCGCACGCGCACGTACGGGGCCTGCAGCGGCACGAGCGCCTCGCCGCCCGCGTGCCGCACCACCAGCAGGTCCTGGTGACCCATGTCCAGCACGTCCGTCACCTCGCCCAGCCGTTCGCCCGTGGCCGTCTCGACGGGCAGGCCACGCAGTTCGTGGTAGTAGAACTGCCCATCGTCCAGCGGCGGCAGCTCGCGGTCGTGGGCGTAGACGTTCACGTTCCTCAGCGTCAGCGCGTCCTCGCGCGTGTCGGTGCCGGACAGCTGTACGGTCACGCCGGGCCCCTGCGCCTGGATGGTGGTCACGCGGCGCCACCCGTGCCCTTCGAGGTACAGGCGTTTCAGGCCGAGCAGCTGGTCGGCGTCGCCGATCACGAACAGTTTCATGGCCCCCCGGAGTCCGTGAGGGGCCATCAGGTGACCCACGCGGGTCAGGTCGGGAGGCAGGATGTTCAGAGGGTTATCGTTCCTTCTTGGGGGCGTCGAGATCGACGTTCAGGCGTTCCTGGGGGTCGCACACGGCGCGGACGAGGGTGCGCATGGCCTGGATGACGCGCCCCTGACGGCCGATCAGGCGGCCTTCCTCGCCGGGGGAGACCTTGACCATGACGTTGGGGCCGCGCCGGGAGACCCGCACCGCGGCGGGCTGCTCCACGATGCTCTGGGCCAGGAACAGGGTGAGGTCGGCGGGGTCTGTCGGCATGAGGCGCACTATAGCAAACGGTGAGCGGCCCGCACCCGGTGGGCGTGCGGGCCGCTCACGCGCCGCACCTACCAGCCGAGCGAGCCGCGCGGGCCCTGCAGGCGCGCGATGTGGTCGGGCGTCCACAGTTCGTAGTGGTACATGGGGTACTGCTGCTTGAAGCGTCCCACGCGGTCCCACACGTCGCGCGACTCGCGCGGCATGAGCAGGATCAGTTTCATGACGCTGTCCATGTTGTCGTACACGTAGAAGTCGAAGTGGAATTCCTGCTCGTTGCCGCTCGGCGAGTAGATCGGGAAGCTGAAGGGACGGTAGCGCCACTTCTTGCCCTTGTCGGTCAGGATTTTGGCGGCGATGCGTTTCAGGGCGCTGTCGGGGAAGGTGTGGACCTTGCCGTCCCGGTCGCGGAAGGTGGCGCCGGGGGCGGGCGTGTCGAGCTGCGGGCCGCGCTGGCGCGGCGGGTTGGGGCGGCGCGCGCCGGTGCGGGCGGGGGCCTGTTCGGCCTCGCCGGGCTGTTCGGTGGGGGCGCGGCGGCTGGCGGGCGCGGGGCGGTTGTCGGTCTTGGGTTTGCGGACGCTGCCGGGACGGATGTGCAGTTTGCCGTCGGCCTTCGAGCGCGAGCCCTGTCCCTGGACGCGGGCGCCGGCCGCGTCGGCGGCGGCCGCCGACTTGGATGCGGGCCGCGCCGACTTGCTGGAAGGTTTTCTGCCTTTGGTCATCAGGCCAGTGTAGTACGTGCGGGCACGTCAGGGCCAGGACCGCCGCCCCGCGCCCGCGCAGGTATTTTATACAACGCCGGTTCCGTACAGACGCAGAGCCCTCACGCGGACCCTCCAGGCAGGGCAGAACCCCGTCCACCCGTCACTCGCCCGTCAGCACCCCGCTCAGGTACGACTCCACGCTCACCCGGACCGGCATGAAGTACGCGTGACTGCCCGTCGCGCGCGCGAAGGCCAGCAGCTCCCGCGCGAACTGCCGGTTCCAGTCCAGCGTCGGCTGAAAGCCCTTCGGGAACACGGCCTTGTTGCGGTTCTGCCAGTAGCTCAGGCTGCTCTCGCTCGTGACGCTCGTCGCGCCCCAGAACACCTGAGCGTCCGGCAGCAGCTCGCTCCACACCTCCAGCATCCGCACGTCGAAGAACGGCTGCGTGAACAGCCCCACCGCGCCCGCCTCCAGTTTCGCCTCGGCGTAGTCGCGTTCCCGCGCGAAGCTCTGCCGGTACGGGTCGAGGCCCGCCCAGACCGTCACGTGCGGCATCTCGCGCCGGAACTTCCGGATGATCTCCAGGCTCGTGACGGGGTACGTGCGGTGCCCCATGTCGGCGGGCGGGTCGCCCTCGATCACGAGCACCTCGGTCAGGCCCGCCGCGTCGATGGCGTCCGCCATGGGCAGCGGCCGCCGGGGATCGATGTCGATCGCTCGGATGTGCGGGATGGGGTGAGCGAAGTGCTCGCGCGCCACCGCGCACCCCTGCCAGCTGCGCATGGAGTACCGCAGCAGGTCCGGAATGTTCACGGTCTGCACGCCACCCAGGGCGCGCACGGCCTCCAGTTCGGCATTCAGGGCGCTGCGGCTGCGCGGGACGAGTTCGACGGCGATGCGGGACGCGGCGGGCAGGCTGGTGTCGGTCATGGTGAAGGGAACGTCCTTGAACGGGGCGGCGGCCGAGCCGGAACGGTGCGGCAGATCGGACCGCCGGGAAGGAGCGGGTACAGGTAGGGGCGGGTACGGGCAGGGGCCGCCTGACCGGGCCGCGCGAAGGGTCGCGTGACGGTCCGGCGGCGGTGGGCGTCAGTCGGCGCTGACGGGCAGGACGGCCGGGGCGGGGTCGTACGCGAGGTTCGGGGCGAGCCAGCGTTCCGTCTCGGCGCGCGTCCAGCCCTTGCGGCGCGCGTAGTCCTCCACCTGATCCTGCCCGATCCGGCCGAGCGCCATGTAGCGCGCGTCCGGATGAGCGAGGTACACGCCGGACACGGCCGCGGCAGGCGTCATGGCGCAGCTCTCCGTGAGGGCCATCCCGACCTCGTGCAGGGCCAGCACCTCGAACAGCGTGCGTTTCTCGGTGTGGTCCGGCTGGGCGGGGTAGCCGGGCGCGGGCCGGATGCCGCGGTACTTCTCGCGGATCAGGGCGTCCGTGTCCAGCGCCTCGTCCGGCGCGTACCCCCAGTGCTCGCGACGCACGTCCTGATGCAGCTTCTCCGCGAACGCCTCCGCGAGCCGGTCCGCGAGGGCCTTCACCATGATGCTGCTGTAATCGTCGTGCTGCGCCTCGAACGCCGCACTCAGGGCCTCCGCGCCGTGAATGGCGACCGCGAACAGGCCCGCGTGGTCGCCGGGACCGGCACTCACGAAGTCCGCGAGCGCCGCGTTGGGCGTCGCCTGGTCCCGCTGCTGCCTCAGCGTGTGCAGCCGCACCACGCCGCCGTGATCCGCTCCCTGCAGTTCCAGACCGACCGCTTCGCGCGACCCCCCGTCCGGCCCGTCCCGGCCGTCCACGTGCAGCACGATGTCGTCCGCGTCCCGGCGGGCGGGGTACAGGCCGATCACGCCGGTGGCCGTGAACAGGTCCTCGCGCACGATGCGGTCCAGCAGGGCCTGCGCGTCGTCCCACAGGGCGCGCGCCTGCGTGCCCTTGACGGGGTCCGTCAGGATGCGCGGGTACACGCCCGGCAGTTCCCACGCGATGAAGAACGGCGTCCAGTCGATGAACGGCACGAGGTCCGCGACGCTCTGCCGGACGACCGTGCGGCCCGGCGCGCGCGGCGCGGGGGCGGGCGCGTCCGGCAGTTTCGGGGCGCGGGCGCGCGCCTCCTCCAGCGTCACGAGGCGCACGGTGCGTTCCGCGTGCCGTTCGCGCAGCGCGTCGTACTCGCGCCGGGTCCGGTCCCGCGTCTCGCCGGGCTGCGTGAGCAGGTCGTTCACGACGCCCACCGCGCGGCTCGCGTCCAGCACGTGCACGACCGCGCCCGGGTACGCCGGGTCGATCTTCACGGCCGTGTGCGCGCGGCTGGTGGTCGCCCCGCCGATCAGGAGCGGCGTGGTCAGGCCCCGGCGCGTCATCTCGCGCGCGACGTTCACCATCTCGTCGAGGCTCGGCGTGATCAGGCCACTCAGGCCGATCACGTCCGCGCCGATCTCGCGGGCCGTGTCGAGGATGCGTTCGGTGCTCACCATGACGCCCAGGTCCGTGACCTCGTACCCGTTGCAGGCGAGGACCACGCCCACGATGTTCTTGCCGATGTCGTGCACGTCGCCCTTCACGGTCGCCATCAGCACGCGGCCCTTGCCGCTGCTCCCGACCTTCTGCGCCTCCAGGTACGGCGTGAGGACCGCCACGGCGCGCTTCATGACGCGCGCGCTCTTGACGACCTGCGGCAGGAACATCTTGCCCGCCCCGAACAGGTCCCCGACGACGTTCATGCCGTCCATCAGCGGCCCCTCGATCACGGCGAGCGGACTGCCGAGCGACCGGTACGCCTCCTCGGCGTCCGCCTCCACGAAGTCCGTGATGCCCGCGATGAGCGCGTGCTTCAGCCGCTCGTGCACGCTCCCCTCACGCCAGGCGTTCACGGCGCTCGCCTCGCGCTTCACGCCCCGGTAACTCTCGGCCAGTTCGATCAGTCGCTCCGTGGCGCTCAGGTCGCCCCGCGTGGGCCGCGCGAGGATCACGTCCTCCACCGCCTCGCGCAGTTCCGGGTCGATGTCCTCGTACACGGCGAGCATCCCGGCGTTCACGATGCCCATGTCCAGGCCCGCCTGCACCGCGTGGTACAGGAACACGCTGTGCATCGCCTCGCGCACGTGGTTGTTGCCGCGGAAGCTGAACGACACGTTGCTGACGCCGCCCGACACGAGCGCGCCCGGCAGGTTCGCCTTGATCCAGCGGGTCGCCTCGATGAAGTCCAGCGCGTACCGGTCGTGTTCCGGCAGGCCGGTCGCGACGGTCAGCACGTTCGGGTCGAAGATGATGTCCTGCGGCGGGAACTGCACCTGTTCCGTCAGCAGGCGGTACGCGCGGGACGTGATCTCCTGGCGCCGCTCCAGCGTGTCCGCCTGCCCGCGCTCGTCGAAGGCCATCACGACGGCCGCCGCCCCGTAGCGGCGCAGCAGCGCGGCGCGCTCCAGGAACTTCTCCTCGCCGTCCTTGAGCGAGATGCTGTTCACGACGGCCTTGCCCTGCACGCGCTTCAGGCCCGCCTCCAGGATCTCCCACTTGCTGGAGTCCAGCATGACCGGCACGCGGCTGATGTCCGGCTCGCCCGCCAGCAGGTTCAGGAACTTCACCATGGCGGCCTCGCCGTCCAGCATGCCCTCGTCGAAGTTGATGTCGATGATCTGCGCGCCGTTCTCCACCTGCTGCCGCGCGATCTTCAGGCCGGTGTCGTAGTCGCCCGCCAGGATCGCCCGGCTGAACTTCGGGCTGCCCGTCACGTTGTTGCGCTCGCCGACGTTGATGAAGTTCGCCGTGCCGTCCTGCCGGGGCGTCACCACGAACGGCTCCAGGCCGCTCAGGCGCAGCGTGACGGGCAGAACCGCAGGGCTGCGGGGCGGCAGGCCGTCCACCGCGTCCCGGATGGCCCGGATGTGGTCCGGCGTGGTGCCGCAGCAGCCGCCCACGATGTTCAGCAGGCCCTCCTGCGCGAACTCGCGCAGCACGCCGGACGTCTGCTCGGGCGTCTCGTCGTACTCCCCGAAGGCGTTCGGGAGGCCCGCGTTCGGGTGCACGCTCACGAGGTGCGGGGTGTTCGCCGCGATCTCCCGCAGGTGCGGGCGCAGGTGCTCGGCGCCCAGTGCGCAGTTCAGGCCCAGCGACAGCAGCGGCGCGTGCTCGGTGCTGATCGCGAACGCGGCGGGCGTCTGCCCGCTCAGGGTGCGGCCCGACGCGTCCGTGATGGTGCCGGACAGCATGATCGGCACGGGCCGCCCGCGCCGCCTCGCCACCTCGTCCACCGCGAACAGGGCCGCCTTGGCGTTCAGGGTGTCGAACACCGTCTCGATCAGGATCAGGTCCGCGCCGCCGTCCAGCAGCGCCTCCACCTGCGCCTGGTACGCGGCGTTCAGCTCGTCGTACGTGACGTTGCGGAACTCGGGGCGTTCCACGTCCGGCGAGAGGGTCGCCGTGCGGTTCGTCGGCCCGACCGATCCCGCCACGTACCGCGCCCGCCCGTCGCGCGCCTCGAACTCGTCCGCCACGGCCCGCGCGAGCCGCGCGCCCTCCACGTTCAGTTCACGCACCAGTCCCTCCAGCCCGTAGTCCGCCTGCGCGATGGTGGTGCTGGAGAAGGTGTTCGTCTTGGTGATGTCGGCGCCCGCCTCGAAGTACAGGCGGTGGATGTCCGTCACGATGTCGGGCCGCGTGACGTTCAGCAGGTCATGGTTCCCCTTGAACTGCCGGTCCGCGTCGAAGTCGGCGCGGCGGTAGTCGGCCTCGGTCAGTTCGCGGCGCTGGATCATGGTGCCCCACGCGCCGTCCAGGATCAGGATGCGGTCCTGCGCGTCCGCGCGGATGTCTCTTGGCGTGTCTGTGTGCATGTGTGCCTCAGTGGTCCGCGGCGGGAAGTGGGCGGTGGCCGTTGCCGCAGGCCGGTCCCTGCCGTGCCGAGAGGTCATCGTTGACGCCCGGAGGGTGGATCTGTCACCGTGCCGCGATGGGGGCCGGTGAACGTGCCTGCCCCGGACGGTGCCGGGGGTGATCTCAAGTATTGTACCGTTCCCGGACCGCGCGACTCCCGAATGCCTGAACAATTCCCGCCGCGCAGTGACCTCATACGGTGTTGAGCTGAACTTTTGGAGTTCAGCCGAGCGACAAGGGCACCAACAAGTCCGGTTTTGAGGAGGTGGAAGGGAGGCCTTTGCTGTTCCCGGCCTCCCTGGAATCGGATCAACACCGGATCAGGCCGGGTGCAGCGCCTGCTGTCCGAGCAGCGTGAGCGTCTGGTCGTCGGCGGGCGGGTGCGTGATCCCGGCCCGCGCGTCGCGGAACAGGCGCTCCAGCGGCAGGTCCGCCGTGAGGGACGCGCCGCCCGCCGCGCGCAGCGCGAGGTCCGTGACGCTCACGGCGGCGTTCGTGCACAGCAGTTTCGCGCCCGCGAGCTGCGGCAGCAGGTCCGCGTGCGGGCCGCGCTCCGACCATGCGAGCGCGGCGGCGTGCAGGGCGGCGCGCGCGGCGAGCAGGTCGAGCGCCATCTGTCCGGCCGCCTGCTGCACCTTCGGCAGGGTGCTGATGGGCGCGCCGAGCGCCGTCGGGACCCGCGCGTGCGCGTACCCGGCGAAGGCGTCCAGGGCCGCCTGCCCCACCCCCAGGTACGTCGCGGCGACCGCCGTCCAGAACCACGCGCTGCTGCACGCCTGCATGTCCGCTCCCGGACGCGTGGGCGGCACGCTCAGGTCGTCCGGCACGAACACGTCCCGGAACGCCACGTCGTGCGAGCCGCTTCCGCGCAGCGTTAGCGCGTCCCGCCACGTGTCGCGCACCTCCACGCCCAGGCTGCCCGCCTCCACCACGAACCTCCACACCTCGCCGCCCGCGTCGGCCGTCACCACCATGAAGTCCAGGGCGCGCGACCCGGTCGACCACGTCTTCAGGCCGTTCAGGACCCAGCCGCCCGGCACGCGCCGCGCCGTGGTGCGCGGCAGGCCCCCCCGGGACGGGCTGCCGAGGTCCGGTTCGCTCGCCAGCGAGTTGCTGAGCGCGCCGCGCGTCACGCTGGCCCGCGCGACGCGCGCGTACACCTCCGGCGGCCACGTGCCCGCCTCGCCTGCACTGCCGAGCAGGTGTGCGTTCATGGCGGCCACGAGCGCCAGCGACGCGTCCGCGCGCCCCAGGTCCTCCTGCGCGAGCGCGAACTCGTGCAGGGTCGCGCCCAGGCCGCCCAGGGACGCGGGCACCGTGAGCGCCGCGTACCCGCTGTCCCTGAGTGCCTGCACGCCCCGCACGGACAGCGTTTCCTGCCGGTCGGCAGCCTGCGCTTCCTCGCGGAACACGCGGGCGAGCGGAGCGGTCAGGTCCTGAAGCTGGGCGACTCTGGAGGAGGGGAGAGCAGTCACCGGGGCAGTCTACCGGAGGGCGCGCGGCGCGCCTGTAGGCGCACTGACCCTCCCTGACCGTCGCGCACGCCGTGCTGCTGGGCGGGCGGGCTACACTCAGGGCATGAGTTTCGTTGCGATTTCCGAGCGGAGGACCGCGCCATAACCGCCCCGACCTTCAAGGGCAAACGCCCACGCGCCCTGAGCGCCGACGCGGCCGTCAGCGTCGTGGACGTGTACAAGAGCTTCTCGGGCGGGCACGGCCCCGTGCAGGTGCTCGACGACGTGGACCTCGACATCCGCAAGGGTGAGTTCTTCAGCCTGCTCGGCCCGTCCGGCTGCGGCAAGACGACCCTGCTGCGCATCCTGGCGGGCTTCGAGCAGGCGGACGCGGGCAGCGTCATCATCGGCGGGCGCGACATGACCGGCATTCCGCCGCACCTGCGGCCCGTGAACACCGTCTTCCAGAGTTACGCGCTGTTCCCGCACCTGAACGTGCAGGACAACGTCGCGTTCGGCCTGCGCATGAAGGGCGTGCCTGCCGCGCAGCAGCGCGAACGGGTGGCGCGCGCGCTGGAAACGGTCCGCATTCAGGACTTCGCGAAACGCCGCCCGGAGCAGCTGTCGGGCGGGCAGCGGCAGCGCGTGGCACTCGCGCGCGCCATCGTGAACGAGCCGGAAGTGCTGCTGCTCGACGAGCCGCTCTCGGCCCTCGACCTGAAGCTCCGCAAGGAACTGCAGGTGGAACTCAGCAACCTGCAGGAGACGCTCGGCATCACGTTCATCTTCGTGACGCACGATCAGGAGGAGGCGCTCGTGATGTCGGACCGGATCGCGGTCATGAACCGTGGGCGCGTCGAGCAGCTCGGCCGGGCCGAGGACCTGTACGAGCGGCCTCGCACGGCCTTCGTCGCGAACTTCCTGGGCAGCAGCAACCTCATTCCCGGCACGGTGCAGGAGGTGGGGGATGCGTCGGCCGTGATCCGCACGGCGCACGGCCCGCTCCGCACGCGCTACGTGACGCGCGGCGACGGGTCTCGCCTCACGCCGGGGCAGGAGGTGCGGCTCAGCATCCGCCCCGAGAAGCTCCGGATGGAGCGCGACGACGAGACCGAAGGCAACGAGGTGCGCGCCCGCGTGGACGACATCGTGTACACCGGCGCGGAGAACCAGTACCTGCTGCAGGCCTCAGGGCAGTCGCTGATCGCGTTCCAGCTGAACGCCGACATCGGCGCGGACGAGGACTTCGACTACGACGAGGAGGTCGCCCTGTACCTCCCGCCGGAAAGCCTGGTGGTCCTCGATGACTGAGGGCGCACAGCTGGCCCTCGGGGGGCGCGCGTGCTGACGGTGCGGCGCTTCCTGGCGACGCTGGGGCCGGGCACGGTGTGGCTGATCGTGTTCCTGGTGCTGCCGCTGCTGATCGTGCTGGGGTACTCGTTCCTGACGCGCACGGATTTCGGTCAGGTGGGCCTGCCGCTCACCGCCGAGAACTGGCAGCGGGTGTTCGGGTACGACGCGCTCTTCGAGGAGTTCGTGCCGGACAACCTGCTCGTGCTGTGGCGCAGCGTGTGGGTGGCGGGCCTCAGCACGCTGCTGTGCGTGGCGCTCGGGTATCCGCTCGCGTTCTACATCTCGTTCCAGTCGGCGCGGCGCAAGAACCTGCTGCTGCTGCTGCTCATCATTCCCTTCTGGACGAACTTCCTGATCCGCATCTACGCGTGGATCATCATCCTGCGACCCTTCGGGCTGTTCCCTTCGACGCTGGCGGTGTTCCTGGGCATGACGTACGCGTACCTGCCGTTCTTCGTGCTGCCGGTGTACTCGAGCGTCGAGAAGGTCAACTGGACGCTGGTGGAGGCGGCCGCCGACCTGGGCGCGACCCCGTGGCGGGCCTTCTGGGTGGCGGTGTTCCCGCAGACGCTGCCGGGCCTCGTGGCGGGCGTCATCCTGACCTTCGTGCCGGCGCTGGGGACCTTCGTGGTGTCGGACATCCTGGGCGGCGCGAAGGCGGCCCTGGTCGGGAACCTCGTGCAGAACCAGTTCGGGCAGTCGGGCGACTGGGCGTACGGTTCGGCGCTCAGTTTCCTGCTGCTGGGCGTGGTGCTGCTGGGCCTGTGGGTGTACGCGCGCCTGGCGGGCCAGCGTGGCCTGGAGGACCTCGTCTGATGCGGCGCGTTCATCCCCTGCTGGCGGGGTACGCGTGGCTGGTGTACGCGTTCATGTACCTGCCGATCCTGGTGCTGGTGCTGTTCAGTTTCAACGCCTCGAAGTTCGGGGCGACGTGGTCGGGCTTCACGACCCACTGGTACGCGGTGCTGTTCGGCCGCTCCGACGTGCGCGAGGCCGTGACGAACACGCTGCTGGTGGCGGTGTCGTCCACCGCCCTGAGCGTGGTGCTGGGCACGCTGCTGGGCCTGGGCCTGTGGCGGTACACGTTCCGTGGCCGGACGGCGCTGACGTTCCTGCTGGTGACGCCCATCGTGATTCCGGACGTCGTGATGGGCGTGTCTCTCCTGATGTTCTACGCGCTGGTGCGGCACGTGCTGCCGTTTCAGGGCGGGCTCTTCACGGTGCTGCTGGCGCACGTGACCTTCCAGGTGAGTTACGTGGGGCTGGTGGTGCGGTCGCGGCTGGCGGGGTACGGGCCGGAGCTGGAGGAGGCGGCCCGTGACCTGGGCGCGAGCGGGCTGCGGGCGTTCCTGCACGTGACGTTGCCGCTGGCGCTGCCGGGCGTGCTGTCGGGGGCGCTGCTGGCGTTCACGCTGTCGCTGGACGATTTCGTGGTCACGTACTTCACGAGCGGGTCGGGGTTCCATACCCTGCCGGTGCTGGTGTACACGAGCGTGAAGCGCGGCGTGACGCCGGACATCAATGCGCTCAGCACGCTGCTGATCGCGTTCACGGTCCTGCTGATCGTGGTGGCGAACGCGGTGGGTCGCCGGGGGGGCGCGCGTGAGGGCTGAGCGTGCCGTGCTGGGGGCGCTGCTGCTGCCCGCGCTGCTGCTCGCCTGTCAGCGGGCCGAGCCGGTACAGTCGGGGGCCGGGGCGGTGCCGGTGGCGCGCGGGGACGGGAAGACGCTGCGGATCTTCATGTGGTCGGACTACATCGATCCGCAGGTCGTGAAGGACTTCGAGAAGGCGCGGGGCGTGCGGGTGGTGATCGATACCTTCGAGTCGAACGAGGCGATGCTGGCGAAGTTGCAGGGGGGCGGCACGGCGTACGACCTCGCCACGCCCAGCAACTATTTTATACAAACGATGGTCCGGGCCGGACAGCTCCAGAAGATGAACGTCCAGACCCTCAAAAACTTCCACAACGTCGCCCCCGGCTTCCAGAACCCCGGCTACGACCCGCATAACACCTACACCGTCCCGTACCAGTACGCCGCGACCGGCCTCGCCTACAACGCCGCGCGCTACACCCCGCCCCGCGAGAGCTGGGACCTGATCTTCGGCACGAGCGACACCGTGAAGTTCGTGCTGCTCGACGACCCGCGCGAGGTGATCGGCGCGGCCCTCAAGTACCTGGGGTTCAGCGTCAACAGCACCCGCGTCCCCGAACTCCGCGCGGCCCGCAACCTGCTCCGCACCGTCGTCGCCAAACGCGGCTTCCTCGGCTTCGACGGCGGCCCCGGCACCCGCAACCGCCTGCTCGCGGGCGACATCGACCTCGGGCAGATCTACGTCGGGGACCTGCTGCAGGGCGCGGCCGAGAACGCCAGCCTCAAGGTGTTCCTCCCGCGCGAGGGCACCACCATCAGCACCGACAACCTCGTGCTGCTGCAGGGCGCCCCGAACCCCGCCCTGGCACGCGACTTCATCGACACCGTCCTCACGCCCAGGGTCAGTGCCGCCATCAGCAACTACACGTACTACGGCAACCCGAACGCCGCCGCCAGGCCCTTCCTCGACCCCCTGCTGCGCGACAACAAGGCCTTCAACCCCTCGCAGGCGGACCTGAAGAGCGGCCGGGTGGAATTCATCGAGGAACTCCCGCCCGGCCGCCCGCCGCGCCTCTTCGACCGCATCTGGTCCGAACTCAAGAGCCGCTGACGCCCCCACCACCGGCCACACCCGGCATGCCCGGTCCCTCACAGGGGGCCGGGCGTCCCTTTCCGCCGGGCCGGGGAGCACTATCCTGCAGGCATGAGACAGCCGTCCCCCGACCCCTCCCTCGCCCTGGGCCGCATGCAGGCGCGCCTGAGTCTGGGCGTGATCTTCGTGCTGAGCGCCGCTCCCGTCGTGGCCCGCTGGGTGCGCGGCGATGTGGCACAGGCGGGCGTGCAGCTCGCGGGGTTCGCCGTCACCGCGTTCGTGCTGTGGCAGGTGTACCGGGGCTCGCGCGTCGCGCTGTTCGTGACGCTCGCCATCACGGTCCTCGGCGGGCTCGCCCTGATGCTCCTCAGCCCCCTGGCGGGCATCTCCGTGCAGACCCTGATGCTGCTCCTCGCGGGCCTCGCCTTCGCCATCTGCGGCCTCGCCCTGTACGCTCACGCGCCCATCAAGGCGTTCCTGGAAGCGCAGCGCTCCCGGCCGGGGCGCGCGTGACGCGCCGCTTCGTCAAGCAGGGCACGAACTCCGCCTTCGTGTGCGGCCACTGCGGCCTGGACGTGCAGCCCCTCCTGAACGGCTCGGTCCGCAACCACTGCCCCGCGTGCCTGCACAGCGTGCACCTCGACGTGTTCCCCGGCGACCGCGCCGCCGACTGCGGCGGCCTGATGGTCCCGGTGGGCGTGGAGAGCCACCCGAAGAAAGGCTGGATGATCCTGCACCGCTGCGCCACCTGCGGCTACGAGGGCCGCAACAAGGCCGCGCTCGACGATCCCGCCCAGCCGGACAGTTACGACGCGCTGCTGGCCGTGTCCAGCCGCGAACGCTCCCGCTGACGCGGCCCTGCTATCCTGACGCCCTATGGCCCTCTGGCTCTTTGTCATCCTGATCCTGTGCTCCGCCTCTTTCGTGCTGTACCTCACGTACGGCCCGCTGCGCCGCGCCCCGAACGTGGCGAGCCTGCGGCTCGTGGCGGCCGTGCAGTACCTCGCGGCCGTCGTGCTCGCTGTCGCCCGCCTGCTCGGCAAGGCCTGACCCGCCCTTTCCGCTGACGCGCGTTCACGGCCTGAGGCGCGTGCTGTCGTGCCGGACCTGACGTGCATGGCGGGTCTTTCGACCGTTAGACTCCAGGGCATGCCTCAACTCATTGATCTGGAGTTCCAGGGCGCCTCAGGCATCATCGCGTCGTCCGTTTTCGACACGGGCGACGGGCTGGCCGTCGTGGACTGCGGACCGTCGAGTTCGCTGCCCGCACTGGAAGCGGGCCTGGAACGGTTCGGTGCGCGGCTGGAGGACGTGCGGCACCTGCTGCTCACGCACATTCACCTGGATCATGCGGGCGCGGCGGGTACGCTCGCGGCGCGCGTGCCGGACCTGCGGGTGTACGTGCACGCGCGCGGCGCGGCGCACCTGCAGGCGCCGGAGCGGCTCATGGCGAGCGCCGCGCAGATCTACGGCGACCAGATGGACACGCTGTGGGGCGAGATGCGGCCCGTCCCGGCCGCGCAGCTCACGGTGCTGGACGGCGGCGAGACGCTCACGCCCGGTCGGGTCGAGGTGCGGCCGCTGTACACGCCGGGGCATGCCGTGCATCACCTCGCGTACCACGTGGGGCCGGACCTGTTCGTGGGGGACGTGGGCGGCATTCGCCTGGACCGTCGGCAGTCGCCGCGCCCGCCGACCCCGCCGCCGGACATCGACCTGCCCGCGTGGCAGGCCAGCATCGCGCTCCTGCGGGACGTGGACGCGCAGACGCTGCACCTGACGCATTTCGGCAGTCACCGGCACGAGGCGGCGCACTGGGACGCGCTGGAGCGCAACATGGCGTTCGACGCGGACCTCGTGCGGCAGGAACTGGAGGCGGGTGCGGACCTCGCCCGGATCACGGAGCGGTACACGGAGGCGCTCGGTGAGGCGCTCGTGCTGGAGGGGCCGGACCTGCCGTCCCGGTACGCGCTCGCGTGCCCGCCCTGGATGAGCGTGCAGGGCCTCGCGCGGTACTGGACGCGCGCGGCGGCCCGCGGCCGCGCCTGACCTGCCCGCTGGGTAGACAATTGTCGCCCCGTTCCTCGCCCGTGGCCCGCGCGGGGCGGGGCGACTCTCTATCATGCCGGGCATGAGGTCCAGCATCCTGCCCGTCCGTCCCGTGTCGTCCGTGCCTGCCCACCGTGCCGGGGGCGCGCTGTGAAGGTGCTCGTGGTGGGCGGCGGTGGGCGCGAGCACGCCATCGTGGACGCCCTGACGCGCTCGTCGTCCGTGACCGGCGTGGTGTGCACGCCCGGCAACCCCGGCATCGCGGCCCTGGCGCGGTGCGTGCCGGGCGCGCAGGACCCGGCGGCCGTCGCCGCGCTTGCGGTGGGGGAGGGCGTGGACCTGGTGGTCGTGGGGCCGGAGGGTCCGCTCGCGGAGGGCGTGGTGGACGCGCTGCAGGCGGCGGGCGTCCCGGCGTTCGGGCCGAGCCGGGACGCGTCGCGTCTGGAGGGCGACAAGGCGTGGAGCAAGGCGTTTATGGCACGGCACGGGATTCCCACCGCGCGGTACCGCAGTTTCGAGGACCTGCCGGGCGCGCTCGCGTACGCGCTGGAGCAGCCGTTGCCGGTCGTGGTGAAGGACGCGGGCCTGCGGGCCGGGAAGGGCGTCACCATCTGTCACGCGCACGACGAGGCGCGGGAGGCGCTCACGGCGATCTTCTCGCAGGACGGCGCGGCGGCCGTGATCGAGGAGTTCATGACGGGGCAGGAGGTGAGCGTCCTCGCCTTCGCGGACGGGGTGCGGGCCGTGCAGATGCTGCCCAGCCAGGACCACAAGACCATTCACGAGGGCGACACCGGCCCCATGACGGGCGGCATGGGCGTCATCTGCCCGTTCCCGCTGACGGACGCGGACCGCACGTCGGTGCAGTCCGGCATTCTGGACCTGGTGATGGCGGGCATGGCGGCGGAGGGCCTGCCGTTCGTGGGCGTGCTGTACGCGGGCCTGATGCTGACGCCGGACGGGCCGAAGGTGGTGGAGTTCAACGCGAGGTTCGGGGACCCGGAAGCCGAGGCGGTGCTGCCGCTCCTGACGGGCGACCTGGGCGAGATCACACTCGCGTGTGCGCAGGGCAGGCTGGACCCCGGCATGGTGACGTTCGCGGCAGGCGCGAGTGCCGTGGTGATCCTGGCCGCGCCCGGCTACCCGGGCGAGCCGCAGCGCGGCGTGCCGCTCACGCTGCCGGTGGCGGGGGAGGGCGAGCGCATCTATCAGGCGGGCACGGCCCTGCAGGGGGAGCAGCTGGTGTCGGCGGGCGGGCGCGTGCTGGCGGTGCAGGCGAGCGCGGACACCCTGGCGCTGGCGCTGGGACGCGCGTACCGGCTGGTGGAGCGCGTGGGCTTCGAGGGCGCGCAGTTCCGCCGCGACATCGGCGGCCGGATCGGGCTGACACCGGAAGCCTGAAGGCGAGCGGCGTTGACCGTCCCGGCCCGCGCTGCTAGCATGCCGGGTGCGTGCAATTTCGGTTGCGTGCGTGCTGTGCCGGAGTGGTGGAATTGGTAGACGCACTCGACTCAAAATCGAGCGAGAAATCGTGCGGGTTCGAGTCCCGCCTTCGGCACCAGAAGCAACCAGGGGCGCGCCGATCCGCCTGGAAAGAAGTGCGGTCACCTTCGCCGACCGGCCAAGGGCAACCAGAGACGCCTCACCGAATGCAGTCGGCAGATCCATGATTTGGCTGCCGCGCCCCACCAAAGGAACCTACCCATGCTGACCATCTTCATCATCATGTTCGCCCTCGTGTCCGTCGCGCTGATCTTCTTCGTGCTGTTGCAGGTGCCGAAGCAGGCGGGGCTCAGCTCCAGCCTGGGCGGCGGCGGCGATCTGTTCGGCGGGCGCGGCGTGGAGGGTGGTCTGGTCCGGATCAGCAGTGTGCTGGGCGGGCTGTTCATGCTGCTGGCGCTGCTGATTGACGTTCTGTCGCGCTGAGTTCAGGCGCTGTGAGGGCCGTTTCCCGGTTTCCGGGGAGCGGCCTTTGCATTTGTAATTATTGAGATCGTATTTCTATGCAGCTGCCACGATTCTCATGAGGGTGCGTGAATCGCGCCTGACACGCGCTTGACCCGCTTTTATGGACTCTTTATAGTGACCCTCGCTGGTATCCCGAACACCTGTCAGACATTCAGACGCCCGGACATCCTCCGGACCCGCTGAGGTGGTTTTCGTATACACAGACCAGGAGGAACACCGATGAAGAAGATTCTGATGCTCGCCGCTGCCCTGACCCTCGGCAGCAGCATGGCTGCCCCGTTCGTCTGGCCTGCCAAGTGGAGCGCCGATCCCGCGAGCGCCGCCAAGAAGGGCGGCGACTACCGCGAATCCACGATCAGCGACTACAAGACCATCAACCCCTTCACCTCCGCCGAGGCCCGCAGCATCCCGAACTACTGGATGAGCCTCGGCGCAGGCCTGTTCACGCAGGACCAGACCGACGACAGCTTCATCCCGGACATGGCCGAAGGCATGCCCGTCGTGAGCAACAACGGCAAGCGCTTCGTCGTCAAGATCCGCCAGGGCATGAAGTTCAGCGACGGCCAGGCCATCACCGCCGACGACTGGGTCACCACCTGGAAGATCCACACGGACGACAAGGTCGGCAGCAACAGCTACGACAGCTTCTTCATCAACGACAAGCCCATCACCGTCAAGAAGCTCGACAACTACACCCTGCAGTTCGACTTCCCGCAGCAGAGCGCGACGGCCTACGTCACCATGAGCTACACCCCCTGGCCCGACCACGTCTTCGGCAAGGCCTACTCGGCCGGCGGCGCCGAAGCCGTCAAGAAACTCTGGGGCCTGAACGTCAACCCTTCCGACGTCGTCACGGCGGGCGCCTTCACCCTCCAGAGCTACTCGGCCGGTCAGCGCGCCGTGCTGAAACGCAACGCGAACTTCGGCGAGTGGAACAAGGACAGTGCGGGCGCGGCCCTGCCGTACCTCGACACCGTCACCCTCAAGATCGTCAAGGACCTGAACGCCTCGCTCGCCTCCTACCTCGCCGGTGAACTCGACGTATACGGGCCCCGCAACGCCGACGACCTCGCGCAGATCAAGAAGGCCATCGACGCCGGGACCCTCAAGGCCACCGAGCTCGCCAACGTGTCGCCCGCCGCGACCAGCCAGTGGATCACCTTCAACTGGAACAAGGCCGACAGCCCCTTCAAGCAGAAGCTGTTCCGCGACGTGCGTTTCCGCCGCGCCATGAGCATGGTCGCCAACCGCGAGGCCATGGTCCAGCTCGCGCTGGGCGGCCTGGGCAACCCCACGTACTACAGCGTGTACCCGGTCTTCAAGAACTACATCAACGACGCCGCGCCCAAGTACCCCTACAACCTCGCGGGCGCCACCAAGCTCCTCGCGCAGATGGGCTTCACCAAGAAGGGCAGCGACGGCATCCTCGTGAACGCGCAGGGCCAGAAGCTGGAGTTCACGCTCGCCACCAACTCCGGCAACACCGTCCGTGAACAGCTCGGCCGCATCTTCGCAGACGAGGCCAAGAAGGTCGGCGTCAAGGTCAACTTCACGCCCATCGACTTCAACGTCCTCGTCGGCCAGCTGACCAGCAAGGGCGAGAGCCGTCCCTTCGACGCCATCCTGCTCGGCCTGAGCGGCGGCGACAACATCTGGCCTTTCGGCAGCAACACCGTCCCCTGCGGCGGCAACCTGCACAGCTACAACAACCCCACCAAGGGCGACTGCCTCACCAGCCAGGAACAGCTGATGACGAAACTCTTCTTCCAGGGCGACAGCACCGTGGACCAGGCGGCCCGCCAGAAGATCGGCGCGCAGCTCCTCAAGACCGAGGCCGAACTGCAGCCCGTGGTGTACCTCGTGGGCGGCAGCTACCACGTCACGTACAACAACCGCCTGGGCGGCCAGTTCCCCCGCAACCAGATGGACAGCTACTACGGGTCCCGTAACGTCGTGACCACCTTCATCAAGTAACGACGCATCTCGGCTGGGGGTGGCCTGCAATCGCGGGCTGCCCTCTGTCCTTGAAGCCCCCGGAGCACCCATGTTCACCTTTCTGCTCAGACGACTCCTGAACCTCCTGCCCACCTTCCTGCTCGCCACCATCCTGGTGTTCGCGATCATCCAGCTGGCGCCCGGCGACTTCCTCACGCCCGCCAAGCTCAACCCCGGCATCAGTCAGCAGCAGCTCGATAACCTCGCCGCGCAGTTCGGCCTGAACAAACCCGCGTGGCAGCAGTACTTCCAGTGGCTCTGGAACCTCCTGCACGGCAACCTGGGCCTCAGCTTCAGCTACACGCAGCCGGTGCTGGACGTCGCGTGGCCGCGCGTCGTGAACTCCATCAAGCTGGTGCTCGTGTACCTCGTGCTGTTCTACGCCATCAGCATCCCGCTCGGCGTGTACGGCGCGGTCCGGCAGTACAGCATCGGCGACCGCGTCAGCGGCGTCGTGTTCTACTTCCTGCTCGGCTTCCCCAGCTTCTTCATCGCGCTGCTCACCATCTTCGGCATCCTGAAGCTGCGTCAGGCGACCGGCTGGAACATCCCCATGATCGGCATGACCAGCGACGGCTACGATCAGATGAGCGCCCTCGGCAAGATCTGGGACACCCTCAAGCACCTGATCATTCCGGGCCTCGTGCTCGCCGTGGGCGACGTGGCGGGCTTCACGCGCGTCCTGCGCGGCCAGATGCTGGAGTACCTGCGCGGCGACTTCGTCCGGACCGCCCGCAGCAAGGGCGTGCCCGAATTCAGCGTCGTGTACAAGCACACGCTGCGCAACGCCATCATTCCCTTCGTGGCCGGCATCGGCGGTCTGCTCCCCACCCTGATCGGCGGGGCGGGCTTCGTGGAGGTGGTGTTCGCGTACCCCGGCATCACGCCCATGCTGCTGGACGCCATCGCCTCCCAGGACTTCTACCTCGTCGCGGCCTTCTCGATCCTCCCGATGGTGCTGCTGTTCATCGGCAACGCGATCAGCGACATTCTGCTCGCGGTCATCGACCCGCGCATCAGGTTCAACTGACATGACAGCCATCCCCGCACCCCCCAAAACGAACGCCCGCGCCCAGAGCCAGATGCAGGTCGCGTGGGGGCAGTTCCGCAAGAACCGCCTCGCCACCATCGGCGGCATCTTCATCATCCTGCTGTACGTCATGGCGATCTTCGCGCCGTTCATCGCGCCGGACGGCCTCAGCAACTACAGCACCACCGCCACCACCCGCTACCACGAACCCACCCCGCTGCACATCCGCGACCCCAAAACCGGCAGGTACGGACTCTTCGTGGACAAGTTCGCGCAGACCATGAACCCCGACACCTTCCTGCAGGAATTCCGGCCGACCGGCGAACGCTGCCCGGTGCGGCTCTTCGTGCGCGGCGACACGTACCGCATCCTCGGCATTCCCGGCAACCTCCACCTCTTCGGGACCGGCAATCCCGACTGCAAGGTGTTCCTGTGGGGGGCCGAGGGCCTGGGCCGCGACCTGTTCACGCGCACCATGTACGCCTCGCAGATCTCGCTGAGCATCGGCGTGCTCGCCGTGTTCATCAGCACGATCATCGGCGTCGTGATGGGCGCCCTCGCCGCGTTCTTCGGCGGCTGGGTGGACAACGTCATCAACCGCCTCGTGGAGGTCATCTCGGCCATCCCGTACCTGTTCCTGCTGATCCTGCTGCGCTCCCTGTTCCCGCAGGACGCCAACCCGATCCTCGTGCTGTTCCTGCTGCTCGTGATCCTGGCGTTCATCAGCTGGGGCGGCCTCGCCCGCACCGTGCGCAGCCAGCTGCTGTCCGTGCGCGAGCAGGACTACGTGACGGCCGCGTACTCGCTCGGCTCGTCGCAGTCGCGCATCATGCTGCGCCACATGATTCCCAGCATGACCAGCTACCTGATCGTGACGCTCAGCCTCGCCATTCCCGGCACCATCCTCACCGAGAGCGGCCTGAGCTTCCTCGGGATCGGCGCGGTCGAACCGTACGTCAGCTGGGGCACGCTCCTCAACCAGACGCAGGACGGCGGCATCGCCAGCATCACCGACCGGCCCTGGATGCTCATCCCCGGCTTCTTCATCGTGTTCACCGTCATGTGCTACCAGCTGCTCGGCGACGGGCTGCGCGACGCCTTCGACCCGCGCAAACGGCAGTGACGCACGGCGGGCCGGTCGATACGCGAGCGGCCCGCCAGTACCTTAACGCAGCGCACAATCCTGATATCATGCGCCCAATGTTTTGTGGTTGAGGCCCCCCGGCCTGACCGAGTCCGGACGCCGGCCAACGCGGACAAGCCGTCCGATGCCGGACCGGGAGCAGTACCTACAGGGAGGGTGAATGACCCACAGTGAATCCAGTATTCCGGCCATGAGCCGCAGCGACATCAACAAGAACGCCGAGGTGCTCCTCGACGTCAAGGGCCTCAAGACGTACTTCTACACCGACGAGGGCGTCGTGAAGAGCGTGGACGGCGTGACCTTCCACATCCAGCGCGGCGAGACGCTCGCCGTGGTGGGCGAGTCCGGCTCCGGCAAGAGCGTCACCAGCCTCAGCATCATGCGCCTGATCGCCATGCCGCCCGGCAAGATCGTGGAGGGCGAGATCCTCTTCCGCGGCAAGGACGGCGTGCAGAAGAACCTCGTCACCGCCAGCGAAGCCGAGATGCGCAAGATCCGCGGCAACGACATCAGCATGATCTTCCAGGAACCCATGACGAGCCTCAACCCGGTGTACACCGTCGGCGACCAGATCGCCGAGGCCGTCATGCTCCACCAGGGCAAGAACCGCAAGGAAGGCATGGAGGTCGCCGCGCAGATGCTGGAACTCGTCGGCATTCCCGCCGCGCGTAAACGCGTGAACGAGTACCCGCACCAGATGTCCGGCGGCATGCGCCAGCGCGTCATGATCGCCATGGCGCTCTCCTGCAACCCCGCCCTGCTCGTCGCGGACGAACCCACCACCGCGCTCGACGTGACCATCCAGGCGCAGATTCTCGACCTGATGCGCAAACTGCAGGCCGAGATCGGCATGAGCATCCTGTTCATCACGCACAACCTCGGCGTCGTCGCCGAGATGGCCGACCGCGTCGTCGTGATGTACGGCGGCCGCGTCGTCGAGGAAGGCGAGGTGCTCGACATCTTCCGCGCGCCCAAGCACCCCTACACCATGGGCCTGCTGAACAGCATGCCGCGCGTCGATCATGCCGCCGTGCCCGGCGTCCGCAAGGAACGCCTCGAAGCCATTCCCGGCAACGTCCCCAACCCCCTCAACCTCCCGAGCGGCTGCGCCTTCGAGCCGCGCTGCAAGTTCGCGGTCCCCGAATGCAGCAAGGCCGTCCCGGCCCTGGAAGACACGGGTGCCGGCCACATGAGCCGCTGCATCCGCTGGCGCGAATTCAGCGAGGTGAAGGCATGACCCGCCCCGCCCGCACCGAGGTGAACGCATGACCGCCGCCGCAGAGAAGACCAGCCGCAAGCCCCTGCCCGCCATGGGCGAGACGCTGCTGGAAGTCAACAAGCTCCAGAAGTTCTTCCCGATCCGTGGCGGCCTGCTGTCCCGCGTCGTCGCGAACGTGCAGGCCGTGGACCGCGTCAGCTTCAAGCTGAACCGCGGCGAGGTGGTCGGCGTGGTCGGCGAGTCCGGCTCCGGCAAGACCGTCATGGGCCGCACCATCCTGCGCCTCCTCGAACCGACCGGCGGTCAGGTGATCTTCAACGGCACCGACATCACCAGGATCGGCAAGAACGAACTGCGCGACTACCGCCGCGAGATGCAGGTCATCTTCCAGGACCCCTTCGCGTCCCTGAACCCCCGCATGACCGTCTCCGAGATCATCGGTGAGGCCCTGCAGATCCACAACCTGCACCCCGGCAAGGGCCGCGTGGACCGCATCGCGGAACTCCTGACCAAGGTCGGTCTGCGCCCCGAGAACATGGGCCGCTACCCGCACGAGTTCTCCGGCGGTCAGCGCCAGCGTATCGGCATCGCGCGCGCCCTCGCCGTCGACCCGGCCTTCATCGTGGCCGACGAGCCCACCTCGGCGCTCGACGTGTCCATCCAGGCGCAGGTCGTGAACCTGCTGCAGGACCTGCAGGAGGAACTGGGCCTGACGGTGCTGTTCATCGCGCACGACCTCGCCGTCGTGGAGTACATCTGCGACCGCATCATCGTGATGTACCTCGGCAAGATCATGGAGATCGCCCCGAGCCGCGAACTGAACCGCAACCCCAAGCACCCGTACACCGAGGCGCTCCTCTCGGCCGCGCCGATCCCCGACCCGACCGTGAAACGCCAGCGCATCATCCTGGAAGGGGACATCCCCAGCCCGATCAACCCGCCGAGCGGCTGCGTGTTCCGCACCCGCTGCCGCTACGCCATCGCGGAGTGCGCGCAGGTCGAACCGGAACTGCGTGAGGTGACGCCCGGCCACTTCAAGGCCTGCATCCGCGACGACATCCTCTGAAGCCGGATTGAACGGCACTCCCCGCACGGTCAGACGTGCGGGGAGTTTTCTCTGTTGGGCGCGGCGAGGTCGGCAGGCGTGCGCCACGTGGGTTGCCGAGCGGCATGGCGTGAATGTTTGTTCTGAAGACGCTCTTCTATTTTATACGAACAGCCTGGGACTCCTGAAAACACGTCTGAACACGACGTAAAAAGCGCTCCGGTCGAGCGGTCGCCGATGCGAACGACCCGACCGCAGCGCCGAACCTGCCGGAATCAGCGGCGGGTGTAGTCCTGCTCGCCGCTGAGGCTCTCGGCCCAGCCCGCGATGATGTCCACGCAGGCCTGCACGTCGGAGAGTTTCACCATCTCGCTGGGGGAGTGCATGTAGCGGTTGGGGATGCTGACGACGGCCGTCGGGACGCCCGCGCGCACCAGGGCGAGGGAGTCGTTGTCGGTGCCGGTGTAGCGGGGGTTGGCGGAGAGCGTGGTGGGGATCTCGCGGGCCTTGGCGACAGCCTGCATCTGGCGCAGGATGACGGGGCTCACCATGGCGCCCACGGCGAGGTTCGCGCCGCTGCCGAACGGGGCGACGCCGTACTTCTTCTCGCTGACGCCCGGCTGCGTCGTCTCGTGCGTGACGTCCACGACGACGCCCGCGACGGGGTTCAGGCGGTAGCCGCTCACCTGCGCGCCGAAGCAGCCGATCTCTTCCTGCGACGTGCCGACCGCGACGACGTGCGCCCTGACGCCCGCGGCCTTCATGGCGCGCAGCGCTTCGAGCACGATGTACGCGCCCGCGCGGTTGTCGATGGCCTTGCTGATCAGGTGCCCGTTCTGTTCGATGGGCGGCTGCTCGATCACGCCGACCGTGCCGACCGGGATGCGGCGCCTGACTTCGTCGATGTCGAGGGCCGTGTCGATCCACAGGTCTTCGAGCTTGCTGGCCTTGCTGCGCTCGTCGCCCTCCATGACGTGGATGGCCTTCTTGCCGATCACGCCGAGGATGTCGCCTTCCTCGGCGAGCAGGCGGATGCGCTGCCCGACGAGCACCTGCGGGTCCCAGCCGCCGATGCCCAGGAACGCGATCATGCCCTTGTCGTCGATGTGCGACACCATCAGGCCGATCTCGTCGAGGTGACCCATGAGCGCGATGGGGCGGCCCTCACCTTCGGCGGGCGGGTTGATCTCGGCGTACACGTTGCCGTAGTGGTCCTCGTGCACGCGGTCCGCGAAGGTTTCCGCTTCGGCCTTCCAGACCTGGGCGGCGCGGGCTTCGTACCCGCTGGGTGCGGCGGCGGTCAGCAGCGACTTGAAGAAATCTAGATTCACCGTGGGAGTCTATCAAGTTCCGGAGCCGTTCACCGCTGTGGGGGTAGCAGTTTCGCATGCGGGCGGGACCGCTTGACCGTGCGGGCGGGCCGGACCACAATGGGGGAGCGTTGAACCGCAGGAGTACCGGCTGAACGCACTCACGAGCGAGCCTGAGACGGTGGGAGTCAGGCGGGTGGCGCGCCGGGAAGGCAGCGGGGAGCATCGTTTCAAGAAAGTGCCGGGCGCCGGGCAGACGGCCCGTGACCGGAACTGGGGTGGAACCGCGCGGGCGATCCCGCGTCCCCAGGCGACCCGTTCGCCTGGGGCGTTTCGTTCCCTGGCGGCGGGCCAAGGAGGGTCCGTATGCCAGCACAAAACATGGAAGAACTCGTCAGCCTGTGCAAGCGCCGCGGCTTCATCTTCCAGGGGTCCGAGATCTACGGTGGTCTGCAGGGCTTCTGGGATTACGGTCCGCTGGGCGTCGAGCTGAAGAACAACATCAAGGCCGCGTGGTGGCGCGCGAACATCTACGAGCGCGACGACATGGAGGGCTTGGACGCCAGCATCATCATGCACCGCCTGGTGCTGCGTCACAGCGGGCACGAGGCGACGTTCAGCGACCCGATGGTCGACAACAGGAAGAACAACAAACGCTACCGTCTGGATCACCTCGTCAAGGACCAGAAGGACGCCGTCGTGCAGAAGATCGCCGAGATCATGAACGTGGACGCCGCGAACTTCCCCGCGCTGATCGCGGCGCTGAACGCCAGCCCCGCGCAGGCGAGCGAGGCGCTGAAGGCGGCGGGCGTGCGTGACGCGTTTTCCGGCGAGGTCGGCGACTGGACGGAACCCAAGCCGTTCAACATGATGTTCAAGACGACGATCGGCCCGGTCGCGGACGACGAGAGCTACGGTTACCTGCGCCCGGAGACGGCGCAGGGCATCTTCACGAACTTCAAGAACGTGGTGGACAGCACCAGCCGCCGCCTGCCGTTCGGCATCGCGCAGATCGGGAAGGCGTTCCGGAACGAGATCACGCCCCGCAACTTCATCTTCCGGGTGCGTGAACTGGAGCAGATGGAGATCGAGTACTTCTGCGTGCCCGGCACGGACGAGGAGTGGCACGAGCACTGGCTGGAGCGGCGCCTGAGCTGGTGGGAGGCGCAGGGCGTGCCGCGCAGCAAGATCGAGATCCTGGACGTGCCGAAAGAGGACCTCGCGCACTACAGCAAGCGCACGTACGACCTGATGTACGACTACCCCACGCTGGGGCACGAGGAGATCGAGGGCATCGCGAACCGCAGCGATTACGACCTCGGCAGCCACACCAAGAATCAGGCGGAACTGGGCCTCGTGGCGAAGGTGTCGGAGAACAACGACAGCGTCGCGAAGCTCACCATTCCGCACCCGGACACGAACAAGCCGGTCGTGCCGTTCGTGATCGAGCCGTCGGCGGGCGTGGACCGCGCGATGCTGGCGGTGCTCAGCGAGGCGTTCACGAAGGAGGTCCTGGAGAACGGCAGCGAGCGCATCGTGCTGAAGCTCCGCCCGCACCTCGCGCCGATCAAGGTGGCGGTCATTCCGCTCGCCCGGAACCGCGAGGAGATCACGACGGTCGCGAAGGCCGTCAAGGCGCAGCTGCAGGCGCTCGGTCTGGGCCGCGTGCTGTACGAGGACAGCGGCAACATCGGCAAGGCGTACCGCCGTCACGACGAGGTCGGCACGCCGTTCTGCGTGACGGTGGACTTCGACACGGTCGGGAAGGGGGAGGACGCTTCGCTGGTGGACACCGTGACCGTCCGTGACCGCGACACGCTGGCGCAGGAGCGCGTGAAGATCGCGGACCTGAGCGACTGGGTGCGTCGCGGCCTCGCCTGACCGGCCGGGCGGTCGGGGCGGCGGCCCGCGCGGGTCACCGCCCCGTCTGCTGGAACGGGCAGCAGCTGGTCGGAAGGCCGGTACGGCGAAGGTGGAGCGGGACCCGCTGTTTTTCCCGCATGGGCGTGGAATCGGAGCGAAACCGTATTACACTGGGTCCATTCACCCCAGCTCAGGCTGGGTCGAGCGGAGAGGTTTCATGGAACTGGACATCAGCAAAACTGTTTTGATCGATATTGCCGCCACCACCGTGGACCGCATCGGGGGGCTGGACATCGCGCCCGCGCCCATCAAGGCGTCGGAGGTGCTGGGCGGCGTGCGTCCCGGCAGCGGTCCGCGCCGCCCGCGCGCGCTGAAGGTCACGCGTGACGGGCAGTTCGTCAGCGTGGAGATCGGCCTGAACGTGGAGTACGGAAAGAACCTCGTGGGCGTGTCGCAGGCCGTGCAGCGGGCCGTGACGGAGAACATCGAGCTCATGACGGGCCTGAAGGTGCGGGCCGTGAACGTGACGGTGCAGGGCCTGCTGCTGCCGCCCGCGCAGCCCACCCAGACGAGGCCGTCGTGACGCGCCGCCGCGAGAAGGCCGCGCAACCGGTCGGGAATCGGCGCGCGGCGCGCGAGTTCGCGTTCCGGGTGATTTTCGAGGCGTCGCAGGGTGACATGCCGCTGTCGCTGGCCCGCAACCGCGCCGAGGCGAACATGCGGGACGGGGACGACACGCACGCGCAGCTGTCCGAGGACGCGCTGCGTTTCGCGGGCGAGCTGCTGGAGGGCTTCGAGCGGCACGGAAACGACGTGGACGACCTGCTGCGCCGCACCATTCGCGGCTGGAGTTTCGACACGCTCGCGCAGACGGACCTGAACGTCATGCGGCTCGCGGCACTGGAGATGGTGTGGTTCGGCACGCCGCACCCGCCCGTCATCGAGTCGGCTGTGCGGATCGCCCGCAAGTACGGCGGGGACGATTCCGGCAAGTTCGTGAACGGCGTGCTGGCGGGCCTGTCGCGGACTGCCGAGCGCCGCGCGGAGCAGGACGCGGCCGGAGACGTTCCGCTCTGAGCCCGTGGCAGGAACTGCTGACGAACCGCTGGCTGTGGTCGTCGGTGCTGGCGATGCTGTTCGCGCAGGTGTTCAAGGTCCTGCTGATCCTGCTGCTCACGCGCCGCTGGGAGCCCGCACGGATGCTGGAGACGGGCGGCATGCCCAGCAGCCACAGCGCCTTCGTGGTGGCGCTCAGCACGGGCGTGGCGCTCACGCAGGGGCTCGGCAGTCCGCTGTTCGCGGCGTGCGCGGTGTTCTCGATGATCGTGATGTACGACGCGACCGGCGTTCGCCGCTCATCCGGACTGCAGGCGCGCCTGATCAACGAGCTGCTGGAGGAACTGCGGACCGTGGTGCGGGAGAACTTCGCGCCCAGGCCCCTGCGGGTGCTGCTTGGGCACACGTACCTGGAGGTCGCGGTGGGGATCCTGCTGGGTGTGCTCGCGGGGTTCGTGGCGTTCCGCTGGATTCCGTAGGCGTTCCGCCGCGTGGGAGAGAGGCCCGTTCGAGTATCCGAACGGGCCACTTCTCTGTCTTGTTGAGGTGACAGGGAGAAGTTTCACGATCCGGATTTATCGTGAAACTATTCAATTAGCGTGTCGTCTGTCAGCCCATCTAAGCCATTCGGCCAGACACGGCCCGCCACCCGGCCGATGCGCCCGGCCCCCCTGCGGGCGCACCATGAAGTCAGCCGGGGAGACGCCCTGGCCCGCGCCCCCCAGGAGCACCGCATGAATCATCAGCTTCAACTGCAGTCGCAGCTCGACCATCTGCGCGACCTTCGCAGGGAGGCGGCCCTCGAACGACAGGTGCCGCGCCTCCCGAACCTCCTCGTCCGGCTCGTGCGCCTGCTGCGCCACGAACGCCCCGGCCGCACCTCCGCTCAGGTGCAGGCGACGTGATCTCCGCCCCAACCCGGAAGTGCACGGGAACGCGGGAACCCTGAAGAGGTGTTCCCGCGTTCCCGTGCTGCCGCCTGCCGTTCAGGGGGTGCGTTGCCGTTCCCGCTGCGCGCGGTAGCGGGCCAGGACCGCACGTTCCGCGTCGTCCAGGTCGGGCTCGCTGCCGAGCACGCGCCCCGTCGCCGTGAGGACGAGGTTCACGCGTTCCACGATCCAGCCGCGTTCCTGCACGTCGTCGTCCTGCAGTTCGTCGTACTCGCGGCCCTGCATGAACGTGAAGCGGCGGGGCGTGCCGGGCGCGTACTCGGCGCGGTACGGTCCGGGCTGCCCGAGGAACGTCACGTCGAGGTGCACGGGGCTGGTGGCGAGCACCTCCTCGCGCGTCAGTTCGCGCGTGCCGTGCCAGCCGTCACTGCCGTACGGGTCGAGGCGCGTCGCTTCCTCGCGCGTCACCTCGCGGGTCGGGGCGAGGTCCGGGGAGAGCGGCAGGCGCTGCAGGCGCCGGTACTGCCGGTAGCGGGCCAGCACCCAGTCTTCCAGGTCGGCGGCCTTCTGTGCGGAGTGCACGGCGTCGCCCCCGTAGCGGATCTCCAGGCGGTCCACCCGGCGGTCCTCCTGCTGCACGATGCCGCCCTGCAGGACCTCGCGGACCTTGACGACCTCGTGCAGCGTGAACGGCGATACGGCCAGCACCGTCTCGCGGTCCTGCGGGGCGGCGTCCGTCCACCCGGCGGGCCGGGCGCGCAGCAGGGCCGCTGTCCACACCCAGCCGTTCATCAGACCCGGCAGCAGCAGTAGGACCGTGCCGGTCGCCAGGACGAGCGCGGCCGCCAGCCAGAACGGCGACGCGGCGCTCCCCACCGCGCCGAGCGTGCCGAGCGCGACACCCGTGTACGTCCAGCCGACCAGGGTCCGCCACGATACGTACCGCTGCCGGTAGAAGCCCCAGCTGCAGGCGGCCAGCACGGGGAGCGCCGCGAGGGGCGTCCACCACGCGCCGAGCCGCGCGGAGACGTACGTGCCGAGGCCCGCCAGCACGAAGGCCAGCAGGGTCAGGACGTTCCACGCGGCCCGGGCGGCCACTCAGGGGTACATGCGGGTCAGCATGCGCGGGAAGGGGATCGCCTCGCGGATGTGGTCGATGCCGCACAGCCACGCGATCACGCGCTCCAGACCCATTCCGAAGCCCGCGTGCGGCACGCTGCCGTACCGGCGCAGGTCGAGGTACCACTCGAACGCCTCGAGCGGGAGGCCCTGCGCCTCGATGCGCTCTCGCAGCAGGATGTAGTCGTGGATGCGTTCCGACCCGCCGATGATCTCGCCGTACCCTTCGGGCGCGATCATGTCGTCGCACAGGGCCACGCGCGGGTCCTGCGGGTCCGGCTGCATGTAGAACGCCTTGATGGCCGCCGGGTACTTCTCGATCATGACGGGCCGGTCGAAGTGGTACCCGAGGATCGTCTCGTGCGGCGCGCCGAGGTCGTCACCCCACTCGACGGGCTGCACGTCCGCCTGCACGTTCGGCGGCAGGTCCCCGTCCTCAATGTGCTTGCGGATGATGTCCAGCGCCTCGGTGTACGGCACGCGCGGGTAGTTGCCTTCCGCCGCCCCGGCGAGCTTCGCGGTGTCGCGGCCCAGCACGCGCAGTTCCTCCTGGCACTCGTCCAGCACGCGGCGCACGAGGAAGCTCACGAACGCTTCCTGCAGGTCCATGTTCTGCGCGTGGCTGCTCGGCGCGACTTCCGGCTCGATCATCCAGAATTCCAGCAGGTGACGGCGCGTCTTGCTCTTCTCGGCGCGGAAGGTCGGCCCGAACGTGTACACCTTCCCGAACGCGAGCGCGCCCGCCTCGGCGTGCAGCTGCCCGGTCTGAGAGAGGTACGCCTTGTCCTCGCCGAACAGGTCGATCTCGAAGAGTTCGGTGGTGTCCTCGGCGGCGTTCGGGGTGAAGAACGGCGAGTCGAAGCGGATGAAGCCCTGCGCATGGAAGAAGTCCGTCACGGCGCGCTGCACGGCGTCACGCACGCGCAGGATCGCCCACGGGCGGCGGTGACGCAGCCACAGGTGCCGGTGATCCATCAGGAAGTCGATGCCGTGCTCCTTCGGGGTGATCGGGTACTCGCCGACCACGTCCGCGAGGGGGGAGAGGTCGCGGACGCTGAGTTCCACGCCGCCCGGCGCGCGCTCGTCGGCGCGAACCTCGCCCGTCACGGTCAGGCTCTGCTCCTGCCGCAGACGCTTGGCGGCCTCGAAGATCTCCTCGGGCACGTCGGCCTTAAAGACGGTGGCCTGCACGAAGCCGGTCCCGTCGCGCAGCTTCAGGAACTGGAGTTTGCCCTTGCCGCTCTGGTCGGTGAGCCAGGCCGTCAGGGTCACGGTCTGGCCGATGTGGTTGCTCAGGTCTGCAATGGTGGTCATCGGGGACAAGTATAGGAGGGCGCGTAGTCCTGGCCAACAGGCAGATGGAAGTGCGTCATGGCAGCACAAAGAATTCGTTCACGAGTCGGATTTATCGTGAATACTTTCACTTACTTGCCCGACACAGCAAAACAGGGAAGACGAATTCCCCCATCCAGCATCGTCCACCCCGGGCGTGATCCGGTTCCCCGCAGCCCGTGCCACTGCGGCGGAACCGTACCCGTTGCCCCTCATCTCGCTCGGCTGAATCCCGGGGGTTCAGCGCAAAAGAGTGTCACTCGGCCGGGAGGCGCACCTGCACACCCACTTCCGCGAGTTGCGCGTCGTCCACCGTGGAGGGCGCGAGGGCCATGAGGTCCACGCCGCGGTTGTTCTTCGGGAAGGCGATCACTTCGCGGATGTTGCTGGCGCCGCTCATCAGCATGATGAGGCGGTCGAAGCCCCACGCGATCCCGCCGTGCGGCGGGGTGCCGCTCTCCAGGGCGTCCATGAAGAACCCGAACTTGGCGCGGGCGGCCGCCTCGTCGAAGCCGATGGCGGCGAACATTTTGGCCTGCACGTCCGGCTGGTGGATGCGGATGCTGCCGCCCCCGACCTCGAAGCCGTTCAGGACGAGGTCGTACGCCTGCGCGCGGATCTCGCCCTGGCGGGGCGTGCCGAACAGCGCGAGGTCGTCCGGGTGCGGCGCGGTGAAGGGGTGGTGCATGTACGTCCACGTGCCGGTGTCGGGGTCCTGGTCGAGCTGCGGGAAGTCCGTCACCCAGCTGATGTGGAAGCGCGGCCCGCCGCTCGCGAGGTCGAACAGGTCGCGCAGGGCGTTCCGGACCGCGCCGAGTGCCTCGACGGCGGGCCGCCAGTCTCCTGCCGAGAAGAGGAGCGTCTGGCCGTCCTGCACGCCGGTCCGCGCGGTGAGTTCGGCGGCAGCGTCCGTGAGGAACTTGCTGACGCCGCCCGTGAAGCCGTCCGGGCCGCGTTTCGCCCACGCGAGGCCCTTCGCGCCGTTCTGCTTGGCGACGCGTTCGAGTTCGTCGATCTGCTTGCGCGTCAGGTCCGGCGCGACCATGACCTTGACGGCGCCAGCGTCCGCGAACGCCTGGAACGCGCCGCCCCGGAAGAGGTCCGTCACGTCCGTGAACGCGTGCCCGAAGCGCAGGTCGGGCTTGTCGGACCCGTATCGGTCCATCGCCTCGTGGTACGAGATGCGCGGGAACGGCGTGGGGAGCTCCTCGCCCATCACCTCGCGGAACACGTGGCGCAGCAGGCTCTCGTTGAGGTTCAGCACGTCGTCCAGTTCCACGAAGCTCATCTCCATGTCGAGCTGCGTGAAGTCCGGCTGGCGGTCCGCGCGGAGGTCCTCGTCACGGAAGCAGCGGGCAAACTGGTAGTACCGGTCGAGGCCGGCGATCATCAGGAGCTGCTTGAACAGCTGCGGGCTCTGCGGGAGGGCGTAGAACTCGCCCTGCGACAGGCGGCTCGGGACCAGGAAGTCCCGCGCGCCTTCCGGGGTGCTGCGCGTGAGCATGGGCGTCTCCACGTTCACGAAGCCCTGCAGGTCCAGGTACCGGGTGATCTCGGCCTGCACGCGGCTGCGCAGGCGCAGGACGTCCTGCATGTCCTTGCGGCGCAGGTCGAGGTACCGGAACTTCAGGCGGATGTCTTCGGACACCGTGACGGGCGACCCGTCTACCTGGAAGGCGGGCGTCGTCGCGCGGTTCAGGATACGCAGTTCCGTCGGGATGACTTCCACACCGCCCGTCGGGTACTGGTCGGTGCGTTGCGCCTCGCCGCGCTCGCGGACGGTGCCGGTCACCTCGACGACGTACTCGCCGCGCAGCTCGCCGGCCACGGCGTAGGCGGGGTTGTCGCTGTCCACGGTGATCTGCGCGATGCCGGTCCGGTCGCGGAGAATCACGAAGTACTGTTCGGGGAAGTCGCGGACGCGGTTCACCCAGCCCTGAAGGACGACCTGCTGTCCCGCGTGTTCGGGACGGAGTTCGGAGACGTAATGCGTGCGTTTCATGGGCCGCAGCTTAGAGCATTTGCCGCACGGTCGGCACGGGCAGGCGGGCGACCCCGTCTTCCGGGCCGCCCGCCTCGTTTCCCGCTGCGGGTCAGTGCGTCAGGGCGTCCGCGAGGGCCTCGACCTTCACGCTGACCTGTTCGCCCGTCGCGAGGTTCTTCACGGCGACCGTCCCGGCTGCCGCCTCGTCCGACCCGATCAGGCCCGCGTAGCGCGCGCCCCGGCGTTCCGCTTCCCGGAAGGCGTTGCCGGGCTTCTGCGCCTTCAGCCCGAACTCGGCGCGCATCACGGACCGCAGCGACAGGGCCGCCTGCGCGGCCGACGGGACCTGCCCGGCGTCCAGTGCCGCGAGGTACACGACCGGGCCGTCCGGGGCCGGGAGGGTCAGCCCTTCCTGCTCCATCGCGAGCAGGATGCGCTCCACCCCGAACGCCCACCCGATGCCGGGCGTCTCCTGCCCGCCCAGCTGCGCGGCCAGCCCGTCGTAGCGGCCGCCGCCGCCCAGGGCGCTCTTCGCGCCGATGTGCGCGTGGTGCAGCTCCCACGCCGTGCGCCGGTAGTAGTCCAGGCCGCGCACGATGCTGGGGTCCACCTCGTACGCCACGCCCCACGCGTCCAGGTACGCGCGGACCGCCGCGAAGTGCGCCTCCGCGTCCGTGCCCAGGAAGTCCAGCATGGGCTTCACCGCGAGTTCCGCGATGATCGCCTGGTCCTCCTTGCTCTTGCTGTCCAGGATGCGCATGGGGTTGCGGGTCAGGCGGTCCTGACTGTCCGCGCTGAGGCGCTCCGCGTGCGGCGTGAACAGTTCACGCAGGTACGCGTTGTACGTGTCGCGGTCCTCCGGGTCGCCGATACTGCCGAGCTTCACGCCCACGCCCGTCAGCCCGAGCGCCTCCACGACCTGCACCATCAGCCAGATCGCCTCGGCGTCCACCAGCGGGTCGGCGCTGCCGAGCACCTCGTAATCCACCTGATGGAACTGCCGCAGGCGGCCCTTCTGCACGTTCTCCGCGCGGAACATCGGGCCGTGCGTCCAGAGCTTCAGCGGGGACGGCAGCTGCTTCAGGCCGTTCTCGATGAAGGCCCGCACGATGCCCGCCGTGCCCTCGGGGCGCAGCACGTACCCGCCGTGATCCCCGAAGTAATGCACCATGAACATCTCCTTGCGGACGATGTCGGTGCTGCCGCCCACCCCGCGCTTGACGAGTTCCGCCTCCTCGAAGATGGGGGTGGCGATGAACGCCGCGCCGCCGCGCTCCAGCACGGTGCGCGCCGTGTCGGTCACGTGACGGAACGCCCGCGCCGAGATGTCGAGCCTGAGTTTCGGACTGCCGTCCGGGAGGTGATCCTGGGTGCCTTTGGGTCGCTGGATGGCCATGGGGCCGAGTGTATCAGCAGGGGAGAGCGCACGCCCTCCGCCTGACGGCCTACCCGCCCCGCAGCACCTTAGCCCATGCGGCCGGTCTTGATCACGTCCGCGATCACGGGCGGCAGACTCCACGCCATGATGTCGAACGCCGCCGAATGGAAATCGTACGGGACCTTGTGCAGCGTCACCTTCGGCCGTAGGCCCTGCAACTCCAGAATGGCGACGTCCGCGCCCGGCTCGTGATTCAGGGACAGGCCCACCGAGCCGGGATCCACGAACAGCGTGTCCGCCACCTGCCGCATGAACGGCACGTGCGTCCCGCCCACAACGATCACGCGCGCGCCCAGTCCCTCCGCCAGCGCCTCCAGCTCCCGGTCCTGCGCCATCAGGTCCAGGCGCTGCTCCGGGTCGTGCGGCGAACCGTGAAAGTACCGCAGGCGACCCACCGGGGTGTTCACGCGTCCGCCCGCCGGGAGGCGACGCAGGAACTCCAGCTGCTCCGGCGCGAGGTTCTCGCGCGTCCACGTGAGGACCGTCTCGGACACGCCGCGCCGGTCGTTCTGACTGCGGAAATCCAGGGCGACGCGCGCGTCACTGGACCCCATGCCCGTGATCCAGCCCTCACGACGGATGAAGTCGATGACCGGGCCGGGGCTCGCGCCGTACCCGACCAGGTCGCCCAGCACGATCACCTGCGTGATGGCGTGTTCGCTCAGAAAGCGCTTCACTGCCGTCAGGGCGTGAATATTTCCATGAATGTCACTCAGTATCGCCAGTCGCACAGGTGCCTCAGCGTACCGCAACTTTCCGCGTCCTGTGGCGCATTCCGGCGTTCCCCCCCAATCGGGCAGCTACAGTGACCGTGTGCGCCGCAACTCCCTGACCTCCCGTGCCCGCGTCCGCGTGTCCTGGCCTCACCTGCTCGCGGTGATCGCCGCGGGCGTCCTGCTCGCCCTGTGCGGCCTGCCGCTCGCATGGAGTGCCGTCACGCCCGTCCCACTCGCGCTCGCGCTGTGGCTCGTCGCGTCCGGCGGGTCGGCCCGCAACGTCGCCGGACGCATGTTCTGGCTCACCAGCGCGTACTTCGCGGTGCAGCTGTCCTGGCTGACGCGCTTCATGACGGACCTATCCGGCCTGCCGTTCGGCGGGGCGCTCGTCGTCCCCCTGTTCCTGCTGGAGGGTGCGTTCTATGCCGTCATGGCGCTCGTCGCGGTCAGCGCGTTCCGTGACCGGCTGGCGCGCGTGTGGGCGCTCGCGGGCGGCTGGGTGGTCCTCGAATGGCTGAGGACGCTCGGCCCGCTCGCGTTCCCGTGGTCGGACCTGGGGTACACGCTGCTCCCCACGCCCGCCGCGCAGACCGCCGACCTGTGGGGCAAGCTCGGCCTGACGTTCCTCGTGACGTTCACGGCCGCGAGCCTCGTCAGCCTCGCCCTGCGCCGCTACGCGGCCCCCGTCATCGCCGCGCTCCTGTGGGCGGGCAGCTGGGCGTACGGCACGACCCGCGCCGCGCAGGACGGTCCCACCCGGCAGGCGCTCGTGCTGCGCAGCGCCTTCGACTCCTTCGGCCGGGCCAGCGGCAACCTCACCGCCGAACAGCAGTTCCAGACGCTCACCGCCCTGTCCGCCGACACCCGACCCGGAGAGATCGTCGTGTGGAGCGAAACGGCCCTCATCGACCAGGCCGACCTCGGCCGCGTGCCCGGCCCCGGCATCTACGGCGTGTACAGGTACCCCAACAACAGCGCCGTCAGCTGGGACGGCACCAGCCAGGGCAGCGTCACGTACGACAAACTCAAGCCCGTCCCGATGGGCGAGTACTTCCCGTTCGAGACGGGCGTCCTGAGGCCCGTCTGGGAACAGGTGTTCAACCTCCTCGGCTTCCGCTTCGACCCGCCGCCCATCGGTCAATCCACCCGGCCGCTCCCCCTGCAGGGCGTCCTGTACGGCACGTACATCTGCTACGACAGCATCTTCTCGTGGGTGCCGCGCCAGCTGACCCTGAACGGCGCGCAGGTCCTCGTGAACATCAGCAACGACGGCTGGTACAAGGGCTGGGGCGTCACGCAACACTTCCAGATGGGCCGCATGCGCGCCATCGAGACGCGCCGCTGGGTGCTGCGCAGCGTCAACGAGGGCGTCGCCGCCAGCATCGACGACCTCGGCCGCCCCGTCCGGACACTCGGCGCGGGTGCGGGCGCCCTGCACGTCACGTACCGCGTCCTGAACGGCCGCACCGTGTACGTGACGTTCGGGGACTGGCCCGCGCTGACGCTCGCGCTGCTGCTGCTCGGCGCGGCCGGCGTGCGGGAACGCCGGTCGCGCCGCCCGAACATCTGAGTGGAGGGGCTGATCGGGGCGGCCTCGGGCCGCCTCTTTCATGCTTCAGTATTCGTACTAACAGGTATTAGTACGAATGAGGCACTGTGGGACCTGACCCGCCCAGGCGCAGGCTTGCACGGCGACCCTTCCCGTACCCCTCGGCCACGCTCGCCGGGGCCTTCACGGCCCTCCTGTGAGTCCGTCCCGTTCAGGCCCTCCGGGACGCCGTGCAGCGTAACGCGCCCGTAATGCGTGGCGCGCACCCTGACGGCATGCGGGCGTCACGCCACGCATCAGGAGGAACGCCATGCTCGTGAAGGATGCCATGCACCCGCAGGCCGTCACCATCCACCCGCACCGGTCCCTGCCGGACGCGGTCGTCACCATGCGGACCCTGGACGTGAACCGGTTGCCGGTCGTGATGGACGGTGAACTGGTGGGGCTCCTCACGCAGGCCGAGGTGGTCCGGAACCTGCCGCCGCTGCACGACGGGCTGAGCCCGTGGGAGTTCACGTACCGGGCGGGCATGGTGCGGGTGTCGGAGGTGATGTGCCGTCCGGTGCTGACGGTGCTGGAGGAGTCGGCGCTGGAGGACGCGGTGCGGGTGATGCTGGACCGGCGCGTGGGTGGCCTGCCGGTCCTGAACGACGACGGGGTGCTGGTGGGCATGCTGACGCGCGGCGACGTGCTGCAGGCCCTGCTGGGCGCGCGGGCGGAGGCGTGGGGCGTGGTGGACCTGCACATGTCGTCCCCGGCGATCACGGTCACGCCGGACTTGCCGGTCCGTGACGCGGCGGCGCGGCTACGGATCACGAAGCTGAGGGTGCTGCCGGTCGTGCATGATGGTCGGCTGGAGGGCGTGCTGCACGAGATGGACCTGCACGCGGCGCTGGAGCGGGCGTCGTCCGGGCACGGCGAGACGCTGCTCGGCGAGCGGTTCTTTCTGGAGGGGTTGCGGGTCGCGGACCTGATGCGGCACGAGTCGGTCGGTGTGCATGGGGGGATGTCACTCCGGGACGCGGTGGTCGCCATGCGCCGGGCGGGCGTGTACGGGCTGCCCGTGACGGACGACGCGGGCCGACTGCTGGGCGTGCTGACGGTCAGTGACGTGCTGCGGGCGCTGCTGGGGCAGCTGAAGGTCCACCCGGCCTGATCCGGCGGGTGAGGGAAATGGGCACGGGGAGCGGCGTGGACTCCCCCACCGCTCCCCGTCTCCCCGTGCCCGCGTGACGGGTCAGGTTTTGAGGGTCGCGGTCCGGGCGGGCGTGACGAACCGGATGGCGCCCGGCAGGACCTTGGCACTGAACGGCGTCGTCTCGACGTGCAGTTCGCCGTCGTACTGCAGCGGGAACGGTTCGTCGCTCTGCACGTGGATCTCGGTCGCTTCGAAGGTCTCGATGTTGCCGCTGCCGAACATGGGGTCCCCGAGGTTCAGTTTGCTGCGGACGCTGTCGATGAGGTTCGGGAGGAGCTGGAACACGTTCCCGGCACGCAGGACGACGACCGTGAACCTGCCGTCGCTGGGGCTGATGTCGCTGGTGATGGGCAGCCCGAAATTCGCCTTCCCGAAGTTCGCGATCATCACGCCGATCCCTTCGGCGCTGCGTTCCTCGCCGTCGACGGTCATGTGGAAGGTGGTCTTCTTTGGGTTGACCTGCCGCATGGCGCTCATGGCGTACGCGAGCGCCCCGAATTTCGGTTTGAGTTCCTCGCTTTCCCTGATCATGCTGGCGTCGGCGCCCGCTCCGGCGAGCATGGCGAAGCCGTGCGTCTGGTCGCCGACCTTCAGTTCGCCGAGGTCGATGCGAACGGCGTGTGCCGCGAGGACGATCTCGGCGAGCCGGGAGGGATCTTCGGGCAGTTCGAGGTTCAGCGCGATGAGGTTCGCGGTTCCGGCCGGGTACGCGAGCAGCGGGACGTTCGTGTACCGCATGGCGTACGCGACGCTGCTGACGGTGCCGTCTCCCCCGGCCGCGATGACCGTGTCGTACGCCCGGACGTCCTTCAGGTACTCGGTGACGGGGATGTCCTTTTCCAGCTCGCGTTCCTGCACGTCGCATCCCGCCTCGCGGAGTTTCGCGGCGCATTGCAGGACGGTGTTGTCGCCACTGCCGGATTTGGGATTGAAGATGACCAGTATTCGCTTGATGGTGGGGGGGGGAGTTTGACCAGTCATTCTGAACTCCATTAGACTGCGATTACGGAGGCTTTTCCATGCGTGTGTTCTTCCTGACTTCTTTACTCACCGCCGGCGTGGTTGGACTGGGGTTCACGTCCTGCGCTCCCCAGACCCAGGCGGTGGCCGGAATCACGGTCACGCCTGTCCTCTTCAAACTGTCTTCTGCGGGTGTGCGTGGCCAGAACGTGACCGTGCAGGGCCGTTACCTGGGCGGGCCGAGCACGGCGCGCGTGGTGCTCGGCGCGGACAGCGGCGGTGCGGGCGGGTACGTGCTGCCCGCGAACGCCATCGTCAGCTGGACGGACAGTCAGATCGTGTTCACGGTCCCGGCGAACGCTCCCGTGGGCGGCAGCTGGCTGTTCGTGCAGGTGGGCGACATGCGCTCCACCGGGCTGCCGTTCAGCGTCGTGCAGTAACCCGGGACGGTGTCCTGGTGCGGCCGGTGGGGGTTCCCTGCCGGCCGTTCCCCTGACGTTCTCCTGACTGGACGACCCGGCACTCACCGATCTTCATGATTTGCTAAGCTGCTCGGGACGACGTGCCCCGGAACGAATGCCGGGGCCTTGTCGTATCGGGGCCGTGCACGCGCGGCACGGTCAACTGACCTTCGCACGTGGAGGTCGTCATGGTGCAGGACGTGAGCGAGGTGCAGATGCATTCAGATCAGGTCGTTCAGGCTGTGACGCCGCAGGTCGTCAAACCCAAGCTGGGCTTGTGGTCCGTGGTGATGGTCATCTACTTCTGCGTGGCGGGCGGCGCGTACGGCCTGGAGGGCGTGGTGAGCGCGTCGGCGCCCGGCATGGCGATCCTGCTGGTGATCGTGACGCCGTTCATCTGGAGTATCCCGACGGTGCTGATGGTGACGGAACTCAGCACCGCGATGCCCGTCGCGGGCGGGTACTACGCGTGGGTGAAGCGTGCCCTGGGGCCGTTCTGGGGCTTCGTGGAGGCGTGGACGAGCTGGCTGTACGGGATCGTCATCACGTCGAGCTTCGCGGTGCTGTTCGTGGATTACCTGAGCAGTCTGCTGGGACAGCTGTTCAACTTCACGCTGCTGGACACGTCGCGCGTCGCGCACTGGCTGGTCGCGATCGGCATGACGGCGTTCTTCGCGTACATCAACGTGCGGGGCGCGAAGACGGTCGGGGATTCCACCAAGCTGTTCGCGGCGCTCGTGCTGGCGCCGTTCGTGGTGATGGCCGTCCTGGCGCTCGTGAAGTACCTGCAGCACCCGAATGCCGTGTACCTGCCCGTCACGCCGACCGGCACGTCGCCGCTCGCCGCGTTCGGGCTGGGCCTGTTCGTAGTGATGTACAACTACCTCGGCTGGGACGGGATCAGTACCGTCCTCGACGAGATCGACAATCCCCTGAAGACCCTGCCGAAAGCGATGGTGTTCAGCGTGCTGCTCGTCATCGTCGCGTACCTCGTGCCGCTGCTGTCGGGCCTCGTGAGCGGTTTCGACTGGACGAAATGGGAGGCCGGGAAGTGGCCTGACATTGCCGCCCTGATCGGCGGACGCTGGCTGGGCGTGTGGGTCGCCATCGGCGGGCTGTTCAGCGCGGCGGGCCTGTTCACGGCGGTGCTGCTGTCGTCTTCGCGGCTGCCGTTCGTGCTGGCCGCCGACCATTACCTGCCGCCCGCCATCACGCGCCTGCACCCGCGGTACGGCACGCCCTACGTGGCGATCATCGTGTGCTCGGTGCTGCTGGCCGTGCTGGAGACCGGCACCTTCGACAGTCTGCTCGTCACGACCGTCATCCTGTACGGTGTGGCGCTGCTGCTGGAGTTCGCGGCGCTCGTCGCGCTGCGCGTGAAGGAGCCGCGCATGCGCAGGCCGTTCCGCGTGCCGGGCGGCACGGTCGGCGCGGCCCTGATCGCCGTGCCGCCTGCCGCGATCCTGATCCTGGCGGCCGTCAGCACGTACCAGAGTGACGGGACGGCGTTCCTGTGGACGTCGCTCGGCGCGCTCGCCACGGGACCGGTCGCGTACCTGATCACGCGGACCTTCGTGAAGAAAGGACGCCCGGACGTGCACGTCCCCATCGAGTACGACGACGCGCCCGTCACGCTTCCCACCACCGGGGGGGTGTGACGTGTACCGGCGCATCCTGCTCACGCTGGACGGCGACCCGTCCCGCCGCGCGGCCGCGCGGCACGCGCTGGACCTCGCGGCCGCGTGCGGCGCGGAAGTGCTCGTGATGAGCGCCGTGAAACTGGAGCGGCGCGCGAACCGCACCGCGAGCGGCGTGGCCGTCACGGAGACGAACACGCAGCTGCAGCTCGCGCAGGAGCAGCTGGCGCGCGTGGTGAGTGCCGCCGAACGCAGGGGCGTGCGCGCCACGAGTTACCTCGTGGAGATGGTGCCGTCCAGAGGCATCCTGAAGATGATCGACGACCACCGCCCGGACCTCGTGGTGATGACGCCGCACAGCGAGACGATCCTCGGCCTGCCGATCAGCCGAACGACCCTGCGCGTCGTCCGCGGTTCGAGCGTGCCTGTCCTGCTGGTGCGTGAAGAACGCGACTGACGGGGGTTCGGAGACAGGAAGGCGGGCCGCCCACGTTCGGGGCGGCCCGCCTTCGTCTTGCTCAGGCGTGGGCGAGTTCGGGTTGGGGCGTCAGGCCGACCTGCACGAGCGCGTCCTCGAAGCGGGACACGATGCCGCGCTCGCCGAGCAGGTCCTCCAGGTTCGAGAGCAGCACGCGGTACGGTTCGGGCCTCGCGGCCTCCCCCATCAGCCCGAGACGCCAGATCAGGCCCGCCGTCGGCCCGAGGCCGCCCGTGATGCTGATGTTCCGGTCGCGCAGCTGCCCGCGGATGCCCGCGTCGTCGAGGCCTTCCGGGAGACGCAGGGCGAGCACGGTCGGCAGGCGGTCCTCGGGGCGCTTCACGTAGTGCGTGAAGCCCAGCGGGGCGAGGGCCGCGCTGATCGCCTGCCCCATCTGACGGACGCGCAGGGCGCGCGCGTCGAGGCCCTCACGCAGGGCGGCGCGCAGCGCGGCGTGGAACGCGAAGTGCAGGTTCACGGGAACCGTGTGATGGTATGTGTGGTCCGTCCAGTAGTCGCGCAGGCCGCCGAGGTCCGTGTACCACGAGGGGTTCGGCGTGCGGCGCGCACTGAAGCGCGCGAAGGCCCGCTCACTCACCGCGACGGGCGCGAGGCCGGGAGGGGCCGACAGGCACTTCTGCGCGCCGGTGTACGCGTAGTCCACGCCCCACTGCTCGGCCAGGAAGGGCTCCATGCCGGCGGTCGTGACGGCGTCCACCGTGAGGAGCGCGCCGCTGCCACGCACGAGCTCCGCGATTCTGGGGACGGGGTTCAGCACGCCGGTGCTCGTCTCGCCGTGCACCACGGCGACCATCTGCACACCGTCGAGGTGAGCGGCCACGTCCGCCGGGTCGATCGCCTCGCCGAGCGGCGCCGTCACGAGGCGCACGCGCGCGCCGTAGCGGGCCGCCATCTCGGCCATGCGGCGACCGAAGGACCCGTTCGCGCACACGAGGACCTCGTCGCCCGGCTCGACGAGGTTCGCGAATCCCGCCTCCATCCCCAGACTGCCCGTCCCGGCGAGCAGTGCCGTGAACGCCTCGGGCGCCGTGCCGTACATGGCGCGCAGGTCCGCCTGAATCTCGCCGTTCAGGGCGAACACCTCGCGGTCCATGTGCCCCAGCATGGGGCGCAGGAAGGCGCGCGTGGCGTCCGGATGGATCGGCGTGGGGCCGGGCGTCAGCAGGACGTGTGCCTGGTGTTCCCCGAGCAGCGTCGTGAGGTCGTTCGGCAGGTCATTCTTCGAGGTCGGCAACATTGACATGAATACTAGCACTTTAAAAGGCGATCATTGCGTTCAAGCCTCCTAAATGCCGAGACAACGAAGGAAAATTGCGCAAAGGGTAGATTTCGGGGCAAGCAGGGATGCGTGGAGTGCCTCTGCGCGCCCTGCCCGGGTCGCGTGGAGGGAATTCCTTGAAATGCGTCGAAATGCGTCCTGACCGGCGCTCTGTGATGGAAGAGGCGTGTAAGTGAAAGTATTCACGATAAATCGTGCATGTGAATTGACTCTCGTTTTGCCTGTTCAGAGCCCTTCAGCCGGGCACGACATCATCCGACTGCCGGATGCTCAGCACCCTGGACGCGCCGCTCCCGTCGGTCGTCACGCCCCACAGGGCGCCCGCCACCTCCATCGTCGCCTTCTGGTGCGTGACGAGCAGGAATTGCGAGCCGCGCGCGGCGAACAATGTCAGGAAGCGCGTGAAACGCCGGATGTTCGCCTCGTCGAGCGGGGCGTCCACCTCGTCCAGCACCGCGAGCGGCAGTCCGGCCGCGCCTCCCTCCCGGTCGGAGGGCGCGTGCCCGAGCGCGAACAGGAACGCGAGGCCCGCCATGGTGCGTTCCCCGGCCGACAGCAGGTTCAGGCTGCGCGTCCTCTTCCCTTTCGGCTGCACCGCGAGCTTCAGGCCCACGAGGCGCGCGTCCGGGTCGTGCTCCAGCTCCAGTTCGCCCTGACCGCCGAGCAGCTCGCCGGAGTACTCCGCGAACGCCTGCCCCACCCGCGTGAGGGCCGCGTGCGTCGCCGTCTGCTCGGCCCGGTCCATGACCGTCAGGTGCTGGCGCAGTTCCGTGGCAGCCCGCTCCACGTCCTCGCGTTCGCGCGTCAGGGCGTCCAGGCGCGCCTGCTCGGCCGCGAGTTCGTCCGCCGCCGACGCGTTCACGGTGCCGAGCGATTCCAGTTCGCGGGTCGTCTGCGTGAGGGTCGCCTGCCACTCGCGCGGCAGGCCGGGCGGCAGCGTCCCGTCCGGCAGGGTCGCGAGGCTGCCTTCCCGGCGGGCCTGCGTGAGCCGCGCGTCCTCCAGCGCGGCGAGAATGCGGTTCTGCCGCGCGATCAGCGCCGCGTACGCCTGCGACACCGCGTCCCGCCGCGCTTCCGCGTGAGCGAGCGCCTGCGGGTCCAGCGCGCCCAGGTCCGTGCTGCGTGCCCTGACGGCCGCCTGCAGCGCCGGAAGCTGCGCCGCGAGGGCCTGCTGCCGTTCGGAGAGCGTCGCCTGCCGCCCGTGCAGGTCATTCGCACGGGCGAGCGCGTCCCGGTGTGCTCGCCACGCGACTTCCAGGGCTCGTCCCGCGGCGAGCGCGTCGTTCAGTTCACGCTCCCGCGCCGACCAGTGCTCCGCGTCCAGCCGCACCGCGTCCAGCTGCGCTTCGAGCGCCGTCACGTCCGGCCCGTCGTCCACCGTACCCGCCGTCTCCTGAGCGTCCTGCGGGGTCAGGCGCGCCTGCAGCGCCGTCCACTGTCCCTCCAGGGACGCGGAACTCGCCTGCAGCCGCGCGAGCTGCACGCCCCCGTCCCGCTCGCGCGCCCGGTGCGCGTCCCGGGCGGCCCGCGCGACGCTCTCGCTGGTGGCGCTGTCCTCCACGTCGCCTGACAGGTCCACGAGGTCCGCCATGAGGCGCGCGTGCCGCTGCGTCAGGACCTCCACCTCGTCCTGCGCCTCCGCGAAGCGCCGCTGGTCCGCCAGGACGGCCGCGCCACTGTCCCGCAGGCGCCCGCCGGTGAGCGCGCCGCCCGGCTCGATCAGTTCGCCGTCCACCGTCACGAGGCGCGGCCGGTTCGCGTGCCGCCGCGCGAGCGCCGTCGCGGACGCCAGGGAATCCATCAGGAGCGTGTCGGACAGCAGGTTCTGCCCCACGATGGGCGGGTCGGACGGGCACAGGTCACTGAGGTTCCCGATCACGCCCCGCTCGTGCAGCAGTGCCGCATCCCGGCGCGGCCTGGGCCGCAGCAGGTCCAGCGGCAGGAACGTCGCGCGACCCCCGCCACGCTTGAGGATCTCGATGATCTCGCGCGCGTCGTCGGCCGTCGCCACCACCACCTGCTCCAGCCGCCGTCCCAGCGCCGCGCCGACCGCCGTCTCGTGCTCCGCCGGGACCGTCAGCAGGTCCGCGACGGACCCCACGATGCCCGCGTGATCGGACCGCAGGGCGTTGCGCGGCCCTTCCGCGTAGCGGGCGTAACTGTTCAGGCTGCCTTCCAGGCGCTCCAGTTCACGGCGCAGGGGCGGCAGCTCGGCGTTCACGGCCTGCAGGGCCTGACGCACCGACCGCTCCCGGTCGAGGAGCGCCGCATGCCGCTGCGCCGCCTGAGCGTGCGCGTCCTCCAGGCGGCGCGTCACCTCGGCGAGCCTCGCCGCTTCGGCCTGCGTGGCGTCCAGGGCGGCACGTTCCGCGTCCAGCGCCGCGCGCAGCCGTTCGGCCTCGGCGCTGAGCGTCGAACGCTGCGCGTCCCGGGCGGCGTCCCGGCGGGCAGAAGCGTTCGCCCGGTCGCGCGCGCCGCGCAGGACGCCGTCCAGCTCGCGGGCCTGTCGCTGCAGGTCCCGCAGGGTGCGGGCCGCGCCGGTCGCCTCGGCACTCAGCGCGTCGAGGGGCGGGGTGGGCCGCTCGGGCGGCGTGACGTCCAGACTCCGCAGGGCCGCCTGCACGTCCGCGAGGTCGCGTTCCGCCTGACCGTGCGCGGCCAGCGCCTGCGCGTGCGCCTGCTGCGCCGCGCGGTACAGGTCCAGCGCCTGGCCGTGCGCCTGCTGCGCCGCGCGCGCCTCCGCGACCGTCTCACGCGCGCGGTCCAGCCCGGCGGCCGCGTCCGTGACCTCCTGCGACGCGCGCGTCCCCTCCAGCGTCAGCTCCGTGACGCGGTCCTTCAGGGCCGCGATCTCGTCCAGCGTCTGCAGCTGCCGCGCGCGTGCCAGGGCGTCCTGCAGGCCCAGCTGCCGCAGGCTGAGCGCACGGTGCCGGACGGCCGCGTCCGCCGCCACGCGCAGCCGCGCCGTGCGGCCCTCCAGTTCCTCCTCCAGCAGCCGCACCTGCGACAGCTGCGTCTCGGCGGCACGCAGCTGCGCGGCCGTGTCCTGCCGCGCCGCCACGCTGCGCGACAATCCCGCCGCCTCCTGCACGTACTGCAGCAGCGTCTGGCCCTCCGCCTGCACGACGCTCCCCACCTCGCCCTGCCCGATCACGGCGAGCCCGCCGCTCCCGAGGCCCGTGCCGCGCAGCGCGCCCTGCACGTCACGCGCGCGCGCCGGGCGGCCCATCAGGTCCTGCTCGGCACTCCCGTCCCGGTACACGCGGCGCGACACGTGCAGCCGCTCGCCCGCATGGGTGCGCAGTTCCAGCTGCACTTCCGCGAGACCCAGCGCGGCCTTGCCGGCGCGCGGCCCACCGCCGTCCCCGGCACTCCCGTGAAAGATGAGTTCCGTCGCCTTCGCGGCCCGCAGTTCACGCGCGCGCGCCTGATGACTCACCCAGCGGAGCGCCTCCACCACGTTGCTCTTCCCCGACCCGTTCGGACCGATGACGGCCGTGACGCCCGGCCCGAACTCCAGCCGGGTGCGGTCCGCGAACGATTTGAAACCCTGCAGGGTGATGCTCGTGATCAACGGCAGCCCGTCCAGGGAAGGGTCGGCGCCTCACTCATCCGAGCAGTCCTCCCGCGCGTACGGTGCGTGCAGGTCCGCGTGCCCCAGCAGGGTGTCGGCGTTCCTGCCGCCCACCAGGAACATCACGTCCTTGCCGCGCTGTTCGAGCAGCGTGCGCGTCAGCGTGCACAGCAGCATGCGTTCGCCGCTCACGCCGTAGTTGAGGTTCGTGTACGCCTGCGGGAGGTCCACCACGAAGTGATCGCCGCGCAACCACACGGTCGGCGCGGCACTGCCCTTGGGGAGCACGGCGACGGCGCTGCCGGGCTTGTCGCCGGGACCGCCCGCCCACGCGTTCACGGCCGCCTGCGCCAGCGCGAGCGGCGTGCCCTGCGCGACCTGCACGTCGCGGCTGCTGCGCACGTACCCGCGCACCTGCGCGTCACTGAAGTACAGCGTGACCTTGCGGGACTCCAGCTGCGCGAGTTCCAGGCGCGGCGCTTTCGGGGTGGCGGGCGGCTGCTGCACCATTCTAAGGGACAGGGCGCTCAGGCCGAGCAGCACGAGCGCCAGCACGTTGAACACCGAGAAGAGCGGTCTCACGACTGCCCCGCGTTGGCGCGCGCCGTGAGGTACGTCGCGACGGCCCGGGCGAGCGCGGTCGCCATCTGCCCCGTCCGGTTCGGATCGGCGAGCCTCCCCTGGTCCGCCTCGTTCTGCGGCCAGCCGAGCTCCAGCAGCAGCGCCGCCTTGGGCGCCTCGCCCAGCAGCAGCAGGCGCGACTGGGCCTGCTGCGCGGCCGTCACGCCGCCCGACTTCAGCTCGCCGCGCAGCAGGTTCGACAGGGCGCGCGAACTGCCCGCGCCACTCACGACCTGACTGACGAACGGCGCCGCCTGAGCCTGCCGGTACGCGTTCACGACCGCGTCCGGCGACTGACCCGCGAACTCGTACAGCGTCACGCCGCTGCGCGACACGCCCGGGAAGCGCCCCAGGTCCAGCGACACGAACACGTCGCTCTGCCGGGCGAGGTCCGCGCGCGCCGACGTCTCGGTCGACCCGGCCGTGGTGCGCGTGAGGCGCACCTGCCAGCCCGCCCTGGTGAGCAGTTCGGCGGCGCTGCGCGCGACTTCCAGCGTCACGTCCTGCGCGCGGCCCGGAATGGACGCCGGGTCCAGCACGATGAGCGGCCTGCGGACCTGCGCGAGCAGGGCGGGCACGCTGAGCGGAATGCCGGGACCGAGATCCAGCACGACGCGCGCGCCGTTCGTGTCCTGCACGGTGAATACGCGGTACCCGCTGCCGCCCGGCAGGGGCAGCGTGACGCGCGCGCCGCCGGCATCGCCCGTCACCTGCACGCGCGGCACGAACGCGCCGCGCGTCGTGTAGTTGCGGGTCGAGGCGGACGCGCCGACCAGCGTGAGCCGCAGCGCGTTCCCGACGAGTTCCTCCCGGACCGTCACGTTGCGGTTCAGGGTGAACACGAGACGGTCACTCTGCTTCCCGGCGAGGGACGACACGCCGCTCAGCACGGCGGGCGCCAGACTGAACTGACCGGGCGCGTACGTGGCGCCCAGGCCGCGCGCGAGCGTGGCGAGCGGAATGAGGAGCTTGCCGTCCACGCGCGTCGCGGTGGGCGCCTTGACGCGCAGTGCGTCCAGCTGCACCGTGTTGTACGCGGTGGTGGCCCGCTGACGGTCCTCGTCGATGGGCAGCAGCAGCACGTGCCCCAGACCGTCCACGCGCGCCACGCCGTCCGACTCCGTGACCGCCACGAGGCGCGACAGCGTCCCGGTGCCCGCGTACTCCGCGCCGTACAGGGTGACGCTCTGCACGCTGCGGCCCGCGAGCGAGAACTGCGTGAACGCGTACTGCGCGCCTGCCAGTCCCGCCCCGACCAGCAGCAGCACCATGCCCGCACGGCTCACGAGCCGCCCCACGAAGGTCCCCATCACGCTTCCCGGATCTCGCGCCGCGCCTGCTTCTCGGACTCGGCGCGGCGCTTGTCGTGCAGCTTCTTGCCGCGCCCGATGGCGAGCTCCACCTTGAAGCGGCCGTCCTTGAGGTACAGGCGCGTCGGGACGAGCGTCAGGCCCTTCTGCGTCAGGCTGCGCCGGATCTTCTCGATCTCTTGGCGGTGCATCAGCAGGCGGCGCGTGCGCCGGGGCGTGTGGTTGTTGTAGGTGGCCTGCGTGTACTCGGGGATGTAGAGTCCCTCGAGTTCCAGGTTCCCGTTCTGCAGGCGGGCGAACGCGTCACGGAAATCGACGCCTCCCGCACGGACGCTCTTCACTTCACTGCCGGTGAGCGACACCCCGGCCTCGTATCGCTCGAGCAGTTCGTATTCAAAATGAGCGCGGCGGTTCGTGTACACGGCGCGCATTCTAGCAGCACGCCGCGCTCCGGCTCGGTTCTGAAGTGGCGGGGGAGCAATGGATTCTTAAGTGAAATGATTCACGATAAGATCAGGTCGTGAAAGATCTCCCTGATATTCTGCTGGGACGGATGACGCGGCGAGAATTCTGGCTTGACCAGAACACCATTATGTTATAAACTAAACCCATGAAGCTGAGCGATGTACAGAGACGACTCCAGGCCCCGTTTTCCGCTCACCTGGTGGGCTGGAGGGCCGCCGCCTTCACCAAGGACCGCAGCCGCGCCATGATGCTCGCCTACATCGACGCGCGCGCCGTCCAGGACCGCCTCGACGCCATCTGCCCCGACGCCTGGACCTTCGAGATCGACGTCATGCACGGCGCCGCCACGCCCACCGTCAAAGGCCGCCTGACAGTCCTCGGCGTCACCCGGGAGGACATCGGCGAGGCCGAAGGCGAACGCGGCACGCTCAAGGCCGCCGCGTCCGACGCCCTGAAGCGCTGCGCCGTGCAGTTCGGCATCGGCCGCTACCTGTACGACCTGCCCAAACAGTGGGTCGACTGGAACGACCAGAAGCGCGAGCCTGCCGTCACCCCCACCCTGCCCGAATGGGCCCGCCCGGACTTCGAGCGCAGCCCCGGCGGCGCGCACATCGCGCAGGCGATGGATCAGCTGAAGTACGAACTGCCCGTCGACCTCGACCTGCAGCGCGAAGTGTACAAGCACCTCAAGGCCGCCCTGCACAGCCTGGAGCCCGGCACGGAACGCGCCCGCACCACCCCCAGCGAACCCGGCCGCGCCGCATGACCGCCCTCCCCCGCCGGACGCAGCAGCGGGCCAGCGCCGAGCGCCACGCCGGTCCGGCCCGGACGGACGCCCTGCCCGAACGCGGCGCGCATCCCTTCGGCTTCATGCTCGCCGTCCTGGCGGCCCTGCTGCTCGCCGGACTCGTCAGCCGCGCCGTGATGTGATGGATGTGATGAGGGCCTGCGCTGCCGACTGGCCCTCGTGAAGCGTTGGGCGACCCTGGATGAACCCCGGCCGAACTAGCCCGCACCACCGGACCCTGAAGCGCGCCCGGTAGACTGCCCGTCATGTTGGGACTGACCTGCATCGACGTCGACGGTACCCTGGTAGGGTCAAGCAACGAAGTCCTCCCCCAGGTGTGGACGGCCGCCGAGCGCGTCACCGCGGCCGGCATGCACCTGTGCCTCTCCACCGGACGCCCCGCCTTCGGACGCGCCCTCGGGTACGCCCGGCGCCTCGACCCGCACGGCTGGCACATCTTCCAGAACGGCGCGAGCATCGTGAACGTCGAGACGGGCGAATCGCTCAGCGAGGGCCTCCCCCGCCACCTGCTCGAAGAACTCGTCGCGACCAGCCGCCGCCTCGGCCGCATCCTGGAGGTGTACACCGACGACGACTACGCCGTGGAGTCCACCGAACGGCGCGCCGTGGATCACGCCGACCTGCTCGGCGTGCCGTACCACTCCCGCGACCCGCTCGCCCTGAAAGGACAGGTCGTGCGCGCCCAGTGGGTCATCCCCATCGAGGACCAGGCGGCGCTGATGGCCGAACCGCACCCCGGCCTGAGCCTGCACCCGGCCGGGAGTCCCGCCATGCCCGACACCATGTTCGTGAGCGTCACGCGCGAAGGCGTCAGCAAGGGCAGCGCCATTCAAACGGTCGCCGCCCGCTACGGGCTGAGCAGCGACCGCGTCATGATGGTCGGCGACGGCGAGAACGACGTGTCCGCCATGCGCGCCGTCGGGCACCCTGTCGCGATGGGCAACGCCGAACCGGCCGCCATCGCCGCGTCCCGCTACCGCGTGGGCCGCGTGGACGACGCCGGACTGGTCGAAGCGCTCGACCTCGCCATGACCCTCTGAAGGGAACACAGACGAAATAAAGTGGGTGCGCCCCGGCCGTTCATCCGGCCGGGGCGCACTGTTTATTCTGGAACGCGTCTCAGTTGCGGGCGAGCCAGATGGTGTGGCGGGCGCCCTTGCCGGGGCGGTCGCGGGCGGTGCGGAGTTCCACGTCGAAGCCCGCCTTGCGCAGTCGCGCGGTGAAGCGGTCGTCGCCCTCGGCACTCCAGACGGCCAGCACGCCCATGGGTTTCAGGGCGCGCATGGCGGCCTGCAGGCCCTGCGCGGAGTACAGCCAGTGGTTGTCGGGGTGCGTCATCGCCTCGGGGCCGTTGTCGACGTCCAGCATCACGGCGTCGTACGCGGCGGTACTCGCACGAAGCAGGGCCGCCACGTCGCCCTGGTGCAGGCGCACGCGTTCGTCCGTCAGGGGGTACCCGGCGCACATGCTGAGCGGTCCCCTGTTCCACTCGATGACTTCCGGCACGAGTTCCGCGACGTGCGCCACACCGTCGTGCGGGAGGGCCTTCAGGGCGGCGGCGAGCGTGAAACCCATGCCGAGGCCGCCCACGAGCACCTCGGGGCGTTTGCGGTCCAGCACGAGCGAGCACGCGAACTCCGCGAGGGCGTCCTCGGAGCCGTGTACGCGGCTGTTCATGAGTTCGCTCACGTAGCCGGAGATCTTGATGGAGAACTCCGTGCCGCGGCGGGACAGCACGAGCTCGTCCGCGCTGCCGGGGATGCGGGCGCGGCCGACGACCTCCCAGGGGATCACTCGGCGCCCTGAGGTGTGGGGGTGACGTGGTCGGGAAAAATCATGGGTGGAGTGTAGCGGATGGCAGGTAGCCAGTAAGTGAAGAGTTTCACGATAAATCCGACTCGTGAAACTTATCGCTGGCCTTCAGTGGGTGAGGCGGCCCCGATGCTCCAGGGGCCGCCTCACCGTGTGCGCCTCAGGCTTTCGGGGGGCCGTTCAGGCCGAAGTTCGCGTGCACCTCGCGGGTCGCGGCGTCCACGTCCTTCTCCTCGATCGCCACGCTGATGTTCAGCTCGCTCGACCCCTGCGAGATCATCAGGATGTTGATGTCCTCGGTGGCGAGCGCCCCGAACAGGCGGGCGGCGACGCCCTTCGTGCCGCGCATGCCCGCACCCACGATCGCGAGGACCGCGACGCCCTCCTGAATCTCGACTTCCAGCGACCGGCCTGCGAGCGGCGTCCGCAGGGCCGCCACGGTGCGCTCGGCGCTGGCGCTCTGCACGGCGAGCGACACGTTCGACATGCTGCTCGACTGCGACACCATCAGCAGCGTGATGTTCTCGCGCGCCAGCGTCTGGAAGAGGTCCGCGACGACCTCCGGCACGCCCAGGATGCCCGCGCCGGACACCGTGATGATGCTGACGCCCTTGATGGCCGTGACGGCCTTGACGCTCTGCCCGTCGTCCGTGACGGTGTCGGCCGTGACGAGCGTGCCCGCGAAGTCCGGGTCGGCGGCACTCTTGATGCGCAGCGGAATGCCGTGCTCCTGCAGGGGCGTCACGGCGAGCGGGTGCAAAACCTTCGCGCCGAAGTACGCGAGCTCCATCACCTCGCCGTAACTGAGGTGCGAGATGTTCTGCGCGAGCGGCACGGCGCGCGGGTCGGCCGTCATGACGCCGTCCACGTCCTTCCAGGCCCACACCTCGTCGGCGTGCAGGGCCGCGCCGACGATGGTGGCGCTGAAGTCCGTGCCGCCACGCCCGAGGGTGCTGATGGCGCCCTTCTCGGTCTCGCCCATGAAGCCCGCCACGACCGGTGTGAGTCCCGCGCCGAGCAGGCCCTCCAGGCGGTCCTTGACGCGCACGTACGTGCTCGGGAGGGGCTTGGCGTTCCCGAAGTGGCTGTCTGTCAGGATGCCCGCCTGCCCGCCCGTCAGGCCGTGGCTGCGCAGGCCGATCTGCGCGAGGGCAAGCGTCATGAGCGGCGCGGACAGGCGCTCGCCGAAGCTCACGATCAGGTCGCGGCTGCGCGGCGTGAGTTCGCGCAGCAGGTACACGCCGTACACCGCCTGACGGAGCGTCTCGTGCATCTCGCGGATGTCGCGCACCGTTTCGGAGTCGGGGGCCGCGCCGAGTTCCTGCGCGGCCGTGAAGTGCCGGTTGCGCATGATGGCGATCTCGTCGTTCGCGAAGGCGATGTCGCCGGCCTCGGCGGCGTCCGCGAGGCGCAGGAGCTGGTTGGTGACGCCGGTCATGGCGCTCACGACGACCACGACGCGCGTGCCCCGGTCGGTGCTGCGCTGCACCAGGCTCGCCGAGTGGCGGATGGCCGCCGAACTGCCCATGAGCGTCCCGCCGAACTTCATGACGAGCAGGCGAGGCTGGGGCTGGGGGGTGTGGACGTCGTCGGGGCGTGCGGTCATGCGGTCATGGTAACGGGTGTGCGGGGCGGCGGGGGCAGGCTGTCTAAGGGCGGAAGGCACGACAATATGTGAATAATTATGTGAATAGTTTCACGATAAGTCTAGGTCGTGAAACTTATCGCTACCTGCTGCCACCAGGGGCACACACGTCCCGGCCCGGACGCGTCACACTGTGCAGGTGAACGCGCGCCGCTCCCCCCACCCCATTCTCCTGACCTCCCTGCTCGGCCTGAGCGGCGCGGCCCTCGCGGGCACGTACGGCGCCACCACCGGCACCGTCAGCTTCGACTACCGCGTGACCGTGTTCCCCGTGCACGGCAGCAGCGGCGACGTGCGCGCCGACGCGACCTTCGAGCCGGACATGCTCGGCGCGGCCCGCGCGACCGTCACCGTGCCGCTCGGCGCCCTGAAGACCGGGAACGGCCTTCAGGAGGAACACATGCGCGGCGCGCTCGGAACGGACCGCTACCCGAACGCCGTGTTCACGCTCGGCACCGTCAACACCGACACCACCCTCACGCCCGGCCAGACGCTCGTCACGACCGCCACCGGAACCCTGAGCGTGCGCGGCGTGACCCGCAACGTCACCGTGCCGCTCAAGCTCACGCTGCAGGGCGGCGCGGTGAACGTCGCCACGCAGTTCAAGTTCAACCCGCACGACTACGGCGTGGACTACTTCGGCGGGGCCGACAGCATCAGCATCCTCGCGTCCTTCGCGCTCATCCCGAAACCTTGACGCTCACGCCCACGGCACGCCCCGCGCCCGCCCGGGAGACGTGGCCGCAGGTGCACGTCCCGCCGGGCGCGCCACGGCCCCGCATCGTGCTGGAACACCCGGACTTCTACCTCGTGAACAAGCCCCCCATGTGGCTCACGCACCACACGCGCGGCCGCCACGACGTGCCGAGCGTCCTGGAATACCTGCAGCACGACCTGGACGAACCGCTGCTCGCGCCGCCGCACCGCCTGGACCGTGAGACGAGCGGCGCGCAGCTCCTCAGCCGCGACACGGCCAGCGCCCGCGAGTTCTTCTTCCTGTTCAAGGCGCACCGCGTCACCAAGACGTACCTGTGCCTCGTGCACGGCCACCCCGACTGGGACGAAACCACCCTCGACGCGCCGCTCGGCTTCGTGGGCGTCAGTGGCGACAACGCCGTGCAGATCCGGCAGGGCGTCACCCTGGACGGCCGCAGCGCCCGCACGGACTTCCGCCGCCTGGAGACGCGCGAGCACCCCGTACACGGCCCGCTGACGCTGGTAGAGGCCACGCCGCGCAGCGGGCGGCTGCACCAGATCCGCGCGCACCTCAGCCACCTGCACCTCCCGATGGTGGGCGACAAGATCTACGGCCGCGACCCGCAGGCCTTCGTGGACTTCGTGGACGGCACCATCACCGCCCGGCAGAGCGAGCGTCTCATCCTGACGCGGCAGGCCCTGCACGCGTGGCGCGTCGCGTTCCCGTGGTCGGGCGCGACCGTGCAGGCCGAAGTGCCGCTCCCCGCAGACATGGCGAACCTGTGGGCGGAGGCTCAGGTCAGCCCGGCAGGCTGAACTCCAGCGTGCTGCCCTCGCCCGGCACGCTCCGCACCTCCAGCCGCCCGCCCGCCAGCAGCACACGCTCCCGCATGCCCGTCAGGCCCAGGTGGCCCGCCTGCGCCTGACGGCGCGCCTGCTCCGGCGAGAAGCCCACCCCGTCGTCCGTCAGGGTAACCGTCACCTCCGACCCTTGGAACACCACGCGGATCGCGGCAGTGTGCGCCTGCGCGTGCCGGTCCGTGTTGCCCAGGCCCTCCTGCACCATCCGGAACAGCGTCAGCTCGCTCGCGGGCGGCAGGCGGCGCTCATTGCCCTGAATCTCCAGCCGGGTCGGCGTGGTCGCCTGCGACGCCAGCCACTCCAGCGCCGGGAGAAGCCCCAGGTCGTCCAGCACGCTGGGCCGCAGGTTCCGCGCGAAGCGGCGCACGCCCTCGATCGCGCCGTTCAGGTCCGCGCGAATGTCGTCCGCGCGGGCGCGCGTGTCGCCGTTCAGGTCCCGCGCGAGCCGGTCGATTCGCCGCCCGATCGCGACGAGCACCTGCGCGGTGTCGTCGTGCAGTTCGCGGCTGATGCGGCCGCGCTCCTCCTCCTGCGCCTGCGTGAACAGCGACAGGAAGCTGCGCAGCTCCAGCTGCCGCTCGTCGGCGCGTTCCATCTCGTCGGCGCGGCGGTTGATCTCGCCGAGCAGCAGTTCCAGTTCCGAGATGTCGCGCGCCACCAGCAGCATCCCTCCCCCAGGCGACACGCTCGACAGGCGCACCTCCAGGTGCAGGGTGCGGGTGAGGCCCTCCACGCGCAGATCGCAGCGCCCGCCGCTCTCGGGCGCGTCCAGGCAGTGCCGCCACGCCGTCTGGAAGTCCGTCAGCCACGGGTCGCGCAGCAGGTCGTGCAGGTTCAGGCCCTCGATGGCGCCCAGCAGGCGCAGGCTCGCAGGGTTCGCGTACTGCACGGTGCCGCGCGCGTCCGCCGCGATGATCAGGTCGTGCGCGCCCTCCGCCAGCTGCCGGTAGCGGGCCTCCTGGCGCTCCAGGGCACGCAGGAGCCGCGAGCGCGTCACGCTGAGCGCCACCTGATCCGCGATGGCGCGCGACAGGGCCAGCACCCGGTCCGACGGGGACTCCTCGCCCGGATGGTCCACGTACAGCAGGCCGATGGTGTCCTGACCGCTGCGGACCGGCACGATCAACGCCGACGCGCTGCCCTCCAGCGTGTGCCGCCGCGTGAGTCGGCGCGGGCCACGCCCGAGCTGCGCGCGCAGGGCCAGCACGTCCTCCGGGGTGGGCGTCAGGGCGTGCACGCCGACCTCCTCGTCGCCCGCCTCGTCCGGCGCGAGCCACAGCAGGCCGCGCTCGCCGTTCACGGCCTGCACGGCGAGCCGCGCCGTCTCGTGCAGGTCCGGTCCCTCGTGCTCGTGGTCCTGCAGCCTCGCCATGCCGAGCAGCGCCGCGGACTCCCGCTCTCGCCGCACTTCCTCCTCGTACAGGCGCGCGTTCTCGATGGCGAGCGCCGACTGCGCCGCGAACACGCCTGCCAGCGACAGTTCCTCCGCGCCGAGCGGCAGGGGACGCTCGAAGTACAGCGCGAGCCCGCCGATCACCCGGCCACGCACGCCGAGCGGCAGGCCCACGATCCCCCGGAACGGGTAGCGGCCCTGCGCGAGCAGCTGCCGCGTGTACCGGCTCCCGCCACCCGGCCCTTCCGTCACGAAGTCCCTCACCGCGACCGTCTCGGCGCGCTCCACCGCGCGGCCCACCACGCCCGCCCCGAGCTTCACGCGGGAGCGCAGCACGTACTCGCTGCTCAGGCCCACCGCGCTGCGGATGGTCAGGGTCCGGCCGTCCGGCTGCAGTTCGTACACCGCGCACGCATCCGACCCGAACAGTTCCGCCGCGCGCTCCAGAACCGCCTCGTACGTCTGCCCCAGGTGCAGGCTCGACGCGAGCCGGTTCCCGACCTCCCGCATGGCTTCCGCCGACTGGCGTTTGCGGGTCTCGTCGGCGTACAGGCGCGCGTTGTCGATGTTCAGGCTCGCCTGCTCCGCGAGGCTCAGGACCAGCCACAGGTCGTCTTCCGTGACGCTCACCGCGCGGCGCGAATCGACGTACAGCACGCCCAGCGGGCGGCCACGCACCTTGAGTGGCGCGATGATGGCCGTCTCCGGGTTCAGCTCCGCGAGGCCCGCCGCCATGCGACTCCCCTGGTCACGGGCGTGCTCGTACACGATGGCCTCGCCCCGCCCGAACAGCCGCTCGTACGACGCCGGGCCGATGCCGACGCCGCCGCTGAAATCGTCGTCGAAGCCGTGCGTGAACACCTCGCCGGTACGTGTGCCGGGCGACCCGGTCGCCGGGTCGGGGTTCAGCAGACCCACGAAGGCGCGGTCCAGGCCGAGCGCCTGCGCGGCCGTCTCGGCCGTCGCGCTGAGCAGCTGCGCGAGGTCCAGGCTGCCGCCCATGCGGCGCACGAGGCGCGTCACCGTCTCCTGCTCGCGGCCGCTGCCGCGCCGCACCTCGCGCGCCTGCACGCCCTCGAACGCCAGGCCCAGCAGCGGAGCGAGGTCCTGCAGGTCGTCCAGCGGGCCGCTGCGGCCGCCCACCACGTCCAGCAGCAGCGGCCCGGCCCGCAGCGCGCCGTGCATGCCGCGCGTGGCGCGCGGGACGCCGCCCATCACCTCCTGCGCGAGCTGAGCGTCACACAGGGCGAGGCCGCGCCCGCACTCGGCCAGCGGTGTGAGCGGCGCGGCGTCCGGCGCGGGACGCGGCAGCAGGCACACCCGCACCCCGTGCGCGTCCGTGACGAGCATCACCTGCTCGGCCAGCAGTGCCGCGAAGGCCGGGACCGTCTGCGCGTCCGCCAGTCCAGCCAGCAGCGGCGCCCAGGGTGACGCGCGCCCCGGCACGTCCGCGCCCGTCACGGGTTACTCGGTATCGGCGAGGTTCACCCAGCCGCGCTTGATGCCGATCAGCACGGCCTCCGTACGGCTCCCCACGTCCATCTTCGAGAAGATGTTCGCGAGGTGCACCTGCACCGTCCTCGGAGAGATGTCGAGGTCACGCGCGATCTCCTTGTTGGTGCGGCCTGTCGCCGCGATGCGCAGCACCTCCAGCTCGCGCGGGCTGAGCGTGTCGAGCGGCGCGGCGGTGCTCGTCGCGCCCGCGCTGAAGCGCTCCAGCACCTTGCGGGCCACGCTGGGGTGCAGGGCGCTCTCGCCCGCCGCGACGGCCCGCACCGCGCCGAGCAGTTCGTCCTCCGACGCGTTCTTGAGGAGGTACCCGGCCGCGCCCGCCTCCAGCAGCGCGAACACGTAGGCGTCGTCGTCGTAGCTCGTGAGGACGAGGATGTTCTGCTGCGGACGGTTCGCCTTGATGCGGCGCGTCGCCTCGATGCCGTTCATGCCGGGCATGCTGACGTCCATCAGGATCACGTCCGGCGACAGGTCCCGCGCGCCCGCGATGGCCTCCTCGCCGTTCGAGGCCTCCCCCACCACCTGAAAGTCCGGTTCGGAGTCCAGCAGGTCACGGGTTCCCTTGCGGACGACAGGGTGGTCGTCGACGAGCAGCAGACGGATGGGCTGGCCTTCCTGATACATGACGGGAGTGTAGCGTGCCGGGCGTGGGGGTGGCGGGGCAGGTCGCATAGGGGTGGGAGTGCTGTACAACGGTCCTTTGTATAAAATACCGGATAAGGCACCCGGTCGACCCGTCACCGATTCCGGCCTGGACAGGCCGTCAGCGCTCGCCGCGCACCACGCGCAGCAGGTCCGCCCCGTACGCCTCCACCCGCTTCGGCCCCATGCCGGGCACCGCCAGCAGGGCCGCTTCCGTCGTGGGGCGCAGGGTCGCCACCGCCTCCAGCGACGCGTTCGTCATGACCGTGAAGGCCGGGCGCTCCATCTCGCGCGACACCTCCAGACGCCACGCCCTCAGACGCTCCAGCAGGTCAGGGTCCGGCACGCTGTCCGGCGTGGGGGCCGGGTCCGGGAGGGCCTGCTGGCCCTTCAGGACACCCAGCACCGCCGCGTTGCCCGCCGCGCCCCGCTCCGCCGCCGGGACGGGCGCGGGCGTCTCGCCGTTCAGGACGGCCAGGAACGCCTCGCCGTAACTCTCGCGCTTCCTGGCGCCCACCCCGCTGATCTCGCCCAGCGCGCCCAGCGTGCGGGGGCGTTCCTCGGCCATGGCGCGCAGCGTCGCGTCGTGAAAGATCACGTACGGCGGCACGCCCTGCTCGCGCGACAGCTTCAGGCGCAGTTCGCGCAGCGCCTCGAACATCGGGTCGTGCGGGTACGCCTGCGCGGTCCCCCTGCCGCGACGCTGCCGCGCCTGCCGTTCCTCGCGCGGTTCCGGCTCGGTCCGCAGGTGCAGCGTCTGCTCGCCCTTCAGGAGCGCGCGGGACTGCGGCGTGGCGATCAGCGACCCGTGCCCCTCGGCGTCCGTCGTGAGGTACCCGAGTGCCGCGAGCTGCCGCAGCACGCCGCGCCACTGCCGGTCCGTGACGTCGCGGCCCACCCCGAAGGTCGGGAGCGCGTGATGCCCGAGGTTACGGACGCGGTCCGTCTCGTTGCCGTGCAGCACGTCGATCAGGTGCCCGGCCCCGAAGCGGTTGCCGGTACGGATCGCGGCGGACAGCGCCATCTGCGCGGCGCGTGTCGCGTCCCAGCTGTCCGGCGGGTTCTGGCAGGTGTCGCAGTGCCCGCAGGGGTGGTCGTACACCTCCCCGAAGTACGCGAGGAGCGTCTGGCGGCGGCAGCGGGCCGTCTCGCAGTACGCGAGGAGCGCGTCGAGCTTCTGCGACTCCACGCGGCGCACGTGTTCCGGCGCGGCGCTCTGCGCGAGCATGCGGCGCATGTTGACCACGTCCGCGAGGCCGTACACCATCCAGGCGGTGCTGGGCAGCCCGTCGCGTCCGGCGCGGCCCGTCTCCTGGTAGTAGCCTTCCATGCTCTTGGGCAGGTCGAGGTGCGCCACGAAGCGCACGTTCGGCTTGTCGATGCCCATGCCGAAGGCGACGGTCGCCACGACGATCAGGCCCTCCTCGCGGATGAAGCGGGTCTGCGCGTCGTCGCGTTCGCGCACGCTAAGGCCCGCGTGGTACGGGACGGCCTGCACGCCCTGCGCGACCAGCCAGCGGGCCGTCTCCTCCACCGAGCGGCGCGACAGGCAGTACACGATGCCCGCGTCCCCCTGGTGCTCGGCACGGATGAAGTCCAGCAGCTGCTGTTTCGGGCCGAGCTTGTGGGCGACGCGGTACTCGATGTTCGGGCGGTCGAAGGAGCTCAGGAACTGCCGTTCGCCTTCCAGTTCGAGGACCTGCAGGATGTCGGCGCGGGTGCGGTCGTCGGCGGTCGCGGTGAGCGCCACGCGCGGAATGCCGGGGTAGCGCCTCGCGAGCACGCCGAGACCCTGGTACTCGGGGCGGAAGTCATGGCCCCACTGGGAGACGCAGTGCGCCTCGTCCACCGCGAACAGCGCGACGGGCGAACGGTCCAGCAGGTCCAGCATGTACGGCTGCAGCAGGCGTTCCGGCGCGACGTACAGCAGGTCGAGGTCGCCGCGTTCCAGGGCGCGTTCGACCTCGCGGGCCTCGGGGCCGGTCAGGGAGCTGTTGAGGTACTCGGCGCGGACGCCGTTCTCGCGCAGGGCGTCCACCTGGTCCTTCATGAGGGCGATCAGGGGGCTGACGACCACGCCGACGCCGGGGCGCAGCAGGGACGGGATCTGGTAGCACAGGCTCTTGCCGCCGCCGGTGGGCATGAGCACGAGGGCGCTGCCGCCGCCGGTGATGTGCTGGACGATCTGGTCCTGCGGCGCGCGGAACTGGTCGTAGCCGAACACCGTCTTGAGGACGTGCAGGGCGGCGGGGGCTGGAGCGGCGGTCACGCGGGCAGTCTAGCGCGCTACGCCCCGGACGTAACGTGGTGTGGCTGACGCCCGCCCCGGACGCCGGTCAGCCCTGCAGCTGGAAGGGCGGGTCGAGCAGGTACAGCAGGTGCGCCTGCACGCTGTCCGGCCAGTCGCGGATCTGAGCGTACAGCCGGTCCGTGTCGCCCGCGTACAGGGCGCGGGACGCTTCCTCGTAGCCGGGCAGGTGACCGGCGAGGACGGTCATGAAGCGTCCGGCGGCCTCGGTGGTCTGGCGGCGGCGTTCGCCTTCCGGGTCGGCACGGCGCGCCTCGTCGATCAATCGGCGCAGGGTGGCGGACGCCCCGCCGCGTCCCTGTTCCAGCCACGCCCAGTGGCGCGGGAGGAGCGACACCTCGCGCGACACCACGCCCAGTTTCGGGCGGCCGGGGCCGGGGGTGGTGGCGGGTTCGGGCCGGGCGCGGTCCAGGGTGGCCTGCAGGGTGCCGCCCAGGTCGTGGTCGCGGTGCTGGCCGGTCGCGTCGTCGAAGATGACGATGCTGGCGTGCGGGCGCCGCTGGGCGTGCTCCCAGGCGGCGCTCAGGGCGTCCTGCAGGGTGCCGGTGCGGAGGCGGTCGTGGTCGGCGAAGGCCGTGTAGGTGGGTGCGTTCATGTCGGTATTTTACCCGGTAAAAATCAGCGGCGCAATAACAGCCGGGAAAAATAAGCCATCAGGCGTACCGCCCCCGCCGCGCTAGCCTGAGGCATGCGAATCCTCGTGGTGGGCGGCGTCGCCGCAGGCATGAGCGCGGCCAGCCGCGCCAGAAGACACGACCCGCACGCCCGGATCACCGTCCTCGAACGCAGCGACTGGATCAGCTACGGCGCCTGCGGCCTCCCCTACGTCCTCTCCCGCGACACGCGCGGCGACCCCGGAGACTTCGGCGTCCTCGTCGCCCGCACCCCCGAACAGATGCAGGACCAGGGCATCGACGTCCACCTGCGCCACGACGTGACCGGCGTGGACGCCGCCGCCCGCACCGTCCGCGTCCACGACCGCGACACCGGCCGTACCCGCACCGAACCGTACGACCAGCTGCTCCTCGCGACCGGCGTGCACGCCGCACGCCCCGACTGGGCCGCCAGGGACGTGGCGGGCGTGCACGTCCTGCGCGACATTCCCGACGGTCAGGCCATTGAGGCCGACCTGCAGCGCGGCGCGCGGCGCGCCGTCATCGTCGGCGGCGGCTACATCGGCCTGGAGGTCGCCGAGAGCCTCACGCGGCGCGGCCTGCACGTCACGCTCCTCGAACACGCCGGGCAGGTCGCAGGCCGCGCCCTCGACCCCGCGTACCGCGACCTCGTCGGCCAGACCCTCCGGGACGCGGGCGTCGACCTCCGCACCGGCACGCAGGTCCGGGGCCTCCACACGCGCGCCGGACGGGTGACGGGCGTCGAGACGCAGGACGGCCCGGTGAGCGCCGACCTCGTGATTGTGGCGGTCGGCGTGCGGCCCAGCACCGACCTCGCCCGCGCGGCCGGCGTGCGCCTGGGCCGCAGCGGCGCCGTGAGCGTGGACGCCCGCCAGCGCACGAACGTGGACGGCATCTGGGCAGCCGGGGACGTGTGCGAGGTCACTCACCGAGTCACGCGCCGCCGCGTACACCTCCCGCTCGGCCTCGCCGCGAACCGCATGGGCCGCGTCGCGGGCGTCAACATGGTCGGCGGGGACGCCCGCTTTCCCGGCGTGGTCGGCACGGCCATCTTCCGGGTGTTCGACCGCAGCGTGGCCCGCACCGGCCTCACGCAGGACGAGGCGGACGCCGCCGGGCTGGACGCGGTGAGCGTGGACCTCAGCAGCCGCGACCACGCCGGGTACATGCGGGACGCACACGACCTGCACGTGCGCCTCACCGCCGAGCGCGGGTCGGGCCGCCTGCTCGGCGCCCAGTTCGTGGGCGTCGGCGACGCCGTGAAACGCGTCGACGTCATCGCGGCCCTGCTGCACTCACGCGGCCGGGTGCACGACCTCGCCGAGATGGACCTCGCCTACGCCCCACCCTTCTCGAGCGTCTGGGACGTGCTGCTCGTCGCCGCCGGACGCCTCGGGAAGGCCGTGCGGGAAGGACAGACGGGCCGCCCCCCCCCACACCCCGGAGCGTGATCCGGCCGCGCGGCCCGGAACGCGGGACTTACTGGGAGGGGACCTTGACGGTGTTGAAGACGATGAGGTTGGCGACCTTCTTGAGGTTCGCTTCGAGGGCCGGGGTGATCAGGGCGCGGTTGTAGCTGTCGAGCGCGAAACCGACGCCGTTGTTCTGCAGGCCGAAGCTCTGGTCGCCGGGACGCCAGGGTTTGCCCTTCACGACGTCGCGCACGATGCTGTACACGGCGTTGTCGACGCGTTTGACCATGCTGGTGAGGCCGTGGTTGAGGGTCGAGGGCGTCTTGTCGTCGTCACCGAGGTAGTTCTGGTTGCTGTCCACGCCGATGAAGAAGGTCGGGCGGCTCTCGCCCTTGCAGGCCAGCTGGTACGCGGGGCTCTTGGGGATGGCCGAGAAGTTGTCGGTGTGGAACGTCACGCCCGCCGGGAGGGCGCTGGCGCGCAGGCACTGGGCGCTGTTCACGCGCTCCACCACGCCGCTGTTGCTCGCTCCGGCCGCCGCGAAGATCACGTCGGCGCCTTGCGCCTGCATGGCCGCCGCGAGCTGAGACGCCTTGGCCGGATCGTTCCACGCCGCGGGCGTCTTGCCGGTGTACGAGACGACGACCTTGCACTTCGGGCAGTAGAACTTCACGCCCGCCGTGTACCCCGCCTGGAACTTGTGGATGATCGGCACGTCCTGCCCGCCCACGAAGCCCACGACACCGGTGCTGCTCGACACGGCCGCGATGTACCCCACCAGGAAGGAGCCCTCCTGCTCACGGAAGCGCAGACCGACCGTGTTCTGCCCCTGCGGCAGGTCGTCGATCACCGCGAACTTCGTGCCCGGATGGTTCGCGGCGGCCGCCTCGACGCTGTCCTTGTTGGAGAAACCCACGCCGATCACGAGGCCCGCCCCGGCGCTCGCGAGCGGTTCCGCGCCGCGCGACAGGACGCCCTTCGCGTCGGCTTTCGGCTCGAACAGCTTGACCTTCACGCCCAGGTCACGCGCGGCCCGCTGCGCGCCCTCCCAGGCGGACTGGTTGAAGCTGCGGTCGTTCTTGCCGCCCGAGTCGAGCGCCAGACCGACCGTCAGGGTCGGGGCGGACTGCGCCAGGGCCAGCGGGAGCGAGAGGAACACGAGCGGGGCCAGCCAGGTCTTGGAGTTCATCGCCCGCACTTTCGGGCATGCGGCGGGCGTTCCGCCATGAGCTTCTTTACAGCCTCTCCCGGCGCTCCCCCAGGCGGGGGGGGCAGACGCGGCCTTCACGGGCCGCGCGACCTGGGGGGCGGAATCGGGCGGGGCAATGCAGACCACCTCCCAGAAGGGCCGCCGGGGATGGGCTACACTGCCCGGCGATGACCAGCCAGCAGCGCCGAGCCGAGGTTCACCGCCACACCCACGAGACCGACATCCGTATCACCCTGGACCTGGACGCCGCCGTGCCGGGCGGCATCTCGACCGGGCACGGCTTTCTCGACCACATGCTCGACCAGCTCGCGCGGCACGGTCGGCTGGGCCTGAACGTGCAGGCGACCGGCGACCTGCACATCGAACCGCACCACCTGGCCGAGGATGTCGGCATCACGGTCGGGCAGGCGCTCAGCCGCGCCCTGGGCGACCGGGTCGGCATCGAACGGTACGGGAGCCAGTTCGTGCCGATGGACGAGACGCTCGCGCACGTCGTGGTGGACCTGTCGGGCCGCGCCCACCTCGCCTTCGAACCGGAACGCCTGCACGTGTGGGGCATGGCCGGGTCGTTCAGCCACTACCACCTGCGGGAATTCCTGCGCGGCCTGTGCAACCACGCGGGCGTGACGCTGCACGTGCGGCTCCTGGCGGGCCGCGAGGCGCACCACGTCATCGAGGCGATCATGAAGGCCTTCGCTCGTGCCCTGCGCGACGCGGTCGCCGTGACCGGCTCGGGCCTGCCCAGCACCAAGGGACTGCTGTGACGCCGCAGGACGGTCCGCTGCCCGTCGCGCTCCTCGATTACGGCGGCGGCAACGTGCACAGCTGCCACAAGGCGCTCGTGCGGGCCGGCATCGACACGCGCGTCGTGTCCAGCCCGCACGAGCTGGGCGGCACGCGCGGCTTCGTCGTGCCGGGCCAGGGGCACTTCCGGCAGGTGATGGAGGCCTTCGACGCGAGCGGCTTCCGCGCCCCGATCCTCGCGGCAGCCGCGTCGGGCGAACCGGTCTTCGGGATCTGCGTCGGCATGCAGATGCTCCTCGACGGGTCCGAGGAAGCGCCCGGCGTGCAGGGCCTCGGCCTGATCCCCGGCCAGGTGCTGCGCTTCACGCCCGCGCCCGGCGCGCAGAAGGTCCCGCACATGGGCTGGAACAGCGTCGACAAGGTCGGGGACTCCGCGCTGCTCCGCAACCTGTTCTGCCCGGCGTACGCGTACTTCGTGCACAGCTACTACGTGCCGATCACGGTGGACGTCGAGGCGGGCGCCATCACCGAGTACGGCGTGCCGTTCTGGTCGGTGATCAGTCAGGGCAACGTCCACGCCACGCAGTTCCACCCGGAAAAGAGCGGCGAGGTGGGCATGGCCGTCCTGCGCCGCTTCCGCGAGCAGGTGCTCGGCGCGGTTCAGCCCGCCTGAACGCGGGTCGCCACCTTCCGCAAACCTTCGGACTTGCGCGGTAGGCCCGTACCCTTCCTCTAAGCTGGGTCCATGACGTTCACCTTACCGCTGTCGGGCGAATACCTGGCCAAACTGAACAACGCCGATCTGGTGCGGCCCGACCAGCTGCTCGGAGCGCACGTCGTCACGCAGGACGGCGTGGACGGCGTGCGCTTCACCGTGTGGGCCCCCAACGCGCAGCACGTCGCCGTGGTCGGAGACTTCAACGGCTGGAGCGCCTTCGAGACCCCCATGCAGCACGCCGAGGGCGGGTGGGGCTTCTGGACGGCCTTCGTGCAGGGCGCTCGACACGGCCAGACGTACAAGTACGCCGTGACGGGCCGCGACAACCAGACCACCTGGAAGGCCGACCCGTACGCCCGGACGAGCGAACTGCGCCCCAAGACCGCCAGCGTCGTGTGGCAGGACCAGCCGTACACGTGGCAGGACGACGCCTGGATGGGCAGCCGCGACCAGGGGCCCGAACGACCCATCAGCGTGTACGAACTGCACCTCGGGTCGTGGATGCGCGACGAGCACAACTGGTTCATGAACTACCGCGACCTCGCGCCGCGCATCGCCGACTACGTGCAGGACCTCGGGTACACGCACGTGGAACTGATGGGCGTGATGGAGCACCCCTTCGACGGCTCGTGGGGTTACCAGGTGACCGGCTACTACGCGCCCAGCGCGCGCTTCGGGACGCCGGAGGACTTCAAGTTCCTGGTGGACACCCTGCACGCGCGCGGGATCGGCGTGCTGCTCGACTGGGTGCCGGGGCACTTCCCGACGGACGAGGTGGGCCTCGCGCGCTGGGACGGCGAGGCGCTGTACGAGTACGCCGACCCCCGCAAGGGCTTCCACCCGGACTGGAACACGTACGTCTTCGATTACGGCCGCAACGAGGTCGTGATGTTCCTGATCGGCTCGGCCCTCAAGTGGCTGGAGGACTACCACATCGACGGGCTGCGGGTGGACGCCGTCGCGTCCATGCTGTACCTGAACTTCTCCCGCCCGGACGGGCAGTGGATCCCGAACATCTACGGCGGGCAGGAGAACCTGGAAGCCATCGCGTTCTTCAAGCGACTGAACGACGTGGTGCACCACCGCGCGCCCGGCGCGATCATGGTGGCCGAGGAGAGCACGAACTTCCCCGGCGTGACCGCTCCTGAAGGCCTGGACTTCGACTACAAGTGGGCGATGGGCTGGATGAACGACACGCTCGCGTACTTCGAGGAAGACCCCATCTACCGCAAGTACAACCACCACAAGATCACGTTTTTCGACGTGTATCGCAACACGGAACGCTTCATGCTGGCCGTGTCGCACGACGAGGTGGTGCACCTCAAGCAGAGCCTCGTGAACAAACTGCCGGGCGACTGGTACGCGCAGCGCGCGGGCCTGCGCAGCTTCCTGGGCCTGCAGTGGACGCTGCCCGGCAAGAAACTGCTGTTCATGGGGCAGGAGTTCGCGCAGCGCACCGAGTGGAACCACGACGAGGGCCTCCCCTGGTACGTTCTGGATTACCCGGAGCACCGCGGCGTGCACGACTGGCTGCGTGACCTGAACCGACTGTACAGCCAGCACCCGGCCATGCACCGCGGCGATCACCGCCCGGAGGGCCTGCAGTGGGTGGCGGGCGACGACCGGGACAGCAGCGTGTACGCCTTCGTGCGCCGCGACCCGCATACGGACGCGTGGCTGCTGGTCGTCGCGAACCTCACGCCCGTGTACCGTGAGAACTACAGCGTGGGCGTCCCGCAGGCCGGGCAGTACCGGGTGCTGCTCGACTCGGACGCGGGCGTGTACGGCGGGTTTGGGACACTGCAGCATGACCTGCACACGCGCGCCGAGGAGTCGCACGGCCAGCCGCAGCGCCTGCTGCTGAACCTCGCGCCGAACGGCGTGCTGATCCTGGAACTGGAGCGCGCTTGACGAGGCCCCCGGCCCGGCCCGGCCCGGACCTCCCGACCGTCCTGAGCCTGGGGCTGCTGGGGTTGATCGGCGTGCTGCTGATCCTGCCGCTGCTCGGCGTGGCCCGCCCGCCCGTGTGGATGGTCGCGGCCCTGCTGGCCGCGCGGGTCGGCGTGCAGGTGTGGCGCGCCCGCCGTTCCAGTCAGGCGTGGCGGCCCGGCAGCGTCATGCTGGACCTCGTGCTGATCGCCTTGCTCGTGTGGGTGGGCACCGGGCACGGCTGAAGCCGCTCCCGTTCGGGCGACCCCGTGGAAACACAGGGTCGCCCGAACCCTTACCAGCAGGCGGTGCTGCCGGACCGGTTCACACGGTTCTGATGCCCGCAGCCGGACGCCGACTTCGCGGCTTCGCGTTCCGCCGGGCGAAGCGAGCACCAACAGTTCTGTCTGACAGTCCGGTCTGGAGGACACGGAAGCAGGCAATCATTCCCCCTGCGGAACTGTACCAGTGCGCTGGTCTGCCCGGGGAGGAATGCCTTCGCTGTCCCCGGCATCCCGGTCACCGGATCCACACCGCGTCAGCTCAGGTCGAGCGGCAGTTCGAGATTCTCGGGCAGCAGGTAGGCGCGCAGTTCGCGGCGTTCCGGGTCGGCGATCAGGTACGGCACGCGGTACTGCGCGAGGTTGAGGTCGGTGCGGCTGGGACGGGCAGGGCCGTGCGGGTGGCTGTGATAGATGCCGCCCAGCGTCAGGCCGTCCTGCTGCATGGCGCGCAGGGCGCGCAGCAGTCCGGCCGGGTCGGCGAGGTACGTACGGGACGGGTCCGGCGCGATGTTCCGCAGGGGGTAGAAGGCGCGCAGGTCGAAGGCGTCCTCTTCCGCGTCCGGCGGGGCGGAGCGCGCGCCGAACACGCCGACACTCTCGTTCGGCAGGGCACGCTGGACGTGCTGCCAGACGGCGTCCTGCAGGTGGGTCGGGAGCCGGACGGTGGGCGGCATTGCAGGCAGGGTAGCGTATGGGTGAGCGCGTCACTGCGGGACTTCTCGCGGTCGGCACGTCCGCACGCCGCGAAGATGAGCGAACCTGACGCTTCTGTTAAGATCGGGGGGTGATCCGGCCCTCCGGGTCGCCCGGCACCGCGTGGACTCCAGCCTTCCGCGCGTTCCGGCCGCCTGTTCCTCCCCATGCCGCGCCTTCAGGGCCTCCGAGCCGCAGATCCCCCGCACCTGAATTCCGCCGGAGTTCACTTGATACCCGTGACGACGAGGCCATGAGCAGACCCCCCTGGACCCTCCAGCCGCCCCAGGAGCAGGTCGGTCCCGACCTGCCGCTCGCGCGCCGCCGCACGTCCCTGATCACGCTGGCGATCGGCGTTCCCACACTGATCCTGCTGTGGCTGTACGCGCTGCTGTACCAGCGCGACAACCTGCTGCTGCTGTACGTCCCGCTGTTGCTTGCCGTCCTGCTGCTCGGGTACCTGACGCAGTGGCTGGCGGGCTCGTCGCGCGCCAGCAGCGAGCGTGGCCCGGCCTGGCTGATTCTCGGGGCGACCGCCGCCGCCCTCGTGTACCGCCTCGCGTTCCCGGCGCAGTTCGACGCGTGGCTGCAGATGTTCGTGGCGCTGCTGGTGGTGCTGGCGGGCATGGCCGCGTGCCTGCGCTTCCGGCCCCGTCAGGCCCTCACCGCGCTCACCGGACTGCTCGCGCTGTACGCCGTGTCGCCCCTGGTGCTCACCCTGACCGGGCAGCTCGGGCCGGTCGAACGGATGCAGCAGCTGATCACGGTCCTGATGGTGGCGGCGGTGCTTTCCCTGGTGTTCAGCGCCGCATGGACGCGGGAAGCGCTGGGGCAGTCGGAAGCCATGAGTCAGCAGATGGAGTACCTGTCGAACATCGATCACCTGACGGGCCTCGACAACCGCCGCAGCCTGTACGGCCGGATCGAGCAGCTGATGGACGACCTGCTGGACGACCGGGCCGACACGGCCAGCGCCCGCATTCCCGTCACGACCTTCAGTCTGGTGCTGCTGGACGTGGATCACTTCAAGAGCGTGAACGACACCTTCGGGCACGCGAGCGGCGACACCGTGCTGTGCGGCGTGGCGGACGTGCTGAAGTCCTTCGTGCGGGACCGGGATCTCGCGGGACGCTGGGGCGGCGAGGAGTTCGTGCTGGTGCTGCCGGGCGCGTCCCTGGAACGCGCGGCCCGTATCGCCGAACGCCTGCGTGCCCGCATCGAGGAGGAACGCTTCCTGCCTCACCGGACCGTCACCGCGAGTTTCGGCGTGGCGGAGTACCGGCGTGGCGACCGGCTGGAGGCGCTCGTGGCGCGGGCGGATCAGGCGATGTACCGCGCGAAGCAGTCCGGCCGGAACCGCGTCGTGCTGCACACCTCCGCGAACGATACGCTGAGCGGTGACGAAACGCGGCCCGTCACGCACTGACCCGCACCGGAGGGACGACCCGGCCCGGAGACGGAGGGCGGACGTGGTCGGCGGGACCGCGTCCGTGGCGGGCGCAGGCGTGGTCTGGGGGGACGTGAGGGCATGCGATACTCGGCGCATATGACCACGACCACGCCATTTCCGTCCCCTCCGCTGAGGATCAGCCCCTGGGCCCTGTCGAGCTTCTGGAGCGGGTCGGCGTTCCACTGGCTGCTGCTGCTGCTGATCCTGCTGCCCGCCGACGTGCTGAAGTTCGTGGGCGAGGACCGCAAGGGGACGTTCATGGGGCTGGTGGTGGGGATCGGCGCGGTGATGGCGCTGGTGCTGCCGCCCCTGATCGGGACGCTCAGCGACCGGGTCGGGAAGCGGCTCGCGTTCCTGCGCTGGGGCGTCGCCATCAACGTGGTGGGGCTCGCCGTGATGCTGTTCGCGTCGCAGGCGCTCGGCGGACTGGGCGGCTTCTGGGTGTATCTGTTGGGGTATCTGTTCGTGCAGGCGGGCAACAACACGGCCACCTCACCGTACAGCGCGCTCATTCCGGAACTCGTGCCGCAGCAGGACCGGGGGCGGTACAGCGGCGTGATGGGGCAGTTGCAGGCCATCGGGCAGCTGGTGGGGGCGCTGCTGGCGTTCGGGCTGGGGCAGCTGGGCCTGCCGTCCGCCGTGTCGTACGTGCTGATCGGGGTGGTGCTGGTGGGCAGCGCCGCCATCACGCTGCGGCAGGTGCCGGAGCCGCCGCTGACGCCGCAGCCCGGCAATCACGCCCGCTGGTTCCTGGGGTCCGTCGGGCGTGCGGCGGCGGTGGTGGCGGTGCTGGGGGGCGCGTACCTGCTGCTCGCGCAGGCCGTGCCGGGCTTCTCGCTGTGGATGGCGTTCGCGCTGCCGGTGCTGGTGGTGGTGGCCGTGGTCGTGGCGGGCGTGCTGGACCGGCGCGGGACGCTCAGCATGACGCCTCACCCGATGATCGGGGAGCGGCTGATGACGGTGTTCCTGTACCAGCCGTTCCTGTGGGTGTTCATCACGCGGATGCTGTTCAGTCTCGGGCAGTACAGCGTGCAGCCGTTCCTGCAGTACTACACGGGCGACGTGCTGGGCCAGAAGCATCCCGGCACCGCCACGAGCATCATGCTGGCGTGCATCATCGTGGGCAGCATCGTGAGCGCCATCGTGGGCGGGCGGCTCAGTGACCGTGTCGGCCGCAAGCCGATCATCTACGTGGCGGGCACCGTGATGGCGGCGGCGGCCCTGTCGCTGCTGTTCGCGCCGAACTTCGTGGCGGCGCTGGCGCTGGCGCTCGCGTTCGGGCTGGGGTACGGGGCGTTCGTGAGCGTGGACTGGGCGCTCGGGTCGGACGCCATGCCGAGCCGCGCGACGTACGCGCGCGACATGGGGTTGTGGCATGTGGCGTTCGTCGCGCCGCAGCTGTCGAGCGCCCCGCAGGGCTTCCTGCTCGACTGGGGCAACGCGTACGGCCGTACGCACGACTTCCTGAACATGGGGTACTTCATCGTGTTCGGCATCGCGGCCGCGTGCTTCCTGCTGGGCGTGATCCTCGTGCGGAACATCCGCAGCGTGCGCTGACGTTTTCCCCATTGAGCCTGAAGGGGGCCTTCACCCGGTAAGATCGCTCTCAGATCACGGTCTGCAGGCACGTCAGGATCGGGTCATGAGTGACAACATGACCCGGGAAGAGAGCATCGCGCGCATCGCTGCGATCATCAAGGACATCAAGTTCGCGCTGCTCACCACCACGAACAGCGAGGGGCACCTGCACGCGCGCCCCATGACCACCCAGGAGACCGAGTTCGACGGGGACATCTGGTTCATCGGCGCGAAGGACAGCGGGTCCGTGGCGGACATCAAGGGCAACCCGCGCGTGAACGTCAGCTACGCCGACACCGGCAAGAGCACGTACGTGAGCGTGTCCGGCAAGGCGGAACTGGTGGAGGACCGCGCCAAGCTGGAGCAGCTGTGGTCGGACTTCTACAAGGCGTACTTCGAGGGCGGCATCGACGACCCCAACGTGCAGCTCATCCACGTCGACGCGACCGGCGCGGAGTTCTGGGAGGGGGACGGCAAGGTGAAGGGCCTGTTCCAGATGGCGCGCGCCGCCCTGACCGGCAAGCCCGCCACGGACATGGGCACGAACGAAACCGTCAAGCTCTGAAGAAGGCAATGTGAAGGCAGGCCCACCTGGAAACCGGTGGGCCTGCCTCCCTGTGGTGTGGGGACTCTACTCGACCTGTTCGCCGCGCTGCAGGCGGATGGCGCGCAGCAGGTTCTGGAACATCAGGGCGCTGGTGAGCGGCCCGACGCCGCCCGGGACGGGCGTGATGGCGCGCACGAGCGGCGCGACGTCCGGCGCGGCGTCCCCGACCACGCCGCTCGCGGTGACGTTGATGCCGGCGTCCACCACGACCTGAGCGGCGTGCAGGTGCTCGGCGCGCAGGAGTCCGGCGCGGCCCACGGCGACGACCACGGCGTCCTGCGGCGCGAGGATGGCGGTCAGGTCACGCGAGTGCATGTTGAGGAGCGTGACGGTCGCGCCACGGTTGTTGAGCATCCACGTGAGGGGGCGGCCCACCGTGCGGCCCGGCCCGATGATGGCGACGCGGGCGCCCTGCAGGTCCAGCACCTCGCGCAGCAGGAAGCGGATGCTGCGCGGCGTGGGCGGCAGGAGCGCCTCGGGTTCGCGTCCGGCGGCGACGAGGGCGAGGTTGGCGGGCGTGAGGCCTTCCACGTCCTTGGCGGGCGCCATGTGCAGGCTGGCGAGGTCCGCGTCGAGGCCCGGCGCGAGCGGCAGTTCGAGCACGATGCCGTGCACGGCGTCGTCGGCGGACAGGCGTTCGAGTTCGCGGTGCAGGTCCGCCTGCGTGATGCGCGCCCCGAGGTCGAGGACCTGCAGGGTCACGCCGAGCCGCGCGGCCTGACGCACCTTGGACTGCACGTACACGCCGGTGGCGGGGTCGTCGGACGCGACGACGGCCACCATGAGGGGGTGCAGGTGCCGCTCGGCGATGCCGTCCCGGACTTCGCGCGTGACGCGGTCCGCGAGCGGCCTGCCGAGCAGCAGGCGGGGTCCGGGCGGGCCGGGGTCAGTGGCGGAAATGGCGGCTCCCGGTGAAGATCATGCTCACGCCGAGTTCGTTCGCGGCCGCGATCACTTCCGGGTCGCGTTTCGCGCCGCCCGGCTGCAGGACCGCCACGACGCCCGCCGAGGCGCTCAGGCGCACCACGTCGTCGTACGGGAAGAACGCCTCGGACGCCATGACGGCTCCCTGGGCGTTCCCGGCGGCGTTCTGCACGGCGCGCTCGGCCGCCCAGATGCGGCTCACGGCGCCCGCCCCGAGGCCGACCGTGCGGCCGTCCCGCGCGAGGACGACGTTGTTGCTGCGGGCGTGCTTGGTGACGCGCCACGCGAAGGCGAGGTCCTGCCATTCCTGCTCGGTCGGCTGGCGTTCCGTGACGACTTCCGGGCACAGGTCGTCCCAGGTACGCAGGTCGCGGGCCTGGGCGAGCAGGCCGCCCTGCAGGGGGCGGTACTCGGTGCCGGAGAAGCGGGAGGGACCGGCGGTCAGGACGCGCAGATCGGGCTTCTTGGCCTGGAACCATGCGAGGGCGTCGGCGCTCACCTCGGGCGCGATCAGCACTTCGAGGAAGGTGCCGCGCATCGCCTGTGCCGTGGCGAGGTCCACGGGCCGGTTGAGGGCCACGATGCCGCCGAACACGCTGAGGGTGTCGGCGTCACGGGCGCGCTCCCAGGCCTCCTGTGCGGTCGCGCCGAGCGCCACGCCGCAGGGGTTGGCGTGCTTGACGCACACGCAGGCGGCCACGTCCGCCGGGAACTCCTGCACGAGCGCCCACGCGGCGTCCGTGTCGCCGTAGTTGTTGAAGCTCATGGGTTTGCCGCTCAGGACGGCGGCGTCCAGCACGGGGCCGCGTTCGTTCCCGATGCGGTACACGGTGCCGGGCTGGTGCGGGTTCTCGCCGTAACGCAGCGACACGCCCTGCAGCTGCGTGAGTTCCAGCGTCAGGGCGGGCGGCAGGGCCTCGGCGTCCGTGAGGTGCGCGGCGATGGCGGCGTCGTACGCGGCGGTGTGCGCGTACGCTTTCGCGGCGAGCCGCTGACGGTCCTGGATGCTCACGGTGTCCTGCAGCGCGAGCGGGTAGTCGGCGGGGTCCACGAGGATCAGGACGCTGGCGTGGTTCTTGGCGGCGGCGCGGATCATGGCGGGGCCGCCGATGTCGATGTTCTCGATGACCGTCTCGTGGTCCGCGCCGCCCGCGACCGTCTCCCGGAACGGATACAGGTTCACGCACACCAGATCGATGGGCTGAATGTCGTGCTGCGCGAGTTCCGCGAGGTGCGCGCCCGCGTTGGCCTCGTCGCGCCGGGCGAGGATGCCGCCGTGAATGCTGGGGTGCAGCGTCTTGACGCGGCCGTCCATGATCTCGGGGAAGCCCGTCACGTCCGCGACGCTGGTGGCGGGGACGCCCGCGGCGTGCAGGGCCTGCAGGGTGCCCCCGGTGCTGAGGACTTCCCACCCGGCGTTCGTGAGGGCGCGCGCGAAGTCCACCACGCCCGACTTGTCTGACACTGAAAGTAATGCGCGTTTCGCCATGTTCGTTCCTCCAGCCGCCGGGCATCCGTGTCCCGGCGTCCGGCCCAGGCGTGCGGCCAAAGGTATTCTCGCGGCTTCCCCGTGGTGTCCACGTTACGCCAGTCACCGCGACCGGCCCGCAGTTTATCTCAAGTGCCGGGCGTCGCGGCGGTGCGCGGGCGGGCGGCATACTGGCGTGGTGTTTTCAGACCGTCCTCCCGCTTCGTATCATCCGTACCTGAGTGGCGTGTATTCCGTCGCGGCCGGGATGTTCCGGCTGGGCGTGCAGCCGGTGGATGGCCGCACGGAGACGCACACGTTCGCGTTCGACCGGCAGTACGCGGCGTTCCTGACGGAGAAGGTCGCGGCGCGGGCGCAGCTGCAGCGGTCGTACGTGCTGGCGGGCCTGCGCCCGGAGCTGCGGGCGGGCGTCCTGCGGCGCGTGGCGGAGCAGGCGGCGCGCGATTCGGGCGGGGTGCTGTCGTGGGACGGGCGGGTGCTGAGCAACGCCGCGCTCGGCTGGGCGGGCGTGCTGGACGTGGACCGCGGGACGCTGGAGGACCTGCGGCGCTTCCGCGGTCCGCTGTCGGCCGTGGTGGGGGACGTGGAGCCGCTGGACGCGCTGGATTTCCTGGCGATGAACGTGCAGGAGGACCTGAGCGTCCTGGCGGTGGACCCGGTGACGGGCGCGGATCATCTGGCGGCGCTGCACGTGCTGCTGCCGGAGAAGTGGGCGCCGCTCGACAAGATCGGGCGGCCGTTCACGCAGGTGCATGCGCCGGTGGCGGGCGCGGGGCCGCTGCTGGCGTCCGCGCCTCGGCTGGTGCAGGCGCTCGTGACGCGCGGGCCGTTCGTGCGGTTCGTGTGGGGCGTCACGCCGTCCGGGCGGCTCGACCATCACCCGGATCTCCCGCCGGAGTGCAGCGGGCCGGACGGGAACGAGGGCGTGCCCGCCGACCTGGGCGGCGTGTTCCTGCGGGTGGAACGGCAGACGCTGCACCCCGTCCCGGAGGGGAGCGGGGCGCTCTTCACCATCCGGACGTACCTGACGCCGCTGCGGGACGCGCTCACGGCGGAGCGCGCGGCGGCGCTCGCGGCGGCCCTGGGCGGCATGACGCCCGAACAGCGGCAGTACAAGGGGCTGACCCGACTTGGGCCAGCCCTGGAAGGATGGTTACGGAAACAGCGGTTCGCGCCGGAGACGGCAGGGCGTTCCCTGTCGGGCTGAAGCGCTGGAGGTCAGCCGGGCGAGGCGAGCAGCGACAGGTCCGGTCTGGAGGAGACCGAGGGGATGCCGGTGCTCCTTCCGGCATCCCTGCAACCGGACCAAAACCGGATCAGTTCGCGCGGTAGATGGCGAGCGTCTTGGCGGGGACGCTCACGTTCAGCTTGCCGCCGGAGACGGTAGCGGTGGCGGGTGCGCCAGCGCCGAGCTGGTCGGTGAAGGTCTTGCCGTTCGCGAGGTACGTGCGGTCGGCGGCGGGAATGGCGGTGTTCGCCTGGATGTCGAGGGGGAGGTTGGCGGTGGTGTCGGAGAGGTTCAGGACGACGACCATCCGGCTGGTGCCGCTGCCACGGTAGTACGCCATGGCGTTCTGGCCGCCGTTGGGGCGCCACATCTCGGCGTACATGCCTTTCCAGAGGCCCTCGTTGGCGGTGCGGATACCGATGAGTTTCTTGGCGAGGTCGTAGGTGGTCTTGGGGGTGCCGCCGCCCGCGAGGTAGCCGCTCTGGGCGGTGCTGCGGCCCGTGTCGGTCCAGGCCCAGGAGGGCATGTCCTTGCGGTTGTCGGGGTCGTTGCCGCCGTACACGCCGAGTTCGTCACCGGCGTACAGCTGCGGAATGCCGGGCAGCGTCATCAGGGCGCCGAGCGCGAGGCGGTAGCGGGCGCGGATGTCGGTCTCGGCGACGCTGATGCCGGGTTCGTTCACGAAGCGCTGCACGTCGTGGTTGTCGAGCAGGTTGACCTGCAGCAGCGCGCGGTCGAGGCCGAGCGTGCCGACGGTGTCCTGCACCTTCGCGGCGAGCGTGTCGAGGCTGCCGGCCTTGCCGATGCTGTTCACGAGGGCGGTGCGGGTGGGGAAGCCGAAGGTGCTGTCGAAGCCCGCGTCGAGGAACGGTTTGAGCTGCGAGGCGCTGCTGTCGAGGAACGCTTCGGCGAGCAGGAAGGTGTTGGGGCGGGCGGCGAGGACGCCGGGCACCCAGCTGTTCTGCCAGTACGTGAGGGGCGCGTGTTTGGCGGTGTCCATGCGGATCGCGTCGATGGCGTAGGTGCTCGTCCAGGTCTTGCTGAGGTTGGTGAGGTACGCGGCGACGGTGGCGTTTTCCTGCGCGAAGTCGGGGAGGCCTGCGAGCGGGCAGGTGATGTCGTTGCCGGTGCAGTTGCTGTGGAACCAGCTGGGCTGCTGGGTGACGACGCGCGCGCCGTACCCGGCGTGGTTGACGACCATGTCCATCATGAATTTCATGCCGCCGGCGTGCAGGTCGCTGATGAGGCCGGTGAGGTCGGCGGACGTGCCGAGTTTGGGTTCGATGGCGGTGTCGTCGGGGCTGGTGTAGTCGGCCCAGTAGCCGTGGTAGCCGCAGTTGCCGTAGCTGGCGGGAGCGCCGCTGTTGATGGGGGTCTGTTTGTAGACGGGGGTGATCCAGAGGGTGGTGGCGCCGAGGTCCTTGATGTACGAGAGTTTGTTGCGCAGGCCCTGCAGGTCGCCGCCGTGGAATTTGGTGGGGTTGGCGGGGTCGTAGCAGTTCGGCTGACCGAGGTTGTCGTTGGAAGCGTTTCCATTGCTGAAACGATCCGGCATCGCGAGGTAGATCACCTGTTTTCTCCAGGTGTCGATGTTGGTGCCGCTGATCGCCTGCGTCTGCACGGGCGCAGCCGCCTGCGCGGTCTGGGCTTGGGGAACCTGGGTCTGGGGAGCCTGCGCCTGCAGGTCGGACTGACCGCAGGACGCGAGCAGCAGAGCGGTGGAGAGGACGGCGGCAGCAGAAAGCAGTGGACGCATAGACACTCCTTGTGGGGTCGGCCGGATTCACCGGCAGTGGGAAGGCAGAGCGGCAGGACGACCTCGCCCGGGTGGGCAGGACGGCTGGATTGTGGAAACGTTTCAGGTTCTAGCGTGCGCCTGCCCCCGCGTGTTGTGAAAAACCTCTCATTGGCGTGCCCTCTGTTCATGTCAGCGTTCACACGTGAACGGACCCGGAACGTGAGCCCACCTTTCCGCCGATCCCGCACCCCGCGCTAAGCTGCACCGCATGAAGGTCCCCTCTCGCGGCCACCGCCTCGGCGGACTCCTGGCCGCCCTCCTCACCCTGACCGCCTGCCACGCCCCCGGTCAGGCCAGCACCGCCCAGAGCTCTCCCCGCCCACAGACCACCCAGGCCCGGCAGAGCACCACGGCACCCTCCACCCGCACCACCCCGACGACCGGCAGTGCAGAGCGCACCGACCCGGCCAGCGGCCTCCCCTGGATCGCCCTCGGCACGCTCCCCACCCAGGCCCGGCAGACGTACCGCCTCATCCTGAATGGCGGCCCGTACCCGTACGCGCGGGACGGCGTGACCTTCCAGAACCGCGAGGGCACCCTGCCGCGCAGACCACGCGGCACGTACCACGAGTACACCGTCCGCACGCCCGGCAGCAGCGACCGGGGCGCGCGCCGCATCGTGTGCGCCACCCCACCCGCCCAGGCCGGAACGGAGTGCTACTACACCGCCGACCACTACGCCACCTTCGGGAGAATCCGCCCATGACCCCTCCCCCACCCATCGGCATCCAGCCCGCCCCGGACGACCTCGCCCGCTTTGCCGAAGCGGCGGGCGTCACGCCCCTCACGCTCGATCTGACGCGCGTGGACGGCCGCGCCGAACTCATGAGCGCCCTCGCGCGCGACCTGCGGCTCCCCGCGTACTTCGGCCGCAACTGGGACGCCCTGTACGACCTGCTCACCGACCCGGACGCCACCCCGCCCGCCGCCCTGCACCTGCTCGGCTGGCCGGACTTCCAGGCGCGCCACCCGCAGCTCGCGCAGGCCCTCCACGACACCCTGACGGACGCGCAGACGAGCAACGCCGAGACGGGCCGCGCCCTGTGGGTGCTCGCATGACCCTCATCCTCGGGATCGACACGAGCTGCGACGACACCGGCGTCGGCATCGCGGAACTCCACCCGGACGGCCACGTCACCGTGCGCGCCAACCGCGTCTGGTCACAGACCGTGCACGCCTCGTACGGCGGCGTCATGCCGGAACTGGCGAGCCGCGAACACGTCGAGCGCATCGACGCCGTCATGCAGGACGCCCTGAAGGAAGCGGACGTCACCGTCCACGACCTCGGCGCGGTCGCCGCCACGTCCGGCCCCGGCCTCGTCGGCGCGCTCCTCGTGGGCCTCATGTACGGCAAGGGCCTCGCGCAGGGCCTGGACCTCCCCTTCCACGCGACGCACCACCTCGAAGGGCACATCTTCGCGGCCGCCAGCGACGCCGACCTGCAGCCGCCGTACCTCGCGCTCGTCGTGTCCGGCGGGCACACGCACCTCTTCGACGTGCCGAAAGAAGGCCAGTACGACCTCGTCGGCGCCACCCGCGACGACGCGGCCGGAGAGGCGTTCGACAAGGTCGCGCGCCTCGCGGGCCTCGGCTACCCCGGCGGTCCTGCCATCAGCGAGGCCGCGCGGCACGGCGACCCGAAAGCCGTCCCGTTCAAGGTGCCGCTCGCCGGGCAGAAAGGCTACGAGTTCAGCTTCAGCGGCCTCAAGACCGCCGCGCTCCTCGCGCACCGCGCGGGCGCGAAACCCGAGGACCTCGCCGCGAGCTTCCAGGCCGTCGCCGTGAAGAGCCTCGTGCAGACCACCACCCGCGCCGCCCGCGACCTGGGGCGCCGCACCGTCGTCGTGTCGGGCGGCGTCGCCGCGAACACGGCGCTGCGCGAAGCATTCCAGCAGACGGAACTGCGCGTCGTGTTCCCCGGCAAGGGCCTCAACACCGACAACGGCGCCATGATCGCCCTCGCCGGAGCGGCCGCCATCCGCGCGGGCCGTCTCGCGCACGGCCTGGACGACGGCGCCACCGCCTACGCCCCCCTCGCGTCCGGCTGAAGCGCCCGGAGCATCGGGAACCCGGCCAGGACGACGCCCAGGAAGAACGCCTGCGCGGGCAGGACGAGTGCCCCCACGCCACCACTCGCCCCCAGACGGCACGCCCAGTCGCTGTTGATCGCCACGTCGGCCACCATGACCAGCAGCGCCAGCACCGCGCCGAGCCTCGGACGGAGCGCCACCAGCACGGCCGCCAGCGGGTCGAGGAACACCAGCATCGTCCAGAACACGTTGCTCCACAGCGGCACCCGTACGGAAGCCAGCCGCCCTGCCACACGTCGGCCAGATGACGCACGCCGGCGCCCAGAAAGCACACGATGCAGAAGCCCCGCAGGGCGAGCGCGAACGTCATACCCCCCACCGTACTCCGGACCACGGGTCTGCATGGTCGTACCCTGCCTGCCCGGTCACGGCGAGCGGTTCCGGGCGTGTTCATGAGCCTGCCGGGCTGTCCGGCGGGCCGTCACGTCCTCAGCATCTCTGAGTGCCCCGCACTCAACTCCGTTGCTCACTGTTCGCGGGGTATACTGCCCGCACTATGTTCCGTGTCCTCACCAAGATGTTCGATACCAACCAGCGCGACGTGCAGCGCATCATCAAGAACGTCGTCCAGCCGGTCAACGCCCTGGAAGACGAAACCAAAAAGGTCGAGGACCTCGCCGCCGCCTACGGCGCCCTGAAAGTCCGCGTGCAGGAGGGCGGCGAACGCCTGGACGACGTGATCGTCGAGGCGTTCGCGCTGATCCGCGAGGCGGGCCGCCGCAGCATCGGCAAACGGCACTACGACGTGCAGCTCGTGGGCGGCGCGGCCCTGCACGCCGGACGCATCGCGGAGATGCGGACCGGTGAAGGCAAGACGCTCGTGGCGACGCTGGCACTGTGCCTGAACGCCCTGAGCGGCAAGGGCGCGCACCTCGTGACGGTGAACGACTACCTCGCGCGCGTGGGCGCCGAGGAGATGGGGCTGCTGTTCCGCACGCTGGGCCTCACGGTGGGCCTCATTCAGCGCGACATGACGCCGCAGCAGCGGCAGGTGGCGTACGGGTGCGACATCACGTACGTCACGAACTCCGAACTGGGCTTCGACTACCTGCGCGACAACATGGCACAGGACCCGGGCCAGCTCGTGCTGCGCGCCGATACGCCCCTGAACTTCTCGATCGTGGACGAGGTGGACAGCATCCTGATCGACGAGGCCAGAACGCCGCTCATCATCTCCGGCGCGGCAGAGAAGGCGACCGATCAGTACTTCGTGATCGCGAAACTCGTGCGCCGATTGAACCGCGGCGAGCCGGCCGAGCCGGGCAAGCGCGAGGAGCCGACCGGGGACTACACCATCGACGAGAAGAGCAAGGGCGTGCACCTGACCGAGCAGGGCATCACGCGCCTGGAAAAGCTGCTCAGCATCGACGACCTGTACAGCCTGGAGAACATGGAGAAGGCGCACATGATCACCCAGGCGCTCCGCGCGAAGGACCTGTACCACAAGGACACGGACTACATCGTGTCGCCCGAGGGTGAAGTCATCATCATCGACGAGTTCACGGGACGCAGCATGGCGGGCCGCCGGTACGGCGAGGGGCTGCACCAGGCGATCGAGGCGAAGGAAGGCGTGAAGATCGAGAACGAGAACCAGACGCTCGCCACGATCACGTACCAGAACTTCTTCCGGCTGTACAACAAGTTCTCCGGCATGACCGGCACCGCGAAGACCGAGGAGAAGGAATTCCTCGACATCTACGGCAGCGACGTGCTGGTCATCCCGACGAACCTGCCGGTCATCCGTCAGGACAGCGAGGACCTGATCTACCGCACCGTCGCCGGGAAGTACGCGGCCGTCGTGAAGGAAACGGTCGACATGTACGCCACGGGCCGCCCCGTCCTGATCGGGACGGTCAGCATCGACAGCAGCGAACTGCTGAGCCGCCTGCTGCACCAGGCGAACATCCCGCACAACGTCCTGAACGCCAAGTACGAGGCGCAGGAGGCGAGCATCGTGGCGCAGGCGGGCCGCAGCGGTCAGGTGACCATCGCGACGAACATGGCGGGCCGCGGGACGGACATCATGCTGGGCGGCAACGCGGAATTCATGCTCGGTGAACGGCTCGAAGCGATGGGTCTGTCGCGCTACGACCAGAACGTCGAGAACTTCGTGAAGTCCGTCATGCGGCGTGACGGGAACGCGCAGGCGCTGGGGGCGCTGCTGCCGGGCGTGACGCCGCAGTTCGTGGCGGAGGCCGAGGCGGCGCGCGACCACGCCGAAGCGGACCGCGCGAAGGTGCGCGCGGCGGGCGGCCTGCACATCGTGGGCACCGAGCGGCACGAGTCGCGCCGCATCGACAACCAGCTGCGCGGCCGTGCGGGCCGTCAGGGCGACCCGGGCAGCAGCCGCTTCTACGTGTCGTTCGAGGACGAGCTGATGCGTCTCTTCGCGAACGACCGCGTGGTCGCCATGATGGACCGCCTCGGGATGGACGACAGCCAGCCGATCGAGGCCCGGATGGTGACGGGCGCCATCGAGAAGGCGCAGGCGCGCGTCGAGGACCGGAACTTCAGCACCCGCAAACAGCTGCTGGAGTTCGACAACGTGATGAGCAAGCAGCGCGAGACGATCTACGCGCAGCGGCGCGAGGTGCTGCTCGGCGCAGACGCCGACGTCGAGGAGAGCACCGAGGGCATGATCGTGAACTCGGTGGACGCCCAGCTCGCCGAGCATCTGCCGCTCGAAGCGGACCCGGAGGCGTGGGACATCGACGCGCTGCGCGCGGCCCTGACGGACGCCATCCCGGCCCTGGAGACCTTCGACTTCGAGGGTCTGCGCACCCTCGCGCCCGCCGAAGCGCACCGCCGCGTCATTGAGGCTGTCGCGGACGCCTTCGACGCCCGCAAGGAGGAGCTCGGGCCGGAACTGCTGAACGGCGTGTCCCGCTACGTGCTGCTGCAGGTGGTGGACCAGCACTGGAAGGAGCACCTGCACGGCATGGACGTGCTGCGTCAGGGCATCGGGCTGCGCAGTTACGGGCAGCGCGACCCGTTCAGCGAGTACAAGTTCGAGGCGACGAACATGTTCAACGAGATGATCGACAACCTGCAGACCGAAGTGACGAAGTACATCTTCCGCATGCAGGTCGGAGGCGAAGCAGCCGTCTGATCGGGTTTTGAGCTGAACTCCAAGAGTTCGGCCGAGCGGCAGGCACACCAACAAGGACGGTCGGGAGGGGCTGGAAGCGGGCAGGCGTCCTGCAGGGCGTATCGTCGTGAACGGACACGGCTGGCCACTCCTCCCGTTCTGCCCAGGAAGCGGGCAGGCGTCCTGCAGGGCGTCCGTTCTGCCCAGGAAGGGATGTCGGCGCTGTTCCCGGCATCCCTTCCATCTCCTCCAAACCGTACTTTTTGGTACTCGCTCCGCTCGGCTGAACTCTAAAAGTTCAGCTCAAAACCGCATCAGAAGCGGCCGTTCCCGGAGTCGGGAACGGCCGCTTCAGTGGTCGTCGGGCTGGCCAGGGAGCGGACCGTTCAGCCGCGTCCAGGCTCAGGTGAAGAGCGGCAGGTGCCCGAGGGCCGTCACCTCGGGGCGTTCCTGCCCCTCGGTGAACACGGCGACGACGGCCGCGACTTCCCCGCCGACCTCCTCGATGATCTGACGCAGCGAGGCGAGCGTGCCGCCGCTGCTGACGACGTCGTCCACGATGGCGACCTTCTTGCCGCGGATCTTGGACACGTCCAGGCCGTCCAGCACCAGCAGTTGCGGTTTGCCGGTCGTGATGGACACGACCTCGCGCGCGACCGGGTCGATCATGTACGGTTTCTGCGTCTTGCGGATCACGATGTAGGGGCGTCTGCTCTCGCGGCTGAGGACGTGCGCGAGGCTGAGCGCCTTGACTTCCGGCGTGACGAGCACGTCGATGTCGGCGGGGAGGAGTCTGGCGAGTTCGATGCCGGCCGCTTCGGTGACGTCGGTGTCGCCGAGCATGTTGAACAGCGCCACGGAGACGCCGGGCGCGACTTCGACGATGGGCAGGTCGCGGGTCACGGTGCCCACCTGTACTTGATGTGTCTTCACGGTGAGCCATTGTAGCGGGTGGGAGGGGACGCCGTGCCCCCGACCCGCCCGCCGCGGGGACAGGCTATCCCGGCCTGCCCTGGACGCTCAGGGTTCAGCCGGGAACGGCGAGTGTCGGCACCTCTGCCAGACCGGTTCAGTCGATGACCTTGAAGCCGAGCGTTTCGGCCTGCTCGACGAAGAAGTTGATGTTCTCGGTGAGGGTCTGCGCGCCGAGGCTCTTGCGGTCGTACTCGCCGGTCGCGGCGAGGATGAGCGTCTCGGCGAGGCAGGCGGGCACCTGTCCTTCCCCGAAGTGCAGGTTGACCTGTGAGGTCATGTTGCCGGGCGGGCGGACGACGCCGCCCGGGATGACGCGCACGCCGGGGATCTGCGTGACGCTGTCGTCCACGTCGGCGGGGCGGCCCTCGTCGAAGATCCAGGTGCCTTCCTGCACGTGCTGCGGGAAGATGACGGGGTTGGGGTCGCTGGTCGCCGTGAAGATCAGGGACGCTTCGCGCAGCGCGTCGTAACTGGTGGTGGTGACGATCTCGGTGGTGGGGTTGGCGCGGCGCAGGGTGGTGGCGCTGCGTTCGAGGCGTTCGGCGTCCCGACCGACCATGATGACCTTCGCGACCTGCGGGGCGATGGTGCGGGCGATGCCGAAGGCGACGACGCCGTTCGCGCCGACCACGGCGGCCGTCGCGGCCCCCAGGTCACGGCCCGCGCCCTGGAAGTGCGCGAGGATGCCTGGAATGGCGGCCTTGATGGTGCCGGACGTGTACGCGCCGCCGTTCGTGACGGTGATGTCCGGCACGGCGGCCTGCACGTCCTGGCCCTTGTTGCCGACGACGCTCCAGAAGGCGCCGAGGCCGAACACGGACGCGCCGAGTTCCCGCGCGAGCTTCGCGCCCTCGATGGCGCGGCGCGTGGCGAGGTCGGGGTTGTCGCGGAACACGTCCGGCAGGAGCGGGCTGGAGATGAGGTACGCGCGGATCTGTTTGCCCTCGCGGGTGCGGATGCCGCTCAGTTCCCCGACCTTCATGGGGCGCAGGCTGTCGGCCATCTGGCGGACGGTCCCTTCGCTGATGATGCCTTTGTCCACCAGGGGTTTCATCCACGAGAAGCGGCGCGCCTGCCAGAAGTCGTCCAGGGTGAGCGGGTGGATCATGAAAGCGGCGACGACCACGTCGTCCTTCTTGCCGGCCATGGGGACGTCCTCACCGACGTGCGGCTCGGTCCGGTCGAGGACGCGGCCGAGGTTCTCCTTGAAGCGCCACGTGCCGGACAGCAGCAGCAGCAGTGCCGCGAGTTTCGCGGCGACGCCGAGCGGGCTGACGGCCACGAGGACCGCGAGCACGGCAAGTCCGGCGATGGTGGCGACGCTGACGTAGCCGCTCAGGCCCAGCACGGCGGCGTACGCGACGAGCGGCAGCAGCGTGATCCACAGGCTGACGCCGCCCGCGACGCTCAGCCCGGCCAGGATGCCGAGCAGCACGAGGTTCCCGCGTCCCCTGGGGAGGGTGTCTCCGTACAGGGCGCGCGGCGGGTTGAGGTGCCCGAGGTACGCGGCGAGGCCCGCGAGGACGCACAGTTCCGGCGCGTGCGCGTACCCGGTCTGCGCGATGCTGGAGGCCATCAGGACGGCCGTGAAGCCCTTGGCGGCGTCGAGGGCGGCACTGGTGAGGGCGGGGCCGGGCCCGACACGCAGCAGGACGTTCTCGACGCCGAGGTTGTATGCGCTGACGTTGCGGGTGTCCATGCCGAGGCGTCCGAGCAGCCAGTGCCCGAGCGGGAGGCTGCCCGTCAGGTACGCGAGGGCAAGGAGAAGGAACGAGAGAAACAGCATGCGGGCATTGTAGCGGGGAGGCCCGCGCGGACCGGAAGGCGCGTCATGATCCCGCCGCCCGGTCCGAGAATGTGGCGGCAGCAGAACGCCGCCCCGGCAGGTACCGGGGCGGCGAGGGATGGTGCGGTGGTGTCAGTCGGCGCGGAGGCGACGCGTCTCAGTCGGCGTGGAGGCGACGTGTCTCAGTCGGCGTGGAGGCGACGTGTCTCAGTCGGCGAGGCCGACGAGGCGTTCGCTGGCGCTCCACAGGGCGTCCGCGCGCTCCGGGTCGCGGGCGTACGGCATGTACCCGGTGAAGGGCGTGGCCGGGTCGTACGGCAGGGCCTCGCGCACGTCCTCCAGGTACAGGCCGCCGATCCCTTCGAGTTCCGGTCCGACGGCGGCCCACACGCTGGTCGCCGCGCCCTGCTGCGGGGACTTGAAGCCGGGGTTGACGTTGCCCTGCTCGTCCATCCAGCCCATCGCGATCTGCTCCTCGCGCGGGAGGAAGCGCTGCAGGTTGGTGAGGATGCCGCCGGGGTGCACGGCGTTCGCGGTCACGCCGCGGGCCGAGTAGCGGCGCGTCAGGCCAACCGCGAAGAGGGCGTTGGCGGTCTTGGACTGCCCGTACGCGTCCCACTTGTCGTAGGGGCGCTGCGCGTAGCTCAGGTCGTCCAGGTGCACGTCGCTGCGGCGGTGCCCGATGCTGCTGAGCGCGACGACACGGGCAGGCGCGGCGGCGAGCAGGGCGGGCATCAGGAGGGCCGTGAGCAGGAAGTGCCCGAGGTGGTTGGTGCCGAACTGCGTCTCGAAGCCGTCGGCGGTGTGGCCGTAGGGGGTGGCCATGGTGCCCGCGTTGTTGATGAGGAGGTGGATGCGGTTCGCGCGTTCGAGGATGTTCGCGGCGCTTGCCCGCACCTGCTCCAGCGACGCGAGGTCCAGTTCCACCACTTCCAGCTGTCCGGGGCGGGCGTCCACGCCCTGCAGGGCCGTGGCGGCCCGCGCCGGGTCACGGACCGCGACGATGACGCGCGCGCCCGCGGACACGAGTGCGCGGGTCGTTTCCAGGCCGATGCCGGACGCGCCGCCCGTGATGACGGCCGTGCGGCCCTGCAGGTCGTGCCCGGCGATCACGTCGGCGGCGGTCGCGTCACGGGTGAAGGGGGACGTGACGGTCACGCGCCCGCCTCCTCCCCGGCGGTGCCGGTCGCGGCCTGCAGGGCCGTGCGGGGCGCGAGGCCCTGGCGGGCCAGCACGTCCTGCAGGCCCTGCTCGCGCACCTCCATGCCGCCGCCCTTCGCGAAGTACCGGGCGAGCGTCTGCGCCCAGTCGCCGCGCGCCGTGATGGCGGCCATGTCGGTCTGCATGCCGTCCAGTTCGGCGGGTTCCGGTTCGCGGTAGCGGTTCTCGTGCAGCACGAGGGCCCGCTGGATACGGGGACGCATGGCGGGCGTCTCGGCGCTGCGGCCCAGCGTCAGGCCCGCGAAGGGCAGCACGCCTTCCGGCAGGCCGAGCAGGTCGACGAGGGCCTGCAGGTTGGTGAGCACCCCGCCGATCCAGCAGCCCTGGTACCCGAGGAGTTCCGCGGCGAGCAGCATGCTCTGCCCGGCGAGGACGGCGTCGCCCACCCCGAAGTGCACGGCGACGCCCGGCCACTCGCCGCGCTCGTACCCGTGGTGTTCGAGGAACACGTTGAGGCGGTGCACGTCGAGGCACACCACGAACGACACGGGCGCCGTCGCGAAGTGCGGGTTGACGGTCAGGTCCGCCACCTGCTGGCGCAGGGCGGGGTCCGTCAGGTGAATGAAGCTGTACATCTGCGCGGTCGCGTCGGTCGGGGCGCGCTGCGCGGCGTGCAGCACGGCGTCCAGGTGCTCCTGCGGCATGGGGTCGGGGAGGTACTGGCGCACGGTGCGGTGCGCGTCCGAGAAGGCGCGCAGCTGCTCGGCGCTGAGGAAGGCTCCGGGGAGGGTGGGGGTCGTCATGCGGTGAGTGTACGGGCGGGCCGGGCCGCGCCGGGCTGGCGAGACTCACAATTGCAGGGCAGGCCGGAGCGCGCCGGGCCGGGCAGCGGGGCGCGCAGGCACGCGTGACGGGCGCCTGCGCTGGCGCGTCCGGCTCAGGGACCCTGCCTGATCTTCGCTACTTTTCCTGAGTGCGTGCATGTTAAGATACCCGTCAAGAGGCCGGGGCCTCTGCCCGGCCACAGGCGCGGCAGTCCCTGTACCGTCCGCAGCAGGCCGACCCTAGACCCCACCGCTGGAGACCAACGACACCTATGGATTATTACGAGCTGCTGGGCGTGGCCAGAACGGCCGACGCCGACGAGATCAAGAGCGCCTACCGCAAACTGGCCCTCAAGTACCACCCGGACCGCAACAAGGAGCCCGGCGCGGCCGAACAGTTCTCGAAGATCAACGAGGCGTACGCCGTCCTGAGCGATCCCGAGAAACGCGCGCACTTCGACCGCTTCGGTTCCGCACCGGGCGCCGCCGGAGGCATGGGCGACCCCTTCGGCGGGCAGGGCTTCGACCCGATGGACCTGTTCGAGCAGCTGTTCGGCGGGGCGGGCTTCGGCCGTCAGGGCCGCCGGGGCCCGGCGCGCGGCGACGACCTGGAGACGGAACTGCGCGTCACGCTCGACCAGGCGCGTGAGGGCGCCGAGGTGTCCGTGCAGGTGGACCGCCTCACGAGCTGCGAGCACTGCCACGGCACGCGCAGCGAACCGGGCGGCAAGCCTCCCAAGACCTGCGGGACGTGCGCCGGGGCGGGCGTCGTGAACGCGCAGGCGCGCACCATCTTCGGGAACGTCATGACGCAGCAGCCGTGCCCCACCTGCCGTGGCGAGGGCGTCATCATCGAGGACCCGTGCACCGTGTGCCGTGGGCGCGGCCGCACCCTGAAGGGCGAGACCGTCACCGTGAAGCTCCCGAAAGGCATCGACGAGGGGTACCGGATCCGCGTGTCCGGCAAGGGCAACGAGGGTCCGGGCGGTCCCGGCGACCTGTACGCGCACATCGAGATGGAACCGCACCCGGAACTGCGGCGCGAGGCGGAACACCTCGTGTACGTGGCCCGCCTCCCCTACCCGCGCCTCGTGCTGGGCGGTCAGGTGAGCGTGCCTACCCTGGACGGCCCGCACGTGCTGGACGTGAAGGCGGGCACGCAGCACGGCGAGATGGCGCGCCTGCGCGGCCAGGGCATGCCGCGCCTGCAGGCGAGCGGCACGGGCGACCTCGTGGTGGTGTTCGAGGTGGACGTCCCCAAGCCCGGTCAGCTGAACACCGAGGCCAAGAACGCCCTGCGCGAGTACGCGGACCTGATCGGCGACGAGGTGCACGAGCACCGCGAGGGCTTCTTCGAGAAGATCGGCAAGGCCATTCGCGGCGAGTGATCCGGGCGCGGCCCCGGCCGCGTCACCTCACGGCAGGAACATTCAGGAGGCCCCCGCAGCGCTGTGCAGCGGGGCCTCCCGCCGTTCAGTGGGCGGGTTTCGCGAGTTTCGCTGCGATGAGGAGCGCCCCGACGTCCTTGCCCGCGAAACTCAGGGTGCCTTCCGGGTACGCGCCGGGCTTCAGGACCGTGAACTTCACGAGGGCGCCGGTGGGGATGGTCTTCTTGATCCATTCCATCGTGCCGGGCAGCGTCTGCACGCCCGTGAGCTTCCCGGCGAGGGTCTTGCCAACGCCCATCCCGCCGAGGTCCAGCAGGAAGGTGCCGCTGTCGTTGAAGAAGGTGATCTGGCCCTGCACGGTGAGCGGGGCGGACGCCGCGGCAAGGGCAGGCGGCACGGTCAGGGCGAGCAGGACGGCGAGGGCGTGCAGCGGTCTGGGCATCAGGGGTCTGGGCATCGGTGACTCCACGGGCGAGAGGGGCGGGGCAGGCGGGACGCGGCGCGCCCTGCGGCAGAGTTCATGGACGCGCGGTCCGGACCATTACTGAGTTGAGGTTCGCGGTCAGGATACCGGGCGTCCGGGGGGCGGGCTGCGAAGTACTTCACCGCCCTCCGGCGTGCCGTGCGGGGGTGTCACTCAGGCCGGGACGTCGCGTGCCGTCCGGAGGCGGTATGCTGCTCGCGTCACTTTCAGGCCGAGGCTTGATTCAACCCACCGTTCCCTGACCGCCGGAGGTCTACCGACGTGAACATCAACCGTGGCCCACTCCTGGTCTTCTCGGGGCAGAGCAACCGACCGCTCGCCGAGGAGATCTGTCAGCACCTGGGCATCTCGCTCGGCAAGAGCGAAACCATCAAATTCACCAACGACAACCTGATCGTTCAGTACGAGGAGTCCCTGCGCGAGGGGGACGTGTTCATCGTGCAGAGCTTCAGCACGCCCGTCTCGGACGCGATCATGGAACTGCTGCTGATGATCGACGCCGCGAAGAGTGCGTCGGCGGGCCGCGTGACGGCCGTCATCCCGTACTACAGCTATGCGCGAAGCGACAAGAAGGACGCGCCGCGCATCAGCATCGCGGGTCGCCTCGTGGCGGACCTACTGCAGTCGGCGGGCGCGGACCGCGTGCTCACCATGACGCTGCACAGCCCGCAGGTGCACGGGTTCTTCAAGGTGCCGGTCGATCACCTGTCGAGCGACCTCGTGATCGCGAACCATCTGCGCACCACCGTGCCGGACGCCGAGGAGGGCGTGGTGCTCGCGCCGGATTCCGGCAGCATCAAGCGGGCGAGCTCCATTGCGCGCCGCCTGAACTGCGGGCTCGCGTTCATCGACAAGCAGCGGCTCACGGACACGCAGGTCGAGTCGCGCGCACTGATCGGTGACGTGAAAGGCAAGAAGGTCTACATCATCGACGACGAGATCAGCACGGCGGGCAGTCTGGTCGAGGCCGTGAACTTCGCGAAGCGCATGGGCGCGGAGGAAGTGTACGTGGCCGTCACGCACGGCGTGTACACCGGCCCGGCCATCGAGCGGATCGCGGCGCTGGACGCCGTGCAGGTGGCGAGCTCCAACACGGTGCTCGTGCCGCAGTCGAAGATCGACGGGTCGGGCGGGAAGCTGCACGTGCTGTCGGTGGCGGAACTGTTCGCGAACGCCATCAGCAACATCCACACCGGCGAGAGCGTCAGCACCCTCTTCGAGTGAGCGTGGACGCCCCACGGCGATGCGGGGCGTAAGACAACCAGTGGAGGGCGGGCCGACCGGAGTGCCGGGTCGGCCCGCTTCCTCGTGTCGCCTGTGTCGTGTCGCCTGGGGGGTAAGCTTCATACGGTTTTGATCCGATTCCAGGGATGCCGGGAACAGCACCGACATCCCTTCTTGGGCAGGACAGCGCCCTGCAGGACGCTTGCCCGCTTCTTGGGCAGAACAGCGCCCATGACTGGCACAGCTCCGCAGGAGAGGACGCTTGCCCGCTTCCTGGGCAGAACGGGAGGAGTGGCGTGGCCAGCCGCGTCCGTTCACGACGACACGCCCTGAAGGACGCCTGCCCGCTTCCACCTCCTCAACACCGGACTTGTTGGTGCCCTTGTCGCTCGGCTGAACTCCAGAAGTTCAGCTCAAAACCGTATCAGGCCTGACCGACGGCGCGGATGGAGGTCTGCCACGCCTGGAATTCGCCGGGGGTACACAGGAGCAGCAGTTCGTCCCCGGCGGCGAGGCGCAGGTCGGGCGTGGCGAGGCGGGCCTGTCCGGCACGGACGACGCTGAGCAGTTCGATGCCGAGCGGCAGGGTGATGAGGTTCACGCGGGCGCCCTGCCAGCTGCGCGGCAGGTCGTGCCGGTACAGCTGGCGACGCTGCGGCACTTCCGCCTCGGGCGTGGCCGGGGAAGCGGGCGGGGCGTCGCCGGTGGCGGGTTCCGGCAGGGCGGGGCCGGATGTCATGGAGCCGGGTGTCCCTGGGATGGGCGTGCCGGTCGCGGCGCGCGTCAGGGCGGCGGCCTGCAGGGGGCGCAGGGGGGCGTTCACGCGGCCGAGGACGGTGGGGAGCGCGGCGGCGTGCGCGCGGGAGTCGCTGCGGCGGCTGACCTGTCCGGGCAGCAGGCTGGCCTCGCCGCTCAGGGAATGCGCGAGGGCCGTCGAGGCGAGCGCGGCGGGCAGGAGCGCGTCGCCGCCCCACGTGACGGCGAGGAGCGCGGCGGCGACCGGGACGTTCAGGGTGACGGTGAGGCAGCTGGCCGCCCCGATCAGGGCCGCGACGGGGAAGTCCACGTTCAGGCCCCACGTGCCGAGCAGCGACGCGAGACCCACGCCGAGCAGGCCGCCCATGCTGGCCGACACGAGCACGCCGCCCCCGAAGGCGAGCGGCATGCCGAGCGCGAGGAGCAGCCAGCGCCACGCGGCCATACCGCCGCTCTCCTCGCCGGTGAAGCCGCTCACGGACAGCTGCAGCCACCCGGCGCCGTCCCCGAGGACGGACGGGGTACTGCCGAGCGCGATGATGGCGACGGTCAGGCCGAACATCGCGCCGAGCAGGGCGCGCAGCGCGGTGGGGCGCCAGCCGCTCAGGCGGTCCTGCAGGCCGGTGTACAGGGTGTGGACGGACGTCGTGACGAGCGTCAGCACCCAGCTCAGGAGCGTAACGGTGGCGGCCAGCAGCAGGTACACGGGCAGCTGGCCGGCGGTCGGGGTGAGCGTGCCAGTCAGCGCGAACAGCGGGTCGAAGCCGCCGATGAGGCCCGACACGGCCGACGCGCACACGGCGGCCAGCACGCAGGGCATCAGGACCTCGAATTCGAACTCGAAGCGGCGGTACAGCACTTCGGCCATCAGGACGGCGGCGGCGAGCGGGGCGTGCAGCACGAGGCCGAGCGCGGCGGCGACGCAGGCGAGCGTCAGGATGCGCCGTTCGGCCGGGTCGAGGCGCGCGAGCCGCCCGAGGAGCAGCGCGGCGAGCCCGCCGAGGGCCGTGAAGGTGCTGTCCCGCCCGACGAGCAGGCCGCCCGCGTGGCCGGTCACGGTGGCGAGCAGGCCGCGCAGCTGCGGGAGGGGGCCGCCCCACTCGCCGCGCGCGTGGTACCCGGCGACCACCGCGTCGAGCGGGTCGGACTGACGCCCGCGCGGCATGAGCAGCGCGTACAGGGCCGCCAGGAGCGGCAGCACGAGCAGCACGGTGGGCGCGAGGTCCCCGAAGGCGATCAGCAGGCCGCCCTCCCCGGCCGTGCCGGGCGGCCGGTACCCGAGGAGGCGCGCGCCGAGGTTCAGGGCGCCTTCCAGCACGGGTCGCCACGCGCTGCCGAGCAGGCCGACGAGACCCCCGGCCAGCAGGCTGTACACCACGAGGCGGCCAGTCTCCAGTCGGATCAGGATGGTGCGGGGCAGCGGTGAGCGCACAGCAGGCAGTGTAGCAGCGTGTCCGCGCCAGCGGCGTGTCCGTCCTCCCGGCGCGCGGGTGCGCGTGCGGGGCGCTTGACACCCGTACGGGGCGTCCAGCATCCTGTTGCCAAATCTGCAGGCAACGCTTGACCCCTCGTTCAGGGACACGACCTTCCTTTCCTCACCGGCCGGAAGTCGTGTCCCTGCTTCCGTGCCGTCCTCCCGCCTGTCTTCAGGAGTTCCGCATGACCGTGTTCACCACCCTGCCCGCCCGTCACGACCACACGCCCACCTTCACGGACCGCCTCAGCGCGCCGCGCGGGGAGAGCGTCACGCTCCGCATGCACACCACCCTGCCCGTCACGGGGGTGGGGTTCATGGTGGTCCGCAGCGGAGAGCTGGAGGCGCACGCGGCGAGCGCGGTGCCTGGACGGCCCGGCTGGTTCGAGTACACCCTGACGCTGGAGCAGGACGTGACGCGGTACGCGTGGCAGCTGGCCCTGCCGGACGATCACGTGAACCTCACCATGAGCGGCCTGCACCGCACGCGCCGCGCGTTCCGCGACTGGTTCCAGTACCTCGCCGGGTACCGCGCGCCGGAGTGGGCGTGGGGGAGCGTGTTCTACCAGATCTTCCCGGACCGCTTCCGGAACGGAGACGAGACGAGTGACGTGCAGGACGGAGAGTACGAGTACGCGGGCGCGAGCGTCTTCAGGGTCCCGTGGAACACCGTGCCGGACCGGCGGGGCGACATTCACGGGCATTACGGCGGGGACCTGCAGGGCATCACGGAGAAACTGCCGTACCTGACGGAGCTGGGCGTGAACGCGCTGTGGCTCACGCCGATCTTCGTCAGTCCCAGCAATCACCGGTACGACATCAGCGACTACCGGCAGATCGACCCGCACCTGGGCGGGCAGGCGGCGTACGACGACCTGCTCGGCGCGTGCCGTGACGCCGGGGTGCGCGTGGTACTGGACGGCGTGTTCAACCACGTCGGAAACGAGAACGCGATCTTCCGGGCGGCGCTCGCGGACCCGGCCGCGCCGCAGCGCGCGATGTTCACGTGGCGTGAGGTGAACGACGCTTCCAGGCTCCTGCCGTACCACACGTTCATGGACGTGCCGACCCTCCCGAAACTGGATTACGCGTCCGAGGCGACCCGGCAGGAGTTCCTGGCGGGCGAGCTGAGCGTCGTGCGGCACTGGCTGCGCAGGGACGCGCGGGGCCTCTCGATGGACGGGTGGCGGCTCGACGTGGCGCACATGATCGGGTCGGGCGGCACCGACGACCAGAACCTCGAACTGCACCGCGAGCTGAAACGCGCGGCGCGGGAGGAGCGCGGGGACGCGTACGTGTTCGGGGAGCGCTTCTTCGACGCGGAGCGCGCCATGCAGGGCGACGGTGAGGACGGCGCCATGAACTACCACGGGTTCGGGCTGCCGCTCATGCAGTGGCTGAGCGGGCAGACGCACTTCTTCATGCCGAGCCGCCTGACGGGCGCGGAACTGGCCGAGCAGCTGTGGGACGCGTACCACGCGCTGCCGCCGCAGGTGGCGCTGAACATGTTCAACCTGCTGGACTCGCACGACACGCCGCGCGCCCTGTTCCAGCTGGGCGGGGACCGCGTGAAGCTGCGCGCCGCGCTGACGCTGCTGATGGGGTACCCGGGCGTGCCGTGCATCTATTACGGTACGGAGATCGGCCTGAGTCAGGAGGTGGCGGCCGCCATGCCGTTCTGCCGCGCGCCGATGCCATGGACGGACCACGGGGGCGACCCGGCCGCCTGGGATATGGACCTGCGCTCGGACGTGCAGCGCCTGATCGCGCTGAGGCGGGCGACACCGGCCCTGCAGCGCGGGTCGATGCGGGTCCTGGCCGCGCAGGACGACACGTTCGGGTACGTGCGCGAACTGGACGGGGTGAGCGTGGCGGTCCTCGCGTCGCGCGGCGCGGCGGAGCCGGTCACGGTGACGCTGCCGGCCGGGGAGTGGCGGGACGCGCTGAGCGGCGAGCCGGTCGGGTCGGGCGTGCAGGAGATCGTGCTGAACGCGGGCCGCATCCTGATCAGCGGCGACTGAACCGCCTGCGGGGCCACCACCTCAAGGACGCGCGGCGCACCGTGTGGTTCTAGACTTGAGGCATGCGCCTCCTGCTTCGTCTGCTGCTGACCGGTCTCGTGTGCCTTTCGCTGGCGGCGTGCGCGCCCGCTGCGCTGCGGGTGCAGCCGGGCGTGCCGTTCCTGGCGGGCACGACCTTCGACGTGCCGAGAGCGCCGGGCGGGCTGTTCCGGAAGCCGGGGCCGTCGTCCGTGCGGGTGGCCGCTCCGGCGGGGCTGTCGGTGGCGGTGCTGCTCCTCCCGCAGGGTGGTCCGGCGACGCTGCTGCAGGGTCGGGACGGGCTGTACCCGCTGCCGGTCCTGTCGCGGGACGCGGCGCTGTACACGGTCGCGAGTACTGTCCCGCTCACGTTCCCGCCGGAGGCGCTGGCGGGCGTGCGGTCGGACCGCGACCTGGGGAGCGTGCTGGAAGCCGCCACGCGGGACCTCCCGCCGCGCAGTTACAACGTCACGACGGACGACCTGACCGTGCGGCCCTTCGGGCAGGTGCAGGTGTACGCCGACCCGGTCGGGGCAGGGGTGCGGCTGGACGGCCGGGCGGTGGGGAACGCGCCGGTCGTGCTGGACGTTCCGGCAGACACGTACCGGCTGACGGTGGTGGCGTCCGGGTTCGTGCCTGAGGAACGGACGGTGAGGGTACAGGCGAACGGTCTGACGAGCGTGGACGTGCGGCTCGCGCCGAGGCCCGTCACGACCGGGCAGCTCGAGGTGTCGAGCAGCGTGCCCGCGCAGGTGAGCGTGAACGGGCAGCCGGTCGGGGGGACGCCCGCGTCCCTGACGCTGGACGCAGGCACGTACACGGTGACGGTCCGGGCGGGCACGGCGGCGGACACGGTGACGGTGTCCGTGCGGGCGGGCGCGACGCTGCGGGTGCGCTGCACGTCGGCCCCGGGCGGGCTGAGCTGCGGACTGTGACGCGGACGGCGTGAACGGGGCGCGGGTGGCCCGTGATCCGGCAGTTCATGGGCCGTGTGCGGTGCGTGGCGGGTCTCCCCTGCTAGACTTCTGGACGTGGCTGCCAAGCGCCAGAACGAAATCGTGACCGCCCCTCCGTCTGTGGACAGAATGCAGGAGGGTGGCCTGACGCGCCTGGAGGTGCGTCGCCTCGCCACCATCGAGCACCTGGACCTCGACCTGCGGCCCGGCTTCTCGGCCTTCACGGGCGAGACGGGCGCCGGGAAGAGCATCATCGTGGACGCGCTCGGCCTGCTGCTGGGACAGCGGGGCGGCGGCGACCTGATCCGCACCGGCGAGGACGACCTGCTCGTGACGGGCTTCGCGGGCGACCTGACCGCGTCGCGCCGCGTGACCACGCAGGGCCGCAGCACCGCCCGCCTGGACGGCGAGGTCGTCAGCCTGCGCGAACTGGGCGAATGGGCGTCCACGCACCTCACCATCCACTGGCAGCACAGCGCGCAGAGCCTGCTGAGCGCCGCACACCAGCGCCGCCTGCTGGACGCACGCCTGCCCGCCGAGAGCGAACGCTACGCGGCCGCGTACCGCGAGTGGCAGGCGGCCCGCACACGACTGGACGACCTGCGCCGCTCCGAACGGGAGCGCGCGCAGCGGCTCGACCTGCTGGACTTCCAGGCGCGGGAACTGCGGGAGGCGGCCGTGCAGCCGGGCGAGGAGGAACCGCTGCAGCTGGAACTGAACCGCCTCGCGAACCTGGAGAGCACCTCGCAGGGCGCGGCGGGCGCGCTGGAACTGCTGGCGGACGGCGAGGTGAGTGCCGTGCAGCTCATCTCGGAGGCCGTGCGGTCCCTGAACGCGGGCGCGAGGTACGACGAGACGTCCGCGCAGCTGCAGACCGAACTGCGAACCGCGCTGGAGGCCGTGCAGGCCGTGGCGGGCGAACTGCGGGGCCTGGCGGAGGACAGCGCGCCCGACCCGGAGGAACTCGACCGGGTGGAGACGCGCCTGAGTCTGCTCGCGCGCCTGCGCGGCAAGTACGGCCCGACGCTGGACGACGTGCTGACCTTCCAGGCGCAGGTGGAGGACGAGCTGCGCGGCGTGCTGCGCGACGAGCAGGACGCGGGCACCCTGGCGGCCGACGTGGACGCGCTGGAGGGCGCCGCGCGCCGCGAGGGCCTCGCGCTCGGCACGGCACGCCGCGCGCTGGCCGGACCGCTGGCAGAGGCACTGCTCGCCGTGATCCGTGAGCTGGGCATGCCGCACGCGCGCCTGAACTTCCAGTTCAGGGAGCTGGACACGCCCGGCCCGCACGGGCTGGAGGAGGCCACGCTGTACTTCGGGGCGAACCCCGGCGAGGAGGCCGGGCCGCTCGCGGACGTGGCGTCGGGCGGTGAGCTGTCGCGCGTGATGCTGGCCATCAGCACCGTGCTGGGCGCGACGACGCCCGCCGTGGTGTTCGACGAGGTGGACGCCGGGATCGGCGGCGCGGCGGCCCTGGCGGTCGCGGCACAGCTGTCGCGGCTCGCGCGGGAACGGCAGGTGCTGGTCGTGACGCACCTCGCGCAGCTCGCAGCCCGCGCGGACCACCACTACAAGGTCGAGAAGGCCCTGGAAGGCGGGCGCACCCTGACGCGCGTGCGCCTGCTGAGCGAGTCGGAACGGCTGGAGGAACTCGCTCGGATGCTGAGCGGCAACACCTCCGACGTGGCCCTGCAGCACGCGCGGGAACTGCTGCAGACGCGCGACTGACCCCACGCAGGGGCGGCCCGGGCAGGCATGCGCCCGGGTGCGCCCCGTCACATTCACGGAGCCTAAAGTTCCCTTCAGTCAGACGTCAGCCCGGACCGGTAGGCTGGCCTCATGAAGAAACGCGTAGCCGGAAGCCTGCTCCTCGGACTGGCCCTCATGACAGGATGCACCATGCAGACGCCCACCAACCTCTCCGTCCACGAGGCCCTCTTCTACGGCGGCAGCCAGCAGCGCGTCGCGTGGGTGTACGGCACGCTCGGCGGGAACGCGCAGGGCAGCGTCAAACTCGGTGACAAGGTCGTGACGCTGCGCCCGCAGGTGAGCGGCGACGCGCTCGGGCTGGACGGCACGCTCAGCGTGGACGGCAAGGCCACGTACTCCGGCACCACCTCGGCCACGGCCGCCCGCGTGAACGTCACGCGCGGCACGGGCGGGTACAGCGTGCAGGCGCTCGGGAACGTGGACGCCGTGTACGCCAGCGAGAACGGCATGTGGTACCGCCTGACGGGTCCCGTCACGCAGGGTCAGACGGTGCTCGCCACGCCTGCTCCCGCCAACGCACTGCGCGGCGCGGGCGACCTCACGGACGCCGAGGCCGACGCGCTCGGCACGCAGCTGAAGGCGCAGGGCCCGCTGATCGTGGCGGTCCTGCCGGACAGCTCCCTGCCGGACGCGGCCCTGAAGGTCGACCCGGACCAGAACCCGGACCGGCACACCCTGACGGGCCTGTACGTTCAGGCAGGCATCCCGCAGTCCCCCACCGCCCCGCCCGTGACGACCACGCCCGGCACGACCAGCCCCTCCACCGGCACGCCGGGCACGCAGGCGAGCGGCGCCGCGCGTCAGCTCGCGGGCGGTACCAACGCCTCCGCCGAGGGCTTCGCCGTGATCGTCGCCCGCGACAGCGGCTCGCTCGGTACGCTGTACGCCACCGCGTACGGCCGTCAGACGAACCGCCCCACGCCCCCCGCCCTCGCCAGCGGGCACAGTGCCGTCGGCGTGTTCCTCGGCCAGCGCCCCACCGGCGGGTACAGCGTGTCCCTGAACAATGCCCGCATCGTGGGCGGCGTGCTGGAACTGTCCCTGAACGTCAGCGCGCCCGGCGCGGGCACCATCACCACGCAGGCGCTCACCAGCCCCTGGATCATCGCGGACGTGACGGGCACCTTCAGCAGCGTCGTCGTGAAGGACGCCGCCACCGGCCGCCCCCTGAACGGCAACTGAACGGCACCGGGCGGGCGTCCCTGAGCGCCTGACCCGGCACCTTGCCCTGCCGCTTCTCCATGGGCCGGTCTGTCCGGACCTGCCCGCACCTTCAGGCTCCCGCTCCACGGGCACCGGCGCATAATGCCCCGGTGCCCGTCCTGCCGCCTGCCCCGCCCGCCCCCGCGCCTCCGCCCGAACGTGAACCCTGGGACCGCAACTACCGTCTGGGCGTCTGGAACGGGTGGCTGGTCGCGGTCGGCGACGGCTTCCTGACAGTGACGGTGGTGGTGGCGGGCTTCGCGTCGCGGCTCGGCGCGAGCAACGCCGTGATCGGCCTGCTGCCCGCCATCGCGCAGGGCGGGTGGATGCTGCCGCAGATTCTGGTCGCGTCGCGGGTGCGCGGCCTCGCGTACAAGCTGCCGGTGTACCGTTCGGCGGCCCTGGTCCGCACCCTGAGTTACGTGGCGATGGTGCTCGTGACGGCGCTGCTGTCGTCCCGCCCGGCACTGTGCCTGACGCTGTTCATCGTGGCGATGACTGTGAACGCGCTCGCGTCGGGCGTGTCGGGCCTGCCGTTCCTGGAGGTCACGTCGAAGATCGTGCCGCCCTACCGCCGCGCGGCGTTCTTCGGAACGCGGAACCTCGTGGGGGGCCTGCTGGCGTTCGTGGCGGGCCTCGTCGTCAAGTGGGTGCTGGCGTCGGGGTTGCCGTTCCCGTACACGTACGCGCTGGTGTTCCTGCTCGCGACCGTGTTCTACGTGACGGGTTACGCGACGTTCGGGCGGGTGACGGAACCGCCGGACGAGCCGCTCGCACCGACGAACGTGATGCAGGAACTGCGGCTCATTCCGGTGACGTTGCGCGCCGACCCGCACTTCCGGGCGTTCCTGGCGGTGCGGCTCACGCTGGCGTTCGCGTCGGTGGCCGACCCCTTCTACGCGGTGTACGCCCTGCGGTCGCTGGGCGTGCCGTCCAGTGAGCTGGGCGTGTTCCTGCTGGCACTGGCGGGCGCGGCGCCCCTGTCGAACGTGCTGTGGCGGCGCGTGGCGGAACGCAAGGGGTCGCGGCGCATCATCCGGTACTCGGCGGCAGCCGCGTGCGCCGCGCCGCTGCTGGCCCTGACGATCGGGCACGCTCAGGCGGGCGCGTACCTGCTGGTGTTCGTGGCGCTCAGCGTGGCCGCGCAGGGCTTCAACCTGGGGCACACGAATCACCTGCTGAACATCGCTCCGGCCGCGTCGCGCAGCCGCTACATCGGGAGCCTGAACACCCTGGTGGGGCTCGCGCTGTTCGCGCCGGTGCTGGGCGGCCTGCTCGCCGACCACTTCGGGTACCGGACGGTGTTCTGGCTGAGTGCGGCCCTGTACGCGGCCGCGTGGGCGCTCTGCAGTCAGCTGCGGCGCGACGCCTGACGCCGGACCTTGCCCGCGCGGCGGGACGGGCAGGCACGCTACGCTGGGCGCATGAACGCTCCCCTGGTATATCTGATCGGGTGGCCCGCCGTGGGGAAGTGGTCGGTCGCGCAGGAACTGGCGCGGGAACGCGGGTGGCAGGTGGTGGACAATCACCTCGTCGCGGACCCGATCTTCGCGGTGATCGGCGCGGACGGCGTCGCCCCGAAACCGCCGGGGACGGGCGCGCTGGTGCAGCGGGTGCGGGCGGCCGTGCTGGAGGCCGCCGCGACCCTGGCCCCGCCGGGTGTGGGGTTCGTGTTCACGAACGTGCTGTTCGACGAGCCGGAGGACCGGGAGACGTACTCGCAGGTGCGTGACGTGGCGGCCCGCCGGGGCGCGGTGTTCGTGCCGGTGGTGCTGCAGGCGCGCGACGAGGCGCTGCGTGAACGGATCGTGTCGCCGGGTCGCACCGTGAGGCGCAAACCGCGCAGCGGGCACGTGCTGGACCGTTACCGGGACCGGCCGCCGTTCGTGCCGACGCACCCGCACACGCTGGTTCTGGACACCACGGCCCTGAGCGTGCAGGACGCTGCGGGGCGCGTGCTGCGGCACGTGGACGCCTGCCTGGAGGCACGCGGCTGAAGTGCCGGGGACAGGTTCAGGCGAGCGGCAGGGCGTCCGACAGGCCGTAGATGTCCAGGTACCGCCGGACGCGCTGCTCCAGGGTGGGGAGCGGGGCGACCTCGCCGCACACCCAGTCGGGCGCGTAGCTGCGGCACACCTGCGGGCGCTGCTCGTAGATGCCGCACAGGCAGCCCAGGCCCGGCCGTTCCGGCTGCAGGTGCGTGCACGGCACGCCGAGCGGCTTGTGGAGCGCGGCGATGTCCGGCGCGGAGCAGCACGCGCCGCACGCGGTGCAGTCGCGCGTCAGGGCGGACCGTGCGGGCATCCCGGCAGGCACCGTGAACAGGTCGTGGGCGGGGGGGTGGTCAGGCACTGGCGTTCAGCTGCCGAAATTCCCGGCGCAGAAGGTGCCGGTCGCCTGGGTGTTCACGCCGCCCGCCGGGAAGAACGTCAGGCCGGTCGCGCGCTGCACCTCGTCCACCGTCGTCTCGTAGCGGGGGAAGCGGCTGGATTTCGGCACGGCGCGGTTCGGGATCAGGAAGGCGCGGGCCGAGTTGCCGCTCACGACGATCTTGTACAGGGAGCTGGGGACGGCCACGCGGTCCGGTCCGATGGTGCGGACGCGGCCCTCGAAGACGGGGCCGGTCAGGACGTACGCCTCGCCGAGGCTGCGCACGCAGGCGCGCGTGGCGTCCTCCAGGCCCGCCCAGAAGCCTCGGTTGAGTTCGCCGTTCTGCGGGACCATGTTGGAGAGGTAGAAGGACTGCGTCATCTGGGTGTCGCCGCCTACGAAGTCGGCGGCGGGCGCCATGTGGCCGCGGTCGTAGCCGGACGCGCGGTAGTCGGTGAGTTCGGCGCGTTCGCCGCTCTGCAGGTCGGGGTCGGGCGCGAAGTTGTCGCTGCGGGGCGTGTCGCCCTGCAGTTCGGCCACGGTGAGGTGCTCGCCGACCACCAGGGGCACCTTGCGGGCGGGGTCGTACACGCTTACGTAGTCCAGGCGGCACAGGACGCGCGTGCCGTCCACCCCGGCGGTGGGCTGTCCGGCGCGGAATTCGTCGGTGCAGCTCTGTGTGCCGCCCGTCTGTCCGCCCTGACGCTGGTTCTTGAAGCACCCGGCGACCGCCACCAGGATCACGACGGTGACGGACGCGAGAGAGCGGAGCTGACGCTGGTTCATGCCCCCAATCTAGCCTGCCGGGCGCGGCGAAAGGGCGCGGCCCGGCCCTCAGGGGAGGGGTCCGGGCCGCGCGAGCGTGCGGGTGACCGTGACTTCCGGGGTCAGGGGAGCGGGAAGCCGCCCGCGAAGGCGTGCACTTCGGCCTGCACGTCCTCGCCTTTCAGGGCGCGGTCGATGAGGCCCGCGATGGTCAGCATGTCGGCTTCCACCATGCCGCGCGTGGTGACGGCGGGCGTCCCGATGCGGATGCCGCCGCCGTGCAGGATCTTCTCGGTGTCGTACGGGAGGGTGCTCTTGCTGATGGTGATGTGCGCCGCGTCGAGCAGGCGGGTGGCCTTGGTGCCGTTGAGGCCCTGCGGGCGGATGTCGAGCACGAACATGTGGTTGTCGGTGCCGCCCGACACGACGCGGTACCCGAGGCGCTGGAATTCTGCGGCCATGGCGCGCGCGTTGTCGATGACCTGCTGGCTGTACACCCTGAATTCCGGGCGGAGTGCCTCGCCGAACGCCACGGCCTTGCCGGCGATGACGTGTTCGAGCGGACCGCCCTGGTGGCCGGGGAAGATCGCGCGGTCGAGTTTCGCGGCGATGTCGAGGTCGCTGGAGAGCAGCAGGCCGCTGCGCGGTCCGCGCAGGGTCTTGTGGGTGGTGCTGGCGACGACGTGCGCGTGCGGCAGGGGACTGGGGTGCAGGCCCGCCGCGACGAGGCCCGCGATGTGCGCGATGTCCGCGAAGAGGATGGCGCCCACCTCGTCGGCGATGGCGCGGAACGCGGCGAAGTCGATGACTCGGCTGTATGCGCTGGCCCCGGCGATGATCATCTGCGGGCGGTGTTCGAGCGCGAGGGCGCGGACGTTGTCCATGTCGATCAGTTCGGTGTCGGCGTTCACCTTGTAGCCGACGATGGTGTAGCCCTTGCCGGAGAAGTTGACGGGCGAGCCGTGCGTGAGGTGCCCGCCGTGCGAGAGGTCCAGGCCGAGGACGGTGTCGCCGGGCGTGAGGAGCGCGCCGTACACGGCGATGTTGGCGCTGCTGCCGGAGTGCGGCTGCACGTTGGCCCACTCGGCGCCGAACAGCTGCTTGGCGCGCTCGATGGCGAGGACCTCGACCTGGTCGACGATCTCGCAGCCGCCGTACCAGCGTTTGCCGGGGTAGCCTTCGGCGTACTTGTTGGTGAGGACGCTGCCGACCGCCTCGCGCACGGCGGCGGACGTGAAGTTCTCGGACGCGATGAGTTCCAGGCCGGTGCGCTGACGTTCGGCTTCCTGCGCGATCAGGTCGAAGACGGCGGTGTCACGCTCGGCGTTCGCGGGCTGGGCGGTGCGGGTGTCGGTGGCAGTCATGCTTCCAAAGTACCACCGGGCGGGGCGGGAGTTCCGCGACTGCCTACGCAGGTGTGGCGTGCTGGCCTACAGTGTGCGGCGCGTCCCTATACTCTGCTGTAATGTCAGAAGCCATTTCGTTTAGGGACACCATCGTGATTCGCAGTCGGCCGGATACGCTGTTCCGGCTGGCGCTCGACCCGCGTCGCCGGGAGAAGTGGGACCCGAGTTTCGCGAAGGCGGCGTTCGTGGGTGAGGAGAAGCTGGGGAACGGCGCGCAGGTGCGGTTCAAGCTGCCGGCGCGGCTGCTGGGCCTGAGTTTCGTGGCGCGGTACGGGAACTATCAGGCGCCGACGCGGGGCGGCTGGGAGAGCGTCGCGCCGTTCGGGCCGGTCGAGAAGTACGCTCAGGCGTGGTCCTTCAAGCCGATTCCGGGCGGGACGGAGGTGACGCTCACCACGAAGGCCAGCGTCCGGTACCGGTTCGTGGCGAAGCCGGTGGAGCGCGTGATGCGGCAGATGAGCGGGCAGGCGCTGCTGGAGTTGCAGCGGCAGGTGGACAGGCAGGGCGCGCAGCTGATGGAGGACACGGCGCGCGAGTACCAGCAGCAGCAGCGGGACGCGCAGAAGGCCGCGAAGGCCGCCAGGTCCAGGAAACGCTGACGCGCTCCGGTCGGTGGGCGCCCTCACCGCGCCCGCGGCTGGACGCACAGGAAGCTGCGGCGGCGTTACCGGGCCGGTTGCAAGGCTGGTCCGTCCGGGCCGGAACGCCCCGCCAGGGGGGCGGCGCGCGGGCCGGGCGGGCTGGCGCTGCCCGGGCGTGCCGTTCGTGATGGTCAGACTCGGCACACTCTGTACCGGGCGCGTTCGGCAAGCTCAGCACGGCAGGCCTGCACGTTCACGTCCTGACGTGAGGGGTGGTGAGGGCGGCGACGGAACGCTTATGATGCGTCGAGTCCGTTGATCCGGCCTGGAAGCACTTCCAGCGCCTTCGCGCCAGCAGGCAAACAGGAGAAGCATATGAGAATCGGCATGATCGGTCTGGGCAAGATGGGTGGCAACATGGTAACGCGTCTGCTTCAGGGCGGGCACGAGGTGGTCGGCTACGACCTCTTCCCCGCGAACGTCCAGGCGGCCCAGGACCGAGGCGCGCTGCCCGCGCACACCCTCGACGAACTCGTCGCGCAGCTGCCCGCGCCGCGCGCCGTGTGGGTCATGGTGCCCAGCGGCAAGGCCACCGAGGACACCGTGATGGCGCTCGCCGCGAAGCTCGAAGCGGGCGACACCATCATCGACGGCGGCAACAGCAACTACAAGGACACGCAGCGCCGCGCCGCGACCCTGGAAGGCATGGGGCTGCACTTCGTGGACGTCGGCACGTCCGGCGGCATCTGGGGCCTGAAGGAAGGCTACGCCATGATGATCGGCGGTCCCGAGGTGGCCGTGTCCGCGCTGCGCCCCGTTTTCGAGACGCTCGCCCCCACGCCCACCACCGGCTGGGACCGCATGGGGCCGAGCGGCTCCGGGCACTACGTCAAAATGGTCCACAACGGCATCGAGTACGGCATGATGCAGGCGTACGCCGAGGGCTTCGAGCTGCTGCACGCCAAGAAGGACTTCGGGCTGGACCTGGGGAACATCGCCGAACTGTGGCGGCACGGGTCCGTCGTCCGCAGCTGGCTGCTGGACCTGACGGCCGACGCCATGAAGGGCGACGCGGAATTCAACGACCTGTCCGACTACGTCGCCGACTCCGGCGAGGGCCGCTGGACGGTGCTCGACAGCCTGGAGCTGGGCGTGCCGACGCCCGTCATCACGCTCAGCGTGCAGATGCGCCTGCGCAGCCAGCAGGAAGTCAGTTACGCGGGCAAGATGCTGTCCGCGATGCGCCGCGCGTTCGGCGGGCACGCCGTCAAGAAGCTCGACGAGGCGGCCACCACCACCACCGTGCAGGAAGTCAAGCCGCACAGCGACCCGGAAGCGGGCCTGAGCGCGGACGCCGCGCCCGCCGTGAAGGGCGGCGACGAGGCCAGACAACTCGGTGAGACCGGGCAGCAGCCGGTCAAGGGAGACTGAGGGTGACGAAATCCACGAACGCCAGTGCCAGCAAGGCCGCCGCGAAGAGCGCCGCGCCCGCCGTGAAGGCCAGCGCGGCCCGCAAGACGCCCGCCAAGGCGACCGGCAAGGCCGCCACCACCACGGCCACTGATGCCGCGCCCGCCAAGGCCCCCAAGACTCCTCGCAAGGCGGCCAGCAAGGGCAAGGCGAGCGCCGCGCCGGAAACGACCGTGAACCCCTTCCGGAACGGCATGCGCCGCAGCCGCGCGCCCGAACCGGCCACCCTGGTGATCTTCGGAGCGACGGGCGACCTGTCTCGCCGCAAGCTGCTGCCCGCCGTGTTCGGCCTGTGGCAGGACGGCCTGCTCGGCAGCGCCTTCAACATCGTGGGCGTGGGCCGTCAGGAGATGACGGACGAGCAGTTCCGCGACTACGCGCTGGAAGCCCTGAAGACCAGCAAGGAGACGGACGCCATCCAGCCGGGTTCCCTCGAGAAGTTCCGGGACCTGCTGTACTACGAGTACGGTGACTTCGCGACGGACGAAGTGTACGACCGGGTCGGCAAGCAGCTCGACGAGGCCGAGAACGCGCACGGCGGCCGCAAGAACGCCGTGTTCTACCTCAGCACGCCGCCCAGCCTCTTCGAACCGATCAGCAACGGCCTGGGACGCCTGGGCCTGCAGGACGAGTCTGAAGGCTGGCGCCGCATCATCATCGAGAAGCCCTTCGGGACCACGCTGGAGAGTGCGCGCCGCCTGAACGACGTGATTCACGCCGTCTGGAACGAGTCGCAGGTGTACCGCATCGACCATTACCTCGGCAAGGAGACGGTGCAGAACCTGATGGCGATCCGGTTCGGGAACGCGATCTTCGAGCCGCTCTGGAACCGCAGCTACGTGGACCACATCCAGATCACGGCCGCCGAGGATCTCGGACTGGAGGGCCGCGCCGGGTACTACGAGGAGGCGGGCATCATCCGCGACATGCTGCAGAACCACCTGATGCAGCTGTTCACGCTCGTGGCGATGGAGCCGCCCGTCGCCTTCGACGAGGGCGCCATCCGCGACGAGAAGGTCAAGGTGCTGCGCGCCGTGAAGCCCATCCCCGCGAGTCAGGTCCGGTACTCCGCCGTGCGCGGCCAGTACGGGCCGGGCACGCTGGCGGGCGAGCGCGTGCCCGGCTACCGCGAGGAGCCGAACGTCGCGCCGCAGTCCAGCACGCCCACCTACGTGGCGATCAAGCTGGAGGTCGACAACTGGCGCTGGCAGGGCGTGCCGTTCTTCATCCGGACCGGCAAGCGCCTCCCCAAGAAGGTCACGGAGATCGCCGTGGTCTTCAAGCGCCCCCCGCTCGGCCTGTTCCCGGGCGGCCTGGAGCGCAACGTGCTCGCGTTCCGCATCCAGCCGGACGAGGGCGTCAGCCTGAAGTTCAGCAGCAAGACGCCCGGGCAGGAGAACCAGCTGCGCGAGGTGACGATGGACTTCCGCTACGACGCGTTCGGCGCCGGACTGGAAAGCCCGTACTCGCGCCTGGTGCTGGACGCCATGCTGGGTGACGCGACGCTCTTCCCGCGCGAGGACGAGGTGGATCACGCGTGGCAGCTCGTGACGGGCATGCTCGAAGCGTGGGAAGGGAAGCCCGCCGAGGAATTCCCGAACTACGCGGCCGGCAGCTGGGGTCCCGAAGCGGCCGACGAGCTGATGGGCCCGGACCGCCGCTGGAGAAGGCTCTAAAGCACGGGAAGCGGGGGCAGGAAGCGATGCGGCCTGCCCTCTGCCCTTCACGACACGAGGAGGACATATGCCAGAAGCCATCCAACTCCGGCCCCTGGGGCCGGTCCATACCGACGTGAGGCACGTCCAGACGGCGCTGGATACCCTCTGGGACGAAGCGCAGATCGAGACGCGCGCCTACACCGGCAACATCATCGCACTCACCACCAGCCGTCACCTGCGCCGCGTGCAGGACGCCCTGTCCGGCCTGGAGGGCCGTTACGCGGGCCGTCAGATCGTGGGCGTCATGGACGGCAACGAACTGATCGGCGTGCAGGTGAGCCTCGTGCCTCAGCAGGGCCTGTACGTGGAGCGCGTCATCCTGAACGCGAACCCCGAACAGCTGCAGGGCGCGATCCTGCCGCTCATGCGGCCCGCCACCATCAACCACGTGTGGTGGGCGGCCGACGACGCGCCGGGCGGCGCGCTGCTGCGCGAACTGAAGGACATCGCCGATCAGGTGATCGTGGACAGCCTGAGCCTCGACGTGCCGCCGTCCACGCACTACTCGCTGGCGGACCTCGGCTGGAGCCGCTCGGCCGGGTGGCGTGAGGCGCTCGCGCAGATCTTCGACAGCCCGGACGCGGCCGCGCAGCTTCGGCACATCCGGCAGCTGAAGGTCGCGTACGCCGGGGACAACGACCTCGCCGCGCGCCTGTTCGGCGGGTGGATCGCGCACACGCTCGGCTGGAAGGACCTGGGCCGCGTGGAGTTCGTGGCCGGGCACTGCCCGCGCGAGAACGGCGACCTGTGCCACGTGGAACTCACCGGGCCGGACGTGCGCTTCTCGCTGGAGACGGAAGGCAAGGAGATGTGCCGCATCCGCGCGGAGTTCAGCGGCATGGACCGGCAGACGGAGGTCGTCATTCCGCGCATGAGTCTCTCGGAGGGCCTGGAGCGCGTCATGAGTCACCCGGAGCGCGCCGTGGTGTTCGAGGCCGCTTGGAAGCTCGCGCACGCCAGCCTGGACGTGAAATGAAGGTCCTCGTCTCCCCCACCCCGGCCGACACGGCCCGCCTCGCGGCCGAGCACCTCGCGCGCGCGGCGGCGGCCGCCATCACGGAGCGCGGCGCGTTCAGCGTGGCCCTGTCCGGCGGCAGCACCCCGAAGCTCATGTACGCGGCCCTGCGCGACCTGAACGTCGACTGGTCACGGGTGCACGTGTACTTCAGCGACGAGCGCAGCGTCGGGCCGGACAGCGCGGACAGCAACTACCGCACCGCGAAGGACGGCCTGCTCGCGCACGTGAACGTCCCCGAGGCGCAGGTGCACCGCATGGAGGGCGAACGCGACCCGCATCAGGCGGCCGCCGACTACGCCGCGCTGCTGCCGGACCGGCTGGACCTCGTGCTGCTCGGCATGGGCGACGACGGGCACACCGCGAGCCTCTTCCCGGACACGGACGGCCTGAAGGCGGGCGGGCGCGTCACGGCCAACTGGGTGCCGAAACTGGACACGTGGCGCCTGTCGTTCACCTTCGAGGAGATCAACGCCGCGCGCGAACGCTGGCTGCTCGTGACGGGCGCAGGCAAGGCGGGCGTGCTGCGCGAGGTGCAGGACGGCATGGGCGGCGTGGACGGGCACCCGGTCGCGGGCGTGCACGACGCCGTGTGGTACCTGGACACGGCGGCCGCCGCACAGCTCAGCCTCTGAACTGACGGCGCACGCCACACCTTCCTCTTCACTTTCGGCTCCTGCCTTCCTCCGGCGGGAGCCGTTTGCTTTACACTTCCCCGCATGACGTCTGCCCGCGACCTCCTGTCGGCCCTGGCGCTGGAGCTGGGCTTCGAGGTGACCGGCTGGACGGACGCCGCCCCCCGCACCGGCGAGGTGGACGCGTACCGCGCGTGGCTGGACGGGGGGCGGCACGGGAGCCTGGAGTACCTGCCGCGCCAGCTGCCGCGCCGCGCGGACCTGTCCTCGTCGCTGGAGGGCGCGGGAAGCGTGCTGGTGCTGGGCGTGTCGCACGCCTTCGCGCCGCAGGAGGTGCCCCCGGGTGGGGTGCGGCTGGGGCGCGTGGCGCGGTACGCGTGGACGCCCGACTATCACGCGCAGCTGGAACCGCTGCTGGACGTGCTGCGCGCGGAGGCGCTGACGCTGGGCGTGCGGGCGCGCGGGTACGTGGATCACGGCCCGGTGCTGGAGCGGGCGCTGGCGGGCCGCGCGTTTCCCGGCTGGCAGGGCCGGTCGGGCATGCTGCTGTCCACGTCGCTGGGGGCGTTCACGACGCTGGCGGTCCTGCTGACGGACCTGAGCGCCCCGCCGCCCGCGCCCGCCCACCCGGACCGCTGCGGGCGCTGCACGCGCTGCGTCACGGCCTGCCCGACGGACGCCATCGGGCCGGACCGGCTGGTGGACGCGCGCGTGTGCCTCTCGGCGCTCACCATCGAGCAGCGCGGCCCCGTCCCGTGGGCGCTGCGGCCGCGTCTGGGCGAGTGGCTGTTCGGCTGCGACGTGTGCAGCGAGGTGTGCCCGTGGACGGTGCGGGCAGGCCCGCTCGCGCAGCTGTTCGTGCCGGACGCGGAGCTCGCGCACCCGGACCTCACGCGGTTCTTCGGGGTGTCGGAACGGGAGTTTCAGCGGCAGTACGGGCACACGGCGTTCTCACGGCCGCGCCGCAAGGGCATGGCGCGCAACGCCGCGTACGTGGCGGGCAACCACCCGGACCTGACGGGGCGGGCCGTCATGGACCTCGCCGCGCAGGATCCCGCGTGGGAGGTGCGCGAGGCGGCCGCGTGGGCGTACGGACGGCACGGGCTGATCTCCGGGCTGGAACACCTGCGGCACGACCCGCACGAGGACGTGGCGCGCGCCGCCGTCCGCGCACTGGAGGAACACGGTTAGTCAGGGATGCCGGAAACGGTGTCGCCGTCCCTTCCTGGGCAGAACAGCGCCCTGCGGAACGTCTGCCCGCTGCGGTCGCCTCAGGACCGTCATCTCTGGTGGTTGCGGCCGGGCGGCGGCTTCGCATTCAGCTCCGTCCGGAATGACCCGTGCTGCGGCGCCCGCCCGGCCGTTTCTCAAGCGTTCCGTAACGTTACCGGCCCGTTCGGCGGATGGCGGCCCGGCAGCCTGCCGCCTAGACTGGACGTGTGACCTCCCGCCTGCCCCTGCCCCTCCAGCTGCCGCTGCTGATCGTCGGTGCGGCGCTCGCCACGAGTGCCGCTCCCGCCACGAGCACCTCCATTCCCGTGTACCGGCCGACCGTCGTGACGCGCACGCCGCACGACCCGGCCGCCTTCACGGAGGGCTTCGAGCTGAACGGCGGCGTGCTGTTCGAGGGGACCGGGCTGGAGGGGCAGTCGGACGTGCGCCGCACCACCCCGGCGACCGGAGCCGTCACGCTCAGGCGCACGCCGCCGGTGGACGGCGTGTTCGGGGAAGGCATCACGGTGCTGGGCGGGCAGCTGTTCGAGCTGACGTGGCAGGACGGTCTGGCGTTCGTGTACGACGCCGTGACGCTCAAGGAGACGGGCCGCTTCCGGTACACCGGCGAGGGCTGGGGCCTCACGAACGACGGGTCGCGCCTCGTCATGAGCGACGGGAGCAGCACCCTGACGTACCGCGACCCGCGCACCTTCGCGGTGACGCGCACCGTGAAGGTAATGGCGGCGGGCATGCCGGTCGAACGGCTGAACGAACTGGAGTTCGCGGGCGGCTTCATCTGGGCGAACATCTGGCTCACGAACCGCATCGCACGGATCGACCCGAAGACGGGGCGGGTGACGGCGTGGCTGGACGTGTCGGAACTGAGCCGCGAGGCGGCGGACGACACCGTGAAGGCGGGGCGCACGCCGACCTTCGACGACATCCCGAACGGCATCGCGTTCAACCGGGCGCGCGGCACGCTGCTGCTGACCGGGAAACGCTGGCCGACCGTGTACGAGGTGCGCGTGCCGGGCCTCACGCCCGCTCCCTGACCACACAGGACGGGGGGGCCGGGAAGCGGTTCGCTCCTGGCCCCCTATCTGTTTATCCGGCGCCCCGGCCAGCCTTACGGCAGGTGAGGACCCACGGCGGCCCAGATGCGGTCCGAGATCTCCCCTTCCGGCCGGGTGGCGTCCAGCGTCAGGAAGCGTGCGGGATCCGCCTGCGCGAGCGCCTGGAAGCCCGCACGGACGCGCTCATGGAAAACGAGGCCTGCCGCCTCGATGCGGTCCGGCGTGCCGACCCGCGCGGCGCGCGTCAGGCCGGTGGCGGGGTCGAGGTCCAGCAGGACCGTCAGGTGCGGCAGCAGTCCGCCGGTCGCGGCGTCGCTCACGGCCCGCAGGTGCCGCAGGTCCAGGCCGCGCCCATACCCCTGGTACGCGTACGAGGAGTCCACGTACCGGTCGCAGACGACCACGCCGCCCGAGGCCAGGGTGGGGCGCACGACCTCACGCACGAGCTGCGCGCGACTCGCGCTGTAGATCAGGAACTCCGTCATGGGGTCCATCAGGCTGCGCGTGTCGAGCACCAGGGCGCGCAGCTGCGTGCCGATGTCGGTCCCGCCCGGCTCGCGCGTCAGGACGGGCGTGACGCCCGCCGCCTCCAGCCGCGCGGCGAGCAGGCGCAGCTGCGTGCTCTTGCCCGCTCCTTCCGGCCCTTCCAGCGTGACGAAGAGACTCACGCGGGCGCCCCGCACGCGCACGCAGGACGGGTGGGTGGTCGGCGCCTCACAGGCCGGTGGGCAGGTGCAGGAACTGCCACGGCAGACCGAACTGCTCCTCCAGCCTCGCGGCGAGGGCGCGCACCCCGAAGGTCTCCGTCTCGTAATGCCCGGCGTACACGACGTTGATGCCCAGCTCGAAGGCGTCGTGGAAGTGCTTGTGTTCCGGCTCGCCGGTCAGCAGGGTGTCGAGGCCCAGCTCGGCCGCCTGCGTGATGTACTCCGCGCCGCTGCCGCTCACGATGCCGAGCCGGTGCACGCCCGTCCCGCCGCCCCCGCCGTGCACGAGGCAGATCTCGCCCGTGAGTTTCTGCACGCGTTCCGCGAAGTCCTGCAGCGTCAGCTCGTACGGCAGTTCGCCCATCTGGCCGATCCCGAAGGCGGGCCGGGCGTTCTGCAGGCTGAGGGCGAACGCCATCATGGCGTTGTTCCCGACCTCCGGGTGGGCGTCCAGCGGCAGGTGCGAGGCGTAGATGCTGAGCCCGGCGTCCAGCGCGGCCTGCAGGCGGCGGCGGTGCGGTCCGGTCACCATGAGCGGCTTGTTCCAGAAGAGGCCGTGGTGCACGATCATCAGGTTCGCGCCGCTGGCGATGGCGTCCTCGATGCTGCGCTCGCTGGTGTCCACGCTGGCCGCGACGCGCGTGACGACACTGTTGCCTTCGACCTGCAGGCCGTTGTTGCTCCAGTCCTTGAAGTCGGCGGTCCGCAGGTACGTGTCGAGCCAGGCGGTCAGTTCGGTGAGCGGGACGCCGCGCTTGGCGGGCGTGGGGGTGTCCTGGGGGGTCGGGTCGGTCATGGCGCTGATTGTAGTGTGCGGGCCGCGCGCGTCACCGGGGCGCGGCTCCTGTTCTGGCGCGGGTGACGCGGCCCCACACGCGGGGCCGGAGTGCGGATCAGTGGCCGAGGATCTTGCTGAGGAACTGCTCGGCGCGCTCGTGGCCGGGGTTGGTGTAGAACTGTTCGGGCGTCGTGTCGACCACGATGTTGCCCTGGTCGAAGAACACGACGCGGTCGGCGACCTCGCGCGCGAAGCCCATCTCGTGCGTCACGACGAGCATGGTCATGCCGCTGCCCGCGAGGGTCTTCATGACGTCCAGCACCTCCTTGATCATTTCGGGATCGAGGGCGCTGGTCGGCTCGTCGAACAGCATGATCTTGGGGTCCATGGCGAGGGCGCGCGCGATGGCGACGCGCTGCTGCTGCCCGCCGGACAGCTGCGCGGGGTACTTGCCTGCCTGCTCCTCGATGCCGACGCGGCGCAGCAGTTCCAGGGCGCGCGCTTCCGCCTGCGCTTTCGGCTGCTTGCGGACGCGGGTGGGGGCCAGCATCAGGTTCTGCAGGACCGTCAGGTGCGGGAAGAGGTTGAAGCTCTGGAAGACCATGCCGACCTCGCGGCGGATCAGGTCGAGGTTCTGCCCGTCCTTGAGTTCCACGCCGTCCACGGTGATGGTGCCCTGCTCGTGCGGTTCGAGGCGGTTGATGGTGCGGATGAAGGTGCTCTTGCCGCTGCCGGACGGCCCGATGATCACGACGACCTCGCCCGCGCGGACGTTCAGGTTCACGCCCTTCAGCGCCTCGAAGCTCCCGTACCGCTTGTGGACGCCGCTCGCCACGATGATGTCGGGAGTGTCGGAAGGCAGTCGGGACGAAACGGGCTGGGTCATGGGCCAGAGTTTACCGCGGCGCGCGTCACGACGAAGCCCCCCGCCCATGAGGACGAGGGGCCGCCGGACGTTCGGAATCCCGGTCAGGTGCCGAAGCCGACCGGATGCGCGCCCTCCCAGCCGCCCAGGACGTGCACGTGCGTGTGGAACACCTCCTGCCCGCCGCCCGAGCCGACGTTCACGATCAGGCGGTAGTCGCTCAGGTGCTCCCGGGCGACCCGGACGGCCGTGAGCCACAGGCGGCCCATCTCGCCCGCGTCCGTGATCTCGTCGACGCGGGCGCTGACGTGCTTGGGAATGACGAGCAGGTGCACGGGCGCTTTGGGAGCGATGTCGCGGATGGCGATATAGTCGTCGTCCTCGTACACGATCTGGCTGGGGATCTCGCGGTCGATGATGCGCTCGAAGAGGGTCTTGTCGGGCATGAGGTCACTGTACAGGGAAGCGGGCGGCATGGACGCAGCGCGCGTGAGCGGCCCTTGTGAGGCGAGGCGCAGGGCGTGTGGACCTTGAGACAACCCTGAAGGAACCCTGAGGAAACCTTGCCGTGAACATCCGCCCGGCGCGCGGGCGCATATACCTGTGTGAGCAACGAAGCGGGCCCACGCATTCCCAGGCCCGCCACAAGGAGCACATCATGAGTCACGAACAGACCCCCCTGAACCGCCGCGCCGCGCTCGGCACCCTCACCAAACTCGGCCTCGGCACCGCCGCCCTGGGCCTCATGAACACGGCCGGGACCGCCGGTGCCGCGCCCGCCAAGGACATCGACCCGGCCGTGCTGAACTTCGCGCTGAACCTGGAGTACCTGGAGGCCGCGTTCTACCTGGCCGCCGTGGGCCGCATCGGTGAGCTGCGCAAGATCGGCGGCGACGCCCGCATCCTGCTGCCCGCCGGTCTGGACGAGAGCACCGGCATGATGTTCAAGGACAGCACCGTGCAGGCCTTCGTGAAGGACATCGCGGAGGACGAGCTGAGCCACGTGAAGTTCCTGCACGCCGCGCTCGGCAAGTCGGCCGTGGCGCGCCCCGTGCTGGACCTGAACAAGGCGTTCCTGGCGGCCGGTGAGGCCGCGTCGGGCGGGGCCATCAAGGGCTTCAACCCGTACCTGAACGAGCTGTTCTTCCTGCACGGCGCGTTCATCTTCGAGGACGTGGGCGTCACGGCGTACAACGGCGCGGCGACCCTCATCACGAACCCCGCGTACCTGCAGGCGGCGGCGGGCATCCTGGCGGTCGAGGCGTACCACGCGGGCGCCATCCGCACCCTGCTGTACCAGCAGCGTCAGGTGACGGCCGCGGCCGGCCTGTACGTCGGTCAGGTCGTCGGTGCGATCAGTGCGCTGCGCGCCAAGGTGGGCGGCGGCAAGGACGCGGGCCTGACGGACAACATGGGCGCCATCATCGCGCCCGCCGACAAGAACGGCGTCGCGTACGGCCGCAGCACGAACGAGGTGCTGAACATCGTGTACCTGGGCGGCAAGGGCAAGGGTGGCTTCTACCCGAACGGCCTGAACGGCGCGATCAAGTAAAACAGACGGATTCCGGGCAGGTGCGGCGCTGCCGTTCCCGTTCGGACCGACCTGAAATACCCCCCGTCCCTCGCTGGGATGGGGGGTATTTCGTGCCTGTGTACGGCGTGGTGGGTTCAGGGTTCGCCGCGCAGGAGGCGCTGCACGCCCTGCACAGGGGTGAGGGTGCCGTTCAGGACGGCGTCCCGGCAGTCCTGCAGGGTGCGGGGGTCGTGCCGGGCCTGGAAGGTGCGCCACGCGGCCTCGCGGAGCAGGTCATCGAACCAGCCGAGCAGTTGCGCCTGCCTGCGGTCTTGGAGGTGCGGGGCGGTGGCGGCGCGGTGGTCCTGCAGGGCGTCCCACAGTTCGGGGAGGCCCGCGCCGGTGAGGGCGCTGACCTGCACGGCGCGTGGCGTCCAGGTGGCGCCTCTGGGGGTGAGGAGGTGCAGGGCGGCGTTCAGTTCGCCCTGGGCGCGGTTGGCGGCGGCGGGGTCGGTGTCGGCCTTGTTGACGACGCACAGGTCGGCGAGTTCCATGATGCCGCGCTTGATGCCCTGCAGTTCGTCTCCGGCGTTGGGGAGGGTGAGGAGCACGAAGGCGTCGGTCATGGCGGCCACCTGCGTTTCGGACTGGCCGACACCGACCGTCTCGACGAGGATCAGGTCGTACCCGGCGGCCTCGCAGAGGGTGATGGCTTCGCGGGTGCGGCGCGTGACGCCGCCGAGCGTGCCGCCGGACGGGCTGGGGCGGATGAAGGCGCGGGGGTGCACGGTGAGGCGCGGCATGCGGGTCTTGTCTCCCATGATGCTGCCGCCGGTGCGGGCGCTGCTGGGGTCCACGGCGAGCACGGCGACGCGGTGTCCCCGGTCGGCGAGGAGCGTGCCGAGCGCCTCGATGAAGGTGCTCTTGCCGACGCCGGGCACGCCGGTCAGGCCGACGCGCAGGCTGCGGCCCGCGTGGGGGAGCAGGTCCGCGAGGAGAGATTGGGCCTGCGTTTCGTGGTCGGGGCGGGTGCTTTCCGCGAGGGTGATGGCCTGCGCGAGCGCGCGGCGGGAGCCCTGCAGGAGCGGCGCGGCCAGCGGGTGCAGCGAGGCGGTCAAGGGTGGTCCCGGCGCGTCAGGGCGCGCATCGTCCGGCCTTCACGGCGGCCGCGTCGCGCAGGAGGCGTTCGGCGGGCGTGGTGAAGAACTTCGCGCGGTAGCCTTTCTCGGTGAGGGTGTTGCCGCGCGCGGTAAGGGTCAGGTCGTACAGCAGGCCCACGAAGCCGCTCCCGGTGAGCTTCGCGCTCTGCAGGGCGCCCCTGGCGCTGTAGTACTGCGTCTGGCGGGCGGTGTTGTCGGGGATGAGGCGCACGTAGCGCAGGACGCGGAGGGTCCCGGCGCTGTCCTGCAGGGCGGTGTACCCGGCCTTCTGGCAGGCGGCGCCGAGCGGCAGGGGCCGCAGGACGGGCGCAGTGGCGGCAGTGGCGGTGCTGCCGAGCACGGCGGCGAGGGCGGCGGCGACGAGGCGGGAGGGTCGGTGACGCATGCGGTTCAGTGTTCCACACTCCTCTGTGACGCGGTGAGAGCGGCCCTCTTCAGGGGCAGGGGGCGGGCGCGTTGAATGCCACCTCGGGCAGCGGCGTGATCCACGTCCAGAACGGCGCGAAGGGGTAGCCGGGGCCTTTCACGCGGCGCTCGTCGGCCCGGAGGACGTTCCCGGCCGGGCCGAAGTACACGCGCGTCTCGACGGTGGTGCCGTTGGTGGCGCCCGCCTCGATGAGCGTGAAGGCGAGGCGCGTTTCGGGCGTGAAGTACTCGGTGACGGTGAGCGCCTGATCGCCGGTCCCGCCGGTGAAGGCGTACCTGCGGACGCGTCCGGCCGCGTCACGCCACAGGGTGCGCGTCCCGTCGGGCGCGCCGGGGCAGCTGAAGTCCCGCCGGAACTGCAGCAGCGCGCCCTGCGCGGCGAGGTTCACCACGTCCGCGTACGTCTGCCGCACGGCCTGGATGGCGGCGGGCGTGGCGTCGTACGTTCCGGCACGGGCCTCGCTGCCGCTCAGGATGGCGAGCAGCAGGGCGAGGCGGGCGGCGCGGCGCATGTCAGGCGTGGCGCTGCGCGAGCAGGTCCAGCACGGCGCGCGCGCTCGTGAGGATCGGCGTGCCGGGACCGAAGATGCCCGCCACGCCCTGTTCGCGCAGGAACGCGTAGTCCTGCTGCGGGATCACGCCGCCCGCGATGACGAGGATGTCGCCCGCCCCCTCGGCCTGCAGGGCGCGCACGAGGGCCGGGATGAGGGTCTTGTGGCCTGCCGCCTGGCTGGACACGCCGATGACGTGCACGTCGTTCTCGATGGCCTGCCGGGCGGCCTCCTCCGGCGTCTGGAAGAGGGGGCCCATGTCCACGTCGAAGCCGAGGTCCGCGAAGGACGTCGCGATGACCTTCGCGCCGCGGTCGTGGCCGTCCTGGCCCATCTTGACGACCAGCATGCGCGGGCGGCGGCCCTCGCGCTGCGCGAAGGTCGTGATGTCGCGCTGCAGGGCCTCGAAGCCCTCGTCGCCGTCCATGCCCTGCGCGAACACGCCGCTCACGGTGCGGATCTCGGCCGCGTGCCGTCCGTACACGCGTTCCAGCGCGCCGGACACCTCGCCGACCGTGGCGCGCGCCCGCATCGCCTCGACGCTGAGCGCGAGGAGGTTGCCCTCGCCGCTGCGGGCGGCGTCCTCCAGGGCCTGCAGGGTGCGCTGCACGGCGTCCGGGTCGCGTCCGGCGCGGATGCGGCCGAGCAGCGCGACCTGCGCCTCGCGGACGCTGTCGTTGTCGATGTCGCGCACCTCGGTGACAGTCACCTCGGTGGGCCGGTAGCGGTTCACGCCCACGATGACGTCCTCGCCCCGGTCGATGCGGGCCTGTTTGCGGGCGGCGCTCTCCTCGATCCGCAGTTTCGGCAGGCCGGACTCGATGGCGCGCGCCATGCCGCCCAGGCCTTCGACCTCGCGGATCAGGTCGCGGGCCTGCGCGGCGAGGTCGTGCGTGAGGCGCTCCATCATGAAGCTGCCGCCCCAGGGGTCGACGACGCCGGGAATGCCGGTTTCCTCCTGCAGGATGAGCTGCGTGTTGCGGGCGATGCGGGCGGACGTCTCGGTGGGCAGGCCGATCGCCTCGTCGAAGGAGTTGGTGTGGAGGCTCTGCGTGCCGCCGAACACGGCCGCCATCGCCTCGATGGCCGTGCGGACGACGTTGTTGTACGGGTCCTGCTCGGTGAGGCTCCAGCCGCTCGTCTGGCAGTGGGTGCGCAGGGCGCTGCTGAGGGGGTTCTGCGGCGAGAACTGCGCCATGAGTTCGGCCCACAGGAGGCGAGCGGCGCGGAGTTTGGCGACCTCGGTGTAGAAGTTCATGCCGATCGCGAAGAAGAAACTCAGGCGCGGCGCGAACTCGTCGACGTGCAGGCCCTTGCCGAGCGCGGCACGCACGTACTCCAGGCCGTCCGCGAGGGTGTACGCGAGTTCCAGTGCGCCGTTCGCGCCCGCTTCCTGCAGGTGGTAGCCGGAGATGCTGATGCTGTTGAATCTGGGCATGTGGCGGGCCGTGAATTCGATGATGTCCGCGATGATCCGCATGCTGGGCGCGGGCGGGTAGATGTAGGTGTTGCGGACCATGAATTCCTTGAGGATGTCGTTCTGGATGGTGCCGGACAGCTGGTCAAGCGCCGCGCCCTGTTCCTGTCCGGCCACGATGTACGCGGCGAGGACGGGCAGCACGGCGCCGTTCATGGTCATGGAGACGGACATCTCGCTGAGGGGGATGCCGTCGAAGAGGACCTTCATGTCCTCGACGCTGTCGATGGCGACGCCTGCCTTGCCGACGTCGCCGGTGACGCGCGGGTGGTCGGAGTCGTAACCGCGGTGCGTGGCGAGGTCGAAGGCGACGGACAGGCCCTTCTGTCCGGCGGCGAGGTTGCGGCGGTAGAAGGCGTTGCTTTCCTGCGCGGTGGAGAAGCCCGCGTACTGCCGGATGGTCCAGGGGCGGTGCGCGTACATGGTGGCGCGCGGGCCGCGCGTGTAGGGCGGCAGGCCCGGCAGGGTGTGGATGTCGAGGCCCGCGAGGTCCTCGGCGGTGTAGAGGGCCTTGAGGGTGAGGCCTTCGGGCGTGGCGCGGTTGAGCGTTTCGGGTTCCTGGCCGCGCAGGTCCTTGCGGGCGAGGGCTTTCCAGGCGGCGAGGTCCGGGCCGGGGGTGGGTCGGGTCGGGTCGGTGTGCGGGGCCGGGGGGGTGCTCGCGTCGCTGCGGGTCATGGGGCCTCCTGGGGGGCAGGGTTCGGTGGGTCGCGGGTGGCCGGGAGGCCGGGCGTGGCGCGGTGGGTCGGAGTACGGCCATCATAACGAACGTTCGGCGCGGGCCGCAGGTGCGGGGCGTGTTCCCGCGCGCGTGACCGCTGCGGTCCGGGCGACGGAAGCTGGATGGGGAACGGAAGCTGGATGGGGACTGGAGAAACCTTCACATTGTACGGTTTCACTCATCTGACCTGCAGGGTGGGCTCTTGAATGGTCGGGATTCAGCTCCCCGGTCCGCGCCTCCCTGTTGTGCACCTCATCTGCCTTCGGCCTTCGCCCCCTGTGCCCGGGTTCGCCCGTGGGCCCCCTGCGTCCTGATTCACCCTGGAGGTTCCATGAACAATGCCCTGAAGATCGCCGCTGTCGCCGGGAGTCTGCTGCTCGGCAGCTGCGCTCCTGCCCTGCAGGCTGCCACGACGGCTGCCGCTCCCGGTCGCCTGAGCGTCGCGCAGCCCGCGCCGGACGTGACGGCGGGCACCCTGAAGCTCAGCAGTCCGCAGTTCGCGGACGGCGCCGTGCTGCCGATGGAGCAGGTCGGGTCCGGCAACGGCTGCACCGGCATGAACGTCTCCCCCGCCCTGAACTGGAGCGGCGCGCCCGCAGGCACCGTGAGTTACGTGCTGACCACCTACGACCCGGACGCACCGACCGGCAGCGGGTTCTGGCACTGGGTGACGTTCAACATCCCGGCCACGGCGGCGGGCCTCGCGAAGGGTGCGGGTTCGGCGGGCGGGACCCTTCCGGCGGGCGCGGTCATGCTGAACAACGACGGCGGCACGTCCGGCTACACGGGCGCGTGCCCGCCGGTCGGGAGTGCCCCGCACCGCTACGTCTTCACGCTGTACGCGCTGAACCGGACGCTGGACCTGCCTGCGGGCGTCAGCCCGGCGTACGTGGGCTTCAACCTGAACGGGTCGACGCTCGCGAAGGCCAGCATCACCGCCACGTACAACCGCTGACCCTGTCCTGAATCCGTTTTCTGTCGCTGCCCGGCCGGTCTGGCCGGGCAGCGCTCTGTTCTGGCGGGCTGGGCCCTGGGGTGAGTGACGGTGAGCGTCTGGTGATTCCGGTGGGGGGGGTCGTCGCTGCAGGGGCAGTCGTCGAACATTAAGACCCGGATATGAATTAATTCACAGCTTTCGAACACAACCCAGACGCGCCTCATTTGACCGACAACGAAAGCTTTTGCGTGCATATCGCTGTCGTTTTGAAGGAAACTGCTGCATAACAAAAGTTGTCTAGATTGCTCGGCACGAGGACTCACAAAGCCCGTGCTATTCATATCCCCGTACAAATACGAACAGGTTTTGAAGTGCCCGCCCCGTTCCACGCCCCCGCCAGGGGACATGGACGGCCGCTCTGTTTCTCCATCATCCACTCCCCGGAGGCACCAGAATGAACGGACGCATCGCCAGCATTACCCTCGGACTCAGCCTGCTCCTCGCCGCCTGCGGTCAGTCCACCACGACCCAGACGCCCGCGCAGACCCCCGCCGCCCAGGCCCCCACCGCCGGCAGCGAAGTCAGCGCCGCCCGCCCCGCCCCGAGCGACAAGCTCATCACGGTCGACCCGGCCCGCGCTATCCCCGGACAGTACATCGTGGTGCTCGAAAAGAACGCCATGACCGGCAGCATCGGCACGCAGTCCCTGGCGGGCCTGAGCCTCGAAGCGCAGGCACAGCGTCTCGTCAGCACCCTCGGCCTCGACGCGCAGGGCGTCACCGTGCAGCAGGTGTACACCGAGGCCCTGAACGGCTTCGCGGGCCGCCTCAGCGCCCAGAACCTCGCCACCCTCAAGGCCGACCCGCGCGTCAGGTACATCGAGCAGGACCAGATCATGAAGGCCGACGCCACCCAGAGCGGCGCCACCTGGGGCCTCGACCGCATCGACCAGCGCAGCCTGCCGCTCGACAGCAGCTACACCTACCTGAACACCGCCACCAACGTCACCGCGTACATCGTGGACACCGGCATCAACGTCAGCAACACCGACTTCGGCGGCCGCGCCAGGGTCGGCAACGACCAGATCGGTGACGGCCAGAACGGCATCGACTGCAACGGCCACGGCACGCACGTCGCCGGAACGGTCGGCGGCAGCAAGTACGGCGTCGCCAAGGGCGTCAAGCTCGTCGCGGTGCGCGTCCTCGACTGCAGCGGCAGCGGCAGCAACAGCGGCGTGATCGCGGGCGTCAACTGGGTCGCCAGCAACGCCGTGAAGCCCGCCGTCGCCAACATGAGCCTCGGGGGCGGCGTCAGCCAGGCGCTCGACGACGCCGTGACCGCCGCCGTGAACAAGGGCGTGACCTTCGCCGTCGCGGCCGGCAACGACAACGTGGACGCCTGCACCAGCAGCCCGTCGCGCGCCGCCGCCGCCCTCACGGTGGGCGCCACCACCAGCACCGACGCGCGCGCCAGCTTCAGCAACTACGGCACCTGCCTCGACATCTTCGCGCCCGGCCAGAACATCACCAGCGACTGGATCGGCAGCACCACCGCCACCAACACCATCAGCGGCACCAGCATGGCGACCCCGCACGTCGCGGGCGCAGCCGCCCTCGTGCTCGGCGCGAACCCCGGCTACACGCCCAGCCAGGTCGCCACGACCCTCACCGGCAACGCCACCACCGGCAAGGTCACGGGCGCCGGAACGGGCAGCGTCAACCGCCTCCTGTACACCCAGGCGCTCAGCCTCCCTGCCAGCGGCGGCACCGGCACCACCACCACGTACACCGGCAGCCTGAGCGCCACCGGCAACGCCGCGTACGCCCCCAGCAGCAGCGGCTTCAGCTACGCGGGCGGCACCCTGACCGGCAAACTCACCGGCCCCAGCAGCGCCGACTTCGACCTGTACCTCCAGAAGCTCAGCGGCACCACCTGGAGCGACGTGGCCAGCAGCACCAACAGCGGCAGCACCGAGAGCGTCAGCTCCAGCGTCGCCAGCGGCACGTACCGCTGGCAGGTGTACAGCTACAGCGGCACCGGCTCCTTCAGCCTCACCGAAACCAAGTAATACGGTTTTGAGCTGAACTTTTAGAGTTCAGCCGAGCGAAGCGAGCACCAACAAGTACGGTTTGGAGGAGGTGGAAGGGATGTCGGTGCTGTTTCCGGCATCCCTGGAATCGGATCAAAACCGTATAACGACACATGCAGCAGGCGGGCCGCTCCGGACTGGGAGCGGCCCGCCTGCCTGTCACCCGGCAGGATCAGCGATCCGGTTTCAGGTGTTGGGGAGGGTGACGGTGAAGGTCACGGTGGCCTTGCCGTTCGTGGTGCCGCTGCGGGCGGGGACGTCCACCTTGACGAGGACGTTGCCTTCGGCGCTGCGCGTGACGGGGCCCGTCACGGTGCCGCGCCCGTCCACGCCGTACTCGGTGAGTTCGAAGCGGGTGGCGCGGTCCTTGGCGTTCTCCAGGGTGTACGTGACCTTCACGACGGTCGCCTCGGTCTTGGTGCCCTTGTTCTGCACGGTGGCGGTCGCGGCGCGCACGTACTTCAGGTCGGGGTCCGTGCCGAGGTTCAGGTCCACGGCCGTGTTCGCGGAGGTGGTGTCCACGTTCACCTGACCGACGAGGCGGCCGTCCTCGCGCACGGTGACGGGACCGGCGGGCAGTTCCGTGTCGGCCTTGAGGCGGTACCCGCGGTTCAGGTTGCCGCGCGCCCCGCCGGTCGAGAAGCCCATGCCCGCCACCCCGAAGCGCTCGAAGGTGGTGATCTTCGGGTTCAGGAACGGGAGGCTGACGCTGCCGTTGGCGGGCAGCAGGAACGCGCCGTCCAGGCCGTACCGGTACAGGCCGCGCATCTCGCCCATGCTGCTGACCTTCGGGGCGGGGGCGGCGCTCGCGGCCGCGGCCACGTCGAAGGTCTGCATGCGGGCCGCGTAGACGGGCATCTGGTTGCCTTCCAGCTGCACGTCCCCGGCGTACAGTTCGGCGGCGTTCACGTTGAAGGCCTGCTCGGACGCGTTGCGGATGTCGGCCAGGGCGCTCAGGGCGGCCGTGCTGCCCGAGAGCTTCAGGGTGTAGCGGGGCGTCCAGCTGAGGGCGCGCGTCAGGTACGTGAGGGTGGGCGTGCCGGTGGCCGCGCCGATCACGTTGAAGGTCGCCTGCCAGCTCGGGGAGAAGGGATTCTCGGGCGGCTGCACGTCGTACGCGAGGTTCTGCGCCTGCACGGTCCGGTACTGGCCCTGCGCGTCCCGCACGAGCAGGTCGCGGGCGCGGACGAGCGTGACGCGTTCCGTGCGGCCGTCCTCGCGCAGCGTGACTTCCTTGCCTTCCAGCGTGCCGAGCCAGTTGGCCTGCTGCACCAGGGAGCGCGACGAGACGTTCACGCCGTCCAGGTCGAGGGAGTCGGGCAGGACGGTGCCGTACAGGTTGGCGGGCAGGTTCACGCTCACCTGTCCGGCGGTGATGGTCGCCGTCTGCCGGACCTCCCCGAAGTTCGGGTAGATGCGCAGGTCGGCGGCCGTGGCGGTGCCTGCGGCGAGGAGGGCGGTGGTCGTGAGGGCCAGCAGTGACTTGGGCATACCTGGATTGTCTATCCCGCTGCCTGACGCGGCATGAGAGCCGGTCCCGGCATCATGCGGGCGTCAGCTTCACGCCCCCGCCCGGGGGGACGGGAGCGGGGCGGCGTCCGAAGGTCACGGACGCCGCCCCGCAGGGTGAGAGGATGCGGACTGCGCTTCAGACCTTGATGAATTCGTTGACGCCCAGCACGAACATCACCGCGCCGCCCACCGGCACCTCCAGCGGGTCCGCGACGAGGCCTTCGCCCTGCTCGCCCATCGGGACGCTGGGCGTGACGAGGCGCGTGCGTGCGCGGCAGGTCTTGCGGACGAGTGCTTTGAGGTCCTCCATCCGGTCGTCCTGGACGCCCAGCATCAGGGTGGTGTTGCCCTCGCGGAGGAATCCGCCGGTCGAGGCGAGTTTGGTGACGTCGAAGGCATTGTCGGACAGTGCCCGCATGAGCGACGCCGCGTCGGCATCCTGAATGACAGCCATCACGAGCTTCATGAGGGCAGTCTAGCAGACGCACGATTTCCGCCCGTTAGGGGCGCTCCCATCCGGCACTCAGCGTCCCGTGCCGTGCGTGCTCCGCCCGCACTGAAGTCAGCCTGCCATGCCATCCTTGCCGGTGTGGGTGGGCCATTCGCGGCGCAGCAGGTCGAAGCGCACCGAGTCGTACCGTTCACCCTGCCAGGACCGGGCCTCGCGCACGCGGGCGCATTCGCGGAACCCCAGGCGGCGGGCCGCGCCCAGCATGCGCGCGTTGCCGCTCCAGGTGGTGAGCGTCAGGACGTGCGCGGGCGTGTCGCGGAACGTGAGGTCCACCCAGCCGTGCAGGGCGCGCGTGCCGTACCCGCCGTTCCAGAAGGCGGGGTCGTGGATGACGATGCCGAGGTCCATCCAGCCGCCCTCCTGCGGGTCCTCCCAGGCGCGCGTGACGACGCCGCGCACCATCCCGCCGATCTCGATGACGTGCAGGTGCTCCGGCACGGGCCGGGCCAGGGCGCGCGCGGTGTACTCGGCGAGACCGAGCGGCGAGTGCGGGCCGTGGAAGTACGGGGCGTCCCAGCGTTTCCATTCCGGGTCGGGGATGCCGTGCGTCCAGCGCCACAGTTCGGGCAGGTCTTCGGGACGGCGGGGTCGCAGGACGAGGGGGAGGGTCACGGGGTCCAGTGTGCCGGACGGTCGGCGGGACCGGGGCCTCGGATGCCCCTGATGACCGGAATTGACGACGAGGTGCTGACGCTGGAGGACCTGGCGGAGCTGCTCAAGGTGAGCGACACCACCGCCTACGCCCTGGTGCGCAGCGGAGACCTGCCCGGCCGCAAGGTCGGACGCGAGTGGCGGTTCCTGAAGAGCCGCGTGTACGCATGGCTGGCCCAGGCGGGCCAGGAGGGAGACGGCATGGCGAACGGCGTGGTTCAGCGTGACGAGCACGGCGGCGAGTACAGGACCGAGAACGGACGCGAGTACATCGCCATGTGGCTGCCCATCACGCACGCAGAGAAGGCCGCGCAGCTCGCCAGAGCGGAGCGGGACGGCGTGAACGTCAGCGGCCTCGTCGCCCGGCACCTGCGCGAGTGGGTGAACGCCGACTGACCGACCCGGACTGGTCCAACCAGCCGTGAGCGGGAAGAGGGGCCGGGTGAGCAGTGCACGCGGCCCTTCCCCTGTCTGCCTCTCGCGGCGTCCTGGCCTACTCGCCGAAGGTGAAGGTGTGGCCGGTCGCGTCCACCGTGACGGTCCCGCCGCCGCTCAGGCGGCCGAACAGCATGAGGTCCGCGAGGGGTCGGCTGACCTCGCGTTCGATGACGCGGGCGAGCGGGCGCGCGCCCATCGCGGGGTCGTACCCGAGCTGTGCGAGGCGGGCGCGGGCGGCGGGGGTGACGGTCAGGGTCACGCCGCGTTCCGCGACCTGCGCGGCGAGGGCCGCGACGAACTTGTCCACCACCTGCCCCATCACGTTCCCGGCGAGGGGCCGGAAGGTGAGGATGCCGTCCAGGCGATTGCGGAATTCGGGCGTGAAGGTGCGCGTCACGGCCTCCATCATCTGCCCGTCCCGCGCGACGGGCGAGAAGCCTACGGCGGGGCGGGACGCGTCGGCGGCGCCCGCGTTGGTGGTGAAGAGGATGATCAGGCCGCGCCCGTCGACCTTCTTGCCGGTGTGATCGGTGAGGGTGCCGTGGTCCATGAGCTGCAGGAAGACGTTGTACACGTCCGGGTGGGCCTTCTCGATCTCGTCGAGGAGCAGCACGGCGTGCGGGTGGCGGGAGATGCCGTCGGTGAGGAGGCCGCCCTGGTCGAAGCCGACGTAGCCGGGAGGCGCGCCGATCAGGCGGGACGCGGTGTGCGCCTCCTGGTACTCGGACATGTCGAAGCGCAGCAGTTCCAGCCCGAGGCGTTCGGCGAGCGCGCGGCTCAGTTCGGTCTTGCCGACGCCGGTCGGTCCGGCGAGCAGGAACGCGGCCTGCGGGCGGCGCGGGTCGCGCAGTCCGGCGCGGGCGAGCTTCACGGCGCTCGCGATGGTTTCGGTGGCGGCGTCCTGGCCGTACACGCGGGCCTTGAGGTCGGTTTCGAGCGTGGCGAGGCTCTGCACCTCCTCGGCGCGGACGGTGCCGAGCGGGACGCGCGCCATGCGGGACACGGTCTCCTCGATGTCCTGCACGGTGACGGTCTTGCTGCGCCTGCTGCCCTTGCGGCGGGCGCTGTACGCGGCTCCGGCCTCGTCGATCACGTCGATGGCCTTGTCCGGCAGGTGGCGGCCGGTCAGGTGTCGGACGCTGAGCGTGACGGCGGCCTCCAGGCTCGGCGCGGGGTACTTCACGCCGTGGTGCTCGGCGTACCGTCCGGCGAGCCCCCGGAGGATCAGGAGGGCGTCCTCGGCGCTGGGTTCCGGCACGTCGACCGTCTGGAATCGGCGCCACAGGGCGCGGTCGCGTTCCAGGTGCCGGACTTCGGCGGGCGTGGTGGCGCCCAGCACGCGCAGGCGTCCGCGGGCGAGGGCGGGCTTGAGGAGGTTCGCGGCGTCCATGCTGCCGCCCTCGGTGGCGCCCGCCCCGACGAGGGTGTGCAGTTCGTCGATGAACAGGACGCTGTTCTGACCGTCGAGGGCCGCGAGGACCGCCTTGAGGCGCGCCTCGAAGTCGCCCCGGTAGCGGGTTCCGGCGAGGAGGGCGCCCATGTCGAGGGCGTACACCTGCGCGTCCTGCAGGAAGCCGGGCACGTCGCCGTTCACGATGGCCTGCGCGAGGCCCTCGGCGATGGCGGTCTTGCCGACGCCGGGTTCGCCCACCAGGACGGGGTTGTTCTTCGCGCGGCGCGCGAGGATGTGCGTCACGCGTTCCAGCTCGCGTTCCCGGCCGATGACGGGGTCGTAGCGGCCCGCGCGGGCGCCGTCCGTGAGGTTCTCGGCGTACTGCGCGAGCGGGTCCTGCACCTCGCCTTCCGCCTCGGTCGGCGTATCTGTTGCCGTGGCGGCGCCTTCGTCGGTGCCGCGCGTGCGGCGGGGCGCGTCGTGACCGGCGACTTTCGCGCGGCCGTGCGACAGGAACGCGAGCACGTCGAGCCGCGTGACGCCCTGCCGTTCGAGGGCGTAGCGGGCGGGGCTGTCCGGCACGTCCAGCAGTTCCGCGAGGACGCGTTCACCGCCGAGCGCCTCGCTGCCCTTCCCGGACGCCTGAAGCTGCCACATGGCTTCCTGCACGACCTGCTGCACCGCGAGCGAGAATTCCGGCGCGTCCCCGACCACCTCGAAGTCCTGCACGGCGCCGCGCAGGTCGCGGTCCAGGCGGGCGAGGTCCGTGCCGACGGCGAGCAGGGCCGCGCGCGTCTGCGGGTCGTCCGTGAGGGCAAGGAGCAGGTGTTCGAGCGTCACGAACTCGTGCCCGAGGTCGGCGGCGAGGTCCGCCGCGCGCTGCAGGGCGGCCTGCAGGGCCGCGCCGATCACGCGTCACCGTCCGGTTCGACGGTCAGCGCGAGCGGGTGCCCTTCCTGGCGGGCATGCGTGACGACCTGCGCGGCCTTCGTTTCCGCGATCTCGCGGGTGTACACGCCCGCCACGCCCTGCCCGCGCTGGTGGACGGCCAGCATCACGGCCTGCGCCTGCGCCTCGTCCTGCCGGAAGTACCGCCGCAGCACCATCACCACGAAGTCCATCGGGGTGTAATCGTCGTTCAGCAGCAGCACCCGGAACATGCGGGGACGCGCGAGGTCCGTGCGTTCCAGCGTCTGGGTGCCGCGTTGGGGGTTCTGCCGCGTCATGCAGGGATGGTAGCGCCTGCACCGGCGCGCGGCAGGGAGGACCGTCACGAAGCGCCGGACATTGAAAGCCAGCTCCCATGCGGGGCGCGGCGGGTGCGGTAGCGTCCCTGCATGAGCGACACCGCAGTCAACGTGCAGGCCATGATCGTCCCCAAGCCCGAGTTCGTGCAGGACGTGGAGCGTGAGATGCTCGCGATGGTGCAGGCGAGCCGTCAGGAGGAAGGCTGCCTGAAGTACGACCTCCTTAAGGAAGAAGCGGAGGGCGGCGTGCGCTACCACGTGCAGGAGCGTTACCGTGACATGACGGCCGTGCAGGCGCACCGCGACAGCGAGCACTACAAGGCGTACCGCGCGAAGGCCGGCGACTGGTTCGCGGCCGCGCCGGTCGTGGTCGTCCTGAAGGACGTGGACGTGCGCCAGGCCTGAATGCCGGACGCAGGGTTCACGAGGCCCGGACGGGGTGCGCCAGTTGGCGGATGCCGTCCGGGTTTCCTTGTCGCTACACTCCGCGCATGTCTTCATTCAGGATTCGTGCGGCGATCCCGGCCGACCTTCCGTCCCTGGTGACGCTGTTCAACGTGGCGTCGCCGGATCACCCGACGTCGCTGGAGCTGCAGCAGCACCGGGAGCGGCACCGCCGTCCGGACCTGCACTTCCGGCGCGTGGTGGCCGTCCAGGACGGGCCGTGGGGGCAGGAGGACGGCGGGATTCTGGGCGTGGCCACGAGTGCCGCGCAGGAGTGGTCCGGTGACGTGGGGCGGCTGGTGGTGGCCGTCACGGTCCACCCGGAGCGGCGCGGGCAGGGCATTGCCCGCGCCCTGTACGACGACCTGATCGGCGGCCTGCCCGGCGGGACGCGGCACCTGATGAGCGTGGTGCGCGAGGACCGCACGGACGCGCTGACCTTCGCGGCACGGCGCGGCTTTCAGGAGGTGGCGCGCGAACAGGACGTGGCGCTCGACCTGAAGGACCTGCGCAACGACGGGCGGGACGAGGCGTTCCGGCGGGCCGCGGCGGGCGGGTACGTGCTGGGGACCTTCGCGCAGCACGCCGCCCGGGTCGGGGCGGACCGCGCGTGGGAGGACCTGTACGCGCTGGACCTCGACGCGAGCCGCGACGTGCCGCTCGCGCCGGGCGACTCGCTGAACCACCCGCCGCTCGCCCGGTACCGCGAGACGCAGGAGGGCCGCCCGGACTTCGACCCGGACCTCGTCTTCGTGGCGGAGCGGGACGGGACGCTGGCCGCCCTGTCCGAACTGCACCCCTCCCCCACCCCGGACCGCATGGGGACCGGCTTCACGGGCGTGGGCCGCGAGCACCGGGGACACCGGCTCGCGTGGGCCCTGAAGTACCTCGCGCTCGAAGAGGCCGCGCGGCGAGGCGTGGCGCGCGTCACGACGACCAACGCCTCGGACAACCTCCCCATGCGGCGCATCAACGAGGGGCTCGGGTTCCGGCCGCTGCCCGCGCACCTCACGCTGCACGCCACGCTGCCCTGACCGCACGCGCCGGGAAAGGCACGGGCAGGGGCTATCCTTGGGGCCATGACCGAAGCGCGCCGCGATGCCCTGACCACCCTAGCCGCCCGAGCCGGAGAACTCGCCACGCCGAGCGTCACCGCGCCCCTCGTGGAGGCCATCTACCAGTCCACCGTGTACGCCTTCCCCGACCTGGACGCGCTGGAGGCCGGCATGGCCGGGCAGGCGGACGCGTACTTCTACTACCGCAACGCCACCCCGAACGGCACGACGCTGGAGCGCGCCGTGGCCGCCCTGGAAGGCACCGAGGCCGCCGCGTGCGCCGCGAGCGGCATGGCGGCCATCAGCGCGGCCCTGCTGAGCGTGCTCGGCGCGGGCGACCACGTCGTCACGGACGAACGCGTGTACGGCGTGACGTACGCCCTGCTGCGCGACGAACTCCCCAGGTTCGGCATCGAGGTGAGCTTCGTGGACGCCCTCGACCTGGACGCCGTGCGGGACGCCATGCGCCCGAACACGCGCGTCCTGCACGTCGAGAGCCTCACCAACCCGCTCATGACGGTCGCGGACGTGCCCGCCCTCGCGGAGATCGCGCACGCGCACGGCGCGCTGCTCAGCGTGGACAACACCTTCGCGTCCCCGGCCGTCTTCCGCCCGGCGGAGCACGGCGCGGACCTCGTCACGCACTCCCTCAGCAAGTACCTGAGCGGGCACAGCACCGCCTTCGGCGGGGTCGTCGCGGGCCGCGCGGACCTCGTCGCGGCCGCCCGCCTGAAACTCGTGCGGCTGGGCGGCACGGTCAGCGCCTTCGACGCGTGGATGACCATGCAGGGCCTCAAGACGCTGGGCCTGCGCATGCGGGCGCACAGCGGGAACGCGCAGGCCATCGCGGACGTGCTGCAGAACCACCCGCGCGTGAAACGCGTGTATCACCCGGGCCTGGAAAGCCACCCGCAGTTCCAGCTGGCGGACCGCCTGTACCCGGACGGGTTCGGCGGCATGCTGAGCCTGGAGGTCGAGGACGCCGCGCAGTTCGTGAAGCGCCTCGCGGGCCGCATTCCGCTCGCGCCGAGCCTCGCGGACGTGGTCAGCACCCTGTCTCACCCGTGGAGCACCAGTCACCGCGCCCTGAGCGAGGACGACCGCCGCCGCCTGGGCATCACGCCCGGCCTGCTGCGCTTCTCGGTCGGCATCGAGGACATCTCCGACCTGCTGGAGGACCTGGAACGCGCCCTGGAATGACCCCCGGGCCGTGACCTCTGCGGCCCCATGAACGGCGGCGGCCACCTCCAACCCAGGGTGGCCGCCGTGCTGTGACGTCAGGGTGCGGTGGTCTTCCAGTTCTTCTGGATGGCGCGCAGGTGCGCGAGGCGCTGCTGCTCTCCGGGGTGGCTGGCGAGCAGGTCGAGGACGCCGGAGGTCGGCCGGTCGTCGTCCTGCTCGATCAGGCGGCGCAGGATGTCCTGCAGGGGCGTGGTCGCGCCGTAGCGCTGCATCAGCCAGCGGCCCGCGTCGTCGTCCGCCTGCGTTTCCGCCTCGCGGGAGTACCCGCTCGTGAGGAGCAGGGCGGGGACGGCGGCCGCGACGGACGCGGCACTCGTGACGTCGCCCGCCACGACCGAGAAGGCGAGCGTGAGGCCGACACTCTGGTAGATCTGCCGCATGGCGTGCCGGTGCCGGACGTGCCCGAGTTCGTGCGCGAGCACGCCGAGCAGTTCGCGGTCATCACGCGCGAGGCTCACGAGCTGGTCCGTCATGAAGACCGTGCCGCCCGGCAGCGCGAAGGCGTTCGCGCCGACGAGGTCCCCGCCGTCCCGGAACAGGAGGCGGTACGTGTACGGGCCGCCCTGCTCCTTCGCCATCGCCGCGAACTCGCGCGTGAGGGCCTTCTGGCGCGCCGTGGAGAGGTGCGTGGGCTTCAGGTAGCGGGCGTCGATGGCGTTCACGGTTTCCGCGTCGAGGGTCGAGAGGACCGCGAGCGGCGTGACGCTGGCCGCGCCGCTCGCGAGGGCGGGCAGGCCGTAGCGGACGAAGCCCGCAAGGAACAGCAGCATGAACACCAGCGACGCGAGGGCCACGAGTGGCCGCGCTTCGAGGCGGCGCACGAGGCTCAGGCCGGTGTTGCGGCGCAGCTGGCGTTCGAGGGCGCTGACGGCCGCGTCGTCGTCCGTCTCCAGGCGGGCGCGGCCGGGGAGTTTCAGGACACGGCGGTGCCCGGACAGGGGCGGCTCGATGGTCACGTCGTTCAGCGCGAAGCTCACCTCCAGGCCGTCCGACTGGACGTGCAGGTGCGTGAGGGTGGCGTGCACGCTCGCCACGCGCTCCCGGGACGTGAGGCCGTCGAAGTACCGCGCCTGGAAGGTCGGCGGGACGGGGGGCTGCGGGGCGGGTGGGGTGGTCATCAGAAGCCCAGGTCGAAGTTGAAGAACTCGTGCGCCGCTTCCCCGAGGGCGCTCTCGGTGGGGGTGGAGTCGGCGCTGAAGTGGTCGAGGTCCGCGATGGTCTGCACCTGCACGCCGTCCAGCAGGTACCGGGTGCGGCGCACGACGGCCCAGGGCGTGAGGAGGCCCAGCGTGAACAGCTGCGCGAGGGTGTTCGTGACGTGAATCCACGCGAGGCGCGAGGGTCGGAAGGTGGTGTGCAGCCGCAGCGTCTCCCCGAAGTACAGGCCGTCGAGGCTGTAGCGCAGCACGGCCGCGTGCAGGTACTGCCCCACCCCGAGCACGAGCAGGATGTACCCCAGGTACAGTGCGCCGAACCCCAAGGCGACGGCGACGTAACTCCCGGTGGACAGGACTTCGAGCAACACCACATCCAGAAGGTCGGACAGGTCGCCGTTCAGGCCAGAACCGAGCGTCCAGACCAGCAGCAAGACGGCCAGCACGGCGAGGACGCCCACGCCGATCGCCACGCCGACCCCCTTGAGGTACGCGACGTACACCGGTCCCACGTCCTTGTTCCAGCGGGCGCGGGTGGTGCCGTACGCGAGGCCCTGCAGGATGTACCGGTGCTGCATCCAGCGGGCGAGGGGGTACGTGAGGCCGCCCGTGAACGGCAGGGTCAGCATGATGAACAGGTACGCGACGTACGCGGCGCCGGGCGTGCCGTGAAAACGGAAGTTCAGGCCGCGGTACACGGTGTTCGCGGCGTTGAAGCGCAGCGAGCGGTACACCAGCCACGGGTACGCGAGGCCGAACAGGGCGATCATCACGAAGCTGACCCACTGGAATTTCGGGAGCTGCTGCGACAGGGTGTACACCACGAACAGCGCGGCGACGATCAGGAAGCTGCGGAGCAGCGCGAGCGGCTGCGCGGTGTACTCGAAGGGGTGCCCTTCCAGGCGGGTGTGGCCGTAGAAGTACTGGCGGGTCCGGACGCGTGCCCAGGGGCTGTAGAGGCCGAGCGTGACGACGCTCAGGGCGACGTTCACGATCCAGATGCGGAAGTACTCGCGGGCGTCGCCGCTGAATTCCACCTGCAGCGTCCGCACCTCGGGCGTGGGCGGCGTGGCGGGCACGCGGCCCAGCTCGCGGGTGGGCGGGTCGCCGGGCTTGTGCAGGCTGATCGGCGCGGGCACGTCTGCGGGGGTGGGGGTGGGCGGCGACGCGTCGGTCATGGCTGCATGGTACAGGCACACACGGCCAGCATGAGTCGAATGTGAGGGGAGGGCGGTCCCGGCGTGCCGCGCCCTTCGGTATACTCGGTCCATGCAGAGGAAGGACCCCGCCGCGCCCCACGTCACCGTTCCCGGAGCCGGGGGGGTGGTGTTCGGCCCGGACGGACACGTGCTGCTCGTCCGGTACCGCAGCGGCGCATGGGCCTTCCCGAAAGGACACGTGGAGGCGGGCGAGAGTGACGAGCAGACGGCCGTGCGCGAGGTGCAGGAGGAGGGCGGCGTGCACGCGCAGATCGTGGGCGCGCTGCCGGACACGTCGTACACGAACGACCGGGGCGAGCGGCGCGTCATCCACTGGTTCGCCATGAGCACCGACGCGAGCGCCCCCGTGCTGGAGGACACCTTCGCGGAAGGGGGGTTCTTCGCGCCCGTGGAGGCCGTGCGGATGTTAAGCTACGCTGAAGACCGTAACCTGCTCCGCGAGGCCCAGTCCCTGCTGCTGTCCCTGCACGACGCCCGTTGAAGTCGCACCGAAGGTGAAGAGGCCCGCCGTCCGTTCCGGAGGATTCATGCCGCTGTACGCGCTCCTTTCAGACTCCCCGCTCCCAGGCTCTCCGGCGACCGACTCCCCCAGCCTCACGCAACCGGATCTCGTGCCTCACGTTCACACGTCGGCGTTCGTCGCGCCGAGCGCCGACCTGATCGGCCGCGTGAGCGTGGCGCGGAACGCGAGCGTGTGGTTCGGCGCGGTCCTGCGCGGCGACACGGAAGCCGTCACGGTCGGCGAGGGCAGCAACGTGCAGGACGGCGCGGTCCTGCACGCCGACCCCGGCTTCCCGTGCACGCTGCACGCGGGCGTCACGGTCGGCCACCGCGCCATCGTGCACGGCGCGACGTGCGGGGCAGGCAGCCTGGTCGGCATGGGCGCCGTCATGCTGAACGGATCACGGCTCGGGACGGGCGCCGTCCTCGGCGCGGGCGCCCTGCTCCCCGAGGGCCGCGAGGTGCCGGACGGCATGCTCGCGGTGGGCGTGCCCGCCCGCGTGAAGGGTCCCGCCGGAGCGGGCGGGCACGCCGAACGGTACGTGCAGAACGCCCGCCGCTTCCGCACCGAACTGACCCCCGTCCAGGACGGCCCCGGACCGCATCCCGCACCCGGCAGCGACACGGAGGCGACGTGACCCCCCCACCGGAACGCCCGGACCGCCCCTCCCGCCGAACACCGGCCGAACCCGCACGGCCCCCGACCCCCGCGCACGAGCCCCCCGCGACCCACGAAGAACCACCCGCCGACCCGGGCCCGGTCACGGCAGCAGTACCGGCCGAAGCGCACGAGGAACCCGGCGACCCGCTGCTCGTCATCCCGGAACTCGCCCCGATGTTCCCGAACAGTTCCCCCTTCCTCGCACGGTTCCTGCCCCAGGTGCCCGCCTCGGTCCTCGGCCTGAGCAGCGCCTTCTGCAACCTGCACGACTTCCTGCGGCACCTGCACGACGTCGGCTGGTACGGCTACCTGCACGCCGTGATCGGCGACCAGGCCGCGTACGTCCTCGTGTACGAGGGCCGCACCGTGGCCGCCGCCAGCCTCAGCAGCACCGGCGAACAGGCCCTCGGCGAACTCCTCAACCTGTACGAACAGGGCGCGCCCCTCAGCGCGTACACGCTCGCCCCGCACCTCGCGCACATCCTGTCCGGCGTCGGCAGCCGCGCCTGGAAATTCAACCTCACCGAGGACTTCACCGGTCTGCACGCCCGCCCTCGCGGCGCGATCTTCTACTCGCGCGGCGAGATCGTCGCCACCATGCCCGCCACCCTCCCCTACGAAGGTGCCTTCCCCGCCCCGCTCCGCCCGCAGACGCTCATCCTCCCGCGCAGCCTCGCCGGGTGGGCGCACGGCCAGTACGGCCTCACCCTGCGCGGCAAAGACGCCCTGAACGCCATCACGAACGTCCACCAGACGTTCCGCACGCAGCACGGCGCGCAGGGCCTCGCCTTCCTCAAGGCCCTCTCCGAGAAACTCTCACCCGCCGAGTACGCCATGCGCAGCGACGTCGCCCTGCACGACCTCGAACCCCTGCTCCAGGAATTCCTGAGGACCGGCGTCGCAAAGGAACAGCTGGCCGGAAGCTGACCCGTGACGCGCTCCCCGACTCGGCCGGGGATCACCGGCTGCTCGCGTGGGTGGACAGACGGGCACTGCTGGAGGCGGCGTGCGGGCGGAACATGCGGAACATGCGGAGCATGTTCGTGCTCACGCACGCGCACGACCTGCCCGCCGTGGCGTTCTGCGGCCGCACGGGAGCACGTCCGGAGAGGACGCGCGCGGCATCGTGCTAGTCGAGTACGGCGTGCCCGTCCGGTGAAGCGGGCGCCCGTCTCAGTCGACGACGGTCAGGTCCTTGGGCAGTGGCAGGAACTCGATCTCGGGGTGCTGGTCCTGGGTGTACTGCAGGTCGAAGTTGCTCCTGAACAGCATGACGGGGCGGCCCTGGTCGTCCTCGACGCTGCGGGCGAAACGGGCGACCTGGGAGGCGTCTCCGGCGAGCCAGCGGACCAGGGAGTAGGACGTGACGTGCATTTCGATGTCCACGCCGTACTCTTCCTGCAGTCGGGCCTGGAACACCTCGAACTGGAGGGGGCCGACCGCGCCGAGGTACGGGTCGCGTGCGCCGTCGGTGGGGTAGAAGACTTGGACGACGCCTTCCTCGGTGAGCTGTTCGAGGCCCTTGTGGAAGGCCTTGCGTTTGGTGACGTCGCGCAGGCTCATGGTGGCGAACACTTCGGGCGTGAAGCGCGGGAAGTCCGGGAGCTGCACTCTGGCGTCCACGCTGACGACGTCGCCGATGCGGAACACGCCGGGGTTGACGAGGCCGACGATGTCGCCGGGGTACGCGTCCTCGACCTTCTCGCGGTCCTGCGCGAAGAGGGTGTGGGCCTGGGAGAGGCGCAGTTTGCGGCCGGTGCGGGTGAGGGTGACGTCCATGCCGCGTTCGAAGTGGCCGCTGGCGACGCGCATGTACGCGGTGCGGTCGCGGTGGTTGCGGCTCATGTTGGCCTGCAGTTTGAAGATGAAGCCGGTGAAGCCCGCTTCGGGCGGGCGGACGCCCTGGGTGGTGCGGACGCTGCCGGGGGCGGGGGCGAGGTCCACGAAGGTGCTGAGGAAGTGCTCGATCCCGAAGTTGTTCATGGCGGAGCCGAAGAACACGGGGGTCAGTTCGCCTGCCAGGAACGCGGCGTGGTCGAAGGGCGGCATGGCGCCTTCGATGAGGGCGACGTCCTCCTGCAGTTTCTGGTGGAGGGCCACGCCGACGAGCGCGCCGAGTTCGGGGTCGTCGACGCTCTTGACGCTGACGGGCGCGCGGGATTTGCCTCTGGCGACGCGTTCGAACAGCAGGACCTGTTTGGCGACGAGGTCGTACACGCCGCGGAAGTCCGGGCCGTCCCCGATGGGCCACGTGAGCGGGATGGCGGTGATGCCGAGGGTGCTTTCGACCTGTTCGAGCAGTTCAAAGATGTCCTGCGCGGGCCGGTCGAGTTTGTTCACGAAGGTCAGGATGGGGATGCCGCGGTTGCGGCACACGGCGAACAGCTTCTCGGTCTGGGCCTGCACGCCCCTGGCGGCGTCAAGGACCATGAGGGCGCTGTCGGCGGCGGTGAGGGTGCGGTACGTGTCCTCGCTGAAGTCCTGGTGGCCGGGCGTGTCGAGGAGGTTGATGTGCCGTCCGAGGAACTCGAAGGTGAGGGCGCTGCTGGAGATGCTGATGCCGCGCTGCTGTTCGATGCTCATCCAGTCGCTCTTGGTGTGGGCGGTGCCGGCGTGCGCGGTGACGCTGCCGGCCTGCTGGATGGCGCCGCCGTACAGGAGGAGTTTCTCGGTGATGGTGGTCTTGCCGGCGTCGGGGTGGGAGATGATGGCGAAGGTGCGGCGGCGCGCGATCTCGTGTTCGAGGCGGGTCTGTTCGCTGCCCGTTCCGTTGGGGCCTACGTTGTGGGTGGTCATGCTTGCTCCGGCCGGGCGGCCCGGCTCACTGTGGGGTGGGGGTCCGGCGCTCGGTCCCGGGTGGACTGCGCTGGACGCTGGCGGTGGTGGGGGTGCACCTGCGACTCGGCCCGGCGTCAGTGGGGCGTGAGGAGGTGAGACATGAGGGTCAGTATATAGCAGGTGCGGTGCCGCCCGCACCCCCCGGTGGCGTCGCTCCTGCCCCCGCCGTGCCGGGCGACGCGGGCCGCTGCACGCTGTACCCTGGGCGCAGCGGGTTTCGTGACCGCGTGCATGGCCTGCCTCTTCCCTGTTCCTGCCTTCCCTTCAAAGGAGTTCCGCTCTTGTCGCTCACCCCTTCCGAACTGGCCCGTTACCTCACGGCTCTCGTCACGGCGGAACTGCCGCTCAGCACCATGATCTGGGGGCCGCCCGGCGTCGGCAAATCGAGCGTGGTGGCGCAGGTCGCGGCCGCGCACGGCCTGGAGTTCGTGGACGTGCGCCTCTCGCAGCTCGCGCCGACGGACCTGCGGGGCCTGCCGGTCGCGCAGGAGACGTCGGGCGGGCAGGGCGTGAGCCGCTGGTACCCGCCGGAGTTCCTGCCGACGGGCGGGCGCGGCATCCTGTTCCTGGACGAGGTGAACATGGCGCCGCCCACCATGCAGGGCATGGCGCAGCAGCTGATCCTGGACCGCCGCGTGGGCAGTTACGAGCTGCCGGACGGGTGGTTCGTGTGGGCGGCCGGGAACCGCAAGGAGGACCGCGCGAGCGTGTTCGACATGCCTGCCCCGCTCGCGAACCGCTTCCTGCACCTGACGGTCCGGGCGGATTTCGAGGCGTTCAGGGGGTACGCGCTGGGGCGTGGCCTGCACGAGCACGTGCTGGCGTTCCTGACGTTCCGGCCGGAGCTGCTGCACCGGCTCGACACGGCGCAGCCCGCGTGGCCCAGCCCGCGCGCGTGGGAGATGGCGGCGCGCCTGCACCGCGCGCGGCTGGACGTGTCGCCCGCCATCGGGGAGGCGGCGGGCGCGGAGTTCGCGGCGTTCGTGCGGCTGTACGAGCAGCTGCCCGACCTGGAGGAGGTGCTGGCCGGGCGGGTGGACGGGCTGCGGTTGCCGCAGGAGCCGAGCGTGCGGTACGCGGCGGTGGTGGGGCTGGCGGCGCGCGCGCAGGACGCGCAGCAGGGCTTTCATGCCTTCTCGTGGCTGGCGGGGCAGGCGAACGCGGAGTGGTTGCAGCTGTTCGTGGCGACGCTGGTGAGCAAGTTCCAGAGCCTCGGTCAGCTGGGCGAACTGGTGACCCTGATGGACCGCGATCCGCGTCTCGCGGAGCTGGTGCAGGGCGCGGCCGACCTGGCCGAAGGTTGACCGGCGCGTGACGGGCAAACCGGTGGGGCCGGGGCCGGAACCGGCGGAGTTCGGGGCGCTGCTGTCGGGCGCGCGGCTGCGGCTGCGGGGGCGCAGTGCGTTCTTCGCGACGCTGCTGCTGCACACGGACGTGCAGCCGTCGTCGGAGGTGGCGCTCGCCGCGACGGACGGGGACCGTGTGTACCTGAATCCGGTCGCGGCGGCGAGGCTCGCGCCGTCCGAGCTGGACGGCGTGCTGCTGCACGAGGTGCTGCACGCGGCGCTGTCGCACGTGGGTCGGCGCGGGCCGCGCGAGAAGAAACGCTGGAACCGCGCGGCGGACCTGATCGTGAACGGCATGGTGGCGCAGGCGGGCCTGCCGCTCGCGGAGGACGCGCCGCGCGACGATCACCTCGAGACGCTCAGCGTGGAGGAGGTGTACGCGACGCTGGAGCACCAGCAGCAGGACGAGGACCAGGAGGACGGGGACGGGGACGGCGACCTGCTGGACGGCCCGCCGTCCGACGTGCCGCCCCGGCAGGGACAGCGCAGGCCCGGCGAGACGGAGCGCCGCTGGAAGGGCACGCTGGAGCAGGCGCGGGCCTCGCAGAGCATGACCGGCAGGGGCAGCGACCCGCTCGGGCTGCACCGCGAACTGGCGCGCCTCGCCCCGGCCCGCCTCGACTGGAAGAGTCAGCTGTGGCGGTTCCTGGCGCGCACCCCGGTGGATTTCGGGGGCTTCGACCGGCGCTTCGTGGGGCGCGGCCTGTACCTCGAAGCGCTCGACGACGAGAGCCTGCAGGCCCTGATCGCGGTGGACACGTCCGGCAGCGTGGACGAGGCGGCCGTGCAGGCGCTCGTGGCGGAGGTGCAGGGCATCCTGGGCGCGTACCCGCACGTCCGCGCGGACCTGTACTACGCGGACACGGAGGCGTACGGCCCGTACCCGCTGACGGCAGGGTCGGACATCCCGCCGCCGCAGGGTGGGGGCGGCACGGATTTCCGTCCGGTGTTCGCGAAGGTCGCGGATCACGAGCCGGACCTGCTGGTGTACCTCACGGACGGCTTCGGGGACTTCCCGGACGTGCCGCCGCGCGTGCCGACGCTGTGGGTGGTGCCGCCCGGCGGCCTGGAGGACGCGGGCTTCCCGTTCGGTGAGGTGCTGCGCCTGGAGGAAGGCTGACGCCTGCTACGCTGGCGTCACGGCGCGCTGCCGCTCCCTCCCATGACCCATTCCTCCCCTGTTTCCGTTCCGCTGCCGTCTGACCTGACGGCCGACGCCCTCGCCCGCCTCAGTCAGTCCGTGGACGTGTCCGTGCGGGAGGCGGTCGCGCGGCACCCGAACGCGCCGGGCGACCTGCTGAACCTGCTGGGCGAGCATCACCCGCACGCGGTCCTCGCGAATCCGGCCCTGACGCTGCTGCGGCTCGCGCAGCCGGGCCTGCTGGGCGGCTGGTCCGGCGAGACGGTCGCGCGCCTCGCGGGCCTGCCGGACGCGCCCGCGTGGGTGCAGGACGCCGCGCTGCGGCACGAGAGCCTGCTGCCGCGACTCGCGGTGGCGGACCGCGCGGACCTGACGGAGCAGCGCATGCGCAACCTCGCGTGCAACGCGCAGTGGCAGCTGCGGGAGGCGATGGCGAAACGCCGTGACCTGCTGCCGGAACTGGTGGAGATGCTGGCCGCCGACGACGACTACGACGTGCGCAAGGCTGTCGCGGCGCGCGAGGACCTGCCGGGCGCGGCGGTGGAGCGCCTCGCGGCGGACGCGCACGCCTTCGTGCGGGCGGTCGTGGCGCGGCGGCTGGACCTGCCGCTCGCGCAGATGCTGGCCCTCGCGACCGACGACGATTACGACGTGCAGGCGAGCGTCGCGCGGCGGCACGACCTGCCGAGGGCGCTCAGGGAATCGCTCGCGGCGAGCGATCACCCGGCGGTGCGGGCGGCCGCCATGCAGGCGTGGCAGGTGCCGGACGCGTGGCTGGAGCGGGCCGAGCAGGACGCCGACCCGGAGGTCCGCGCGGCCCTCGCCCGCCGCCCCGCCCTGCCGGTCCCCGTGATGGAGCGCCTGGCGCGCGACCCGGCGGACACCGTGCGGCGCGCGCTGCTCGACCGGGACGACCTGACGGTGGACGCGCTGCTGGCGCTGCTGGCGTCGCCGGAGCAGGACGTGCGCCTGCACGTCGCGTCGGCGGCGGACCTGCCGGGCGCGGTGCTGGACGCGCTGCTGCTCGACCCGGACGCGACGGTCCGCACGGTGCTGTGCGTGCGGCCCGACCTGAGCGCCGAGCAGCTCGGACGGCTGAGCCTGGACGCGAGCGCCGAGGTGCGGCGCGGCGCGGCCCTGGCGGAACACCCGGGCGAGACGGTCCTCAAGCGCCTGAGCGTGGACGCGCACAGCGGCGTGCGCCGCGCGGCGGCGACGCACCCGGACCTGCCCGCAGGGGCGGCGCGGGCACTGGCGCGCGACCCGGACGCGGGCGTGCGGCTGGCACTCGCCACGCGCGGCGACCTGCAGCCCGACGTGCTGGACGTGCTGCGCCGCGACCCGGACGGGCACGTGCGCGCCGAGGTGGGCGCGTGAGCGTGGCGGCCTTGTGCCCGTGCGGGTCGGGTCGGCGGTACGCGGCGTGCTGCGGCACGGTCCACAGCGGCGCGCGGCCCGCCCGCACGGCCGAGATCCTGATGCGCAGCCGTTACAGCGCGTACGTGCTGCGGCTGGAAGCGTACCTGCTGCACACCTGGCATCCAGCCACGCGCCCCGAACGGCTGGACCTGCAGGACGACCCGGCGCGCTGGCTGGGCCTCACGGTGCGCTCCACCCGCGCGGGCGGCCCGCAGGACGACACGGGCGAGGTGAGCTTCACGGCCCGCTACAGGGTGGACGGCGAGTCGTTCCGTCTGGACGAGGACAGCCGCTTCGTGCGGCTGGACGGGTCATGGGTGTACCTGGACGGTGAGGGCGGCACCGGCGCACGCTGAAGGCAGGTCCCGTCCCGGCCAGGGGGCGGGACGCACGGCCGGGTTCCGGACGGATGCTCTAGACTGAGCGTCATGCGCGTCGTGCAGTTCGTTCAGGTGGTGGTCCTGCTGGGCCTGGTGGGGTACGGGGTGCTGGTGTACCTGCAGAATCCGGTGCTGCTGCGCCTGCCGCTGCTGTTCGCGGGCCGCGAGGCGGTCCTCCCGGCGGGCGTGGGGCTGGCGCTCGGGGTGCTGGTGGGGGCGCTGTACGCGGCCCTGCTGATCCTGCCGCGCTACGTCCGGCAGCGGGTGCTGCGCCGGACGGACCTGTCGCGCCGCCGGGACGCGGAGACGCGCCTGCAGGCGACCCTGCAGGCCGTGATCGACGGGGCCGCCGTGAACGACGCTGCGCCCGACGTGCTGGCCGAACCGGACGGGACGCCCGTGCAGGCGCAGGCGTGAGCGGCCACCCGGCAGGCGTGCCTGAAACGCGCTGGGAGCTCGCGCGGCCCGGCAGCCGTGAGGAGCTTCGCGCCATGATGGACGAGTTCGGTGTGTCGCCGATGCTGGCGCAGGTACTGCACACGCGCGGCCTGACGCGCGCTCACCTGTTCCCGCAGCGTCACCTCACCCCGAACCCCGGCATCCGCGAGGCGGCCCGGCGGCTGGTGCAGGCGATCCGGCACGAGAAGAAGATCCGCATTCACGGCGACTACGACGCGGACGGCGTGACCGCCACGGCGCTGCTCGTGCTGGGCCTGGAGCGCCTGGGGGCGGACGTGCACGGCTTCATCCCGCACCGCCTGAAGGAAGGGTACGGGCTGCACCCGTCGCGGGTCGCGGAGCACGCCGAACGGTGCGACCTGCTCGTGACGGTCGACTGCGGCGTCACCAACAACGCCGAGGTGGCCGCGCTGCTCGCGGCGGGCGTGGAGGTCATCGTGACGGACCACCACTCGCCCGGCCCGGACTTCCCGGACTGCCTGGTGGTGCACCCGCACCTCACCCCGAACTACGACCCCGGCGTGCACAACCTGACGGGCGCGGGCGTCGCGTACCACCTGCTGTGGGCCGTGCGGGAGGAACTGGGCGAGCCGGAACCGCTGGAGTACGCGCCGCTCGCGACGCTGGGGACGGTGGCGGACGTGGCGCCCCTGACGGGCGAGAACCGCGCACTGGTGCTGGCGGGCCTGAACCTGTTCCCGGAGACGACCCTGCCGGGCCTGCGCGTCCTGATGGACGGCAAGGCACTGAAGACCATCACGGCGCGCGACGTGGCGTTCATTCTCGCGCCGCGCATCAACGCGGCCGGGCGGCTCGGTGAGGCGGACATCGCGCTGGACCTGCTGACCACGCAGAACGCCCGCCGCGCCGAGGAGCTCGCCGTGTACCTCGAAACCCGCAACGGCGAGCGGCGCGTGCTGCAGGACAGCATGTACAGGCAGGCGCTGGAGCTCGTGGACCCTTCGGACCCGGCCATCGTGGTCACGCACCCGGACTGGCACGCGGGCGTGATGGGCATCGTCGCGGCGAAACTGCTGGAGCGCTTTCACCTGCCGGTGTACATCGTGGCGCAGGGCAAGGGCAGCGTCCGCAGCACGCCGGGCATCTCGGCGGTGGGTGGCCTGCGGCACAGCGCGGACCTCCTCGACCGGTTCGGCGGGCACCCGGCCGCCGCCGGGTTCGCGCTGCAGGAGGGGCGGTACGCGGCGCTGCGCGAGCGGCTGCACGGGTACGCGCGGCAGTTCCCGCGCCCCACGCCGACCCTCGCCCTGCACGGCGCGCTGCCCGCGCACGCGGTCGGCCGTCCCCTGTGGGACGAGCTGGAGGGCCTGGAACCGTTCGGTGAGGGCTTCCCGGAACCGGTGTGGCACCTGAGCGGCGAGCTGGACAGCCCGCGCATCGTCGGCAAGACCGGCACGACCCTGCAGTTCTCACTGGGCGGCGTGAAGGGCGTGAAGTACCAGGAGCCGCAGGTGGGGGCCGGACCGCGTGACCTGGCGGCGCGCGTGCAGCGCAGCGAGTTCAGGGGCGTGAGCCGCGTGGAACTCATGCTGGACGGCCTGCGCGCCGAGGGTCGCCTGCACCTGACGGGCGACGCGGGAGGCGTGGCGCACGCGCGCCTGAAACCGCTGGAGGCCATGCAGCACCTGCGGGCCGGGGCGAGCGCGTACGCGACCGGGGCGGTCGCCGCGTACCTCGGCGACAACATTCCCGGCGTGCGCCTGCTGAACCCGGGGGAGGCGCTGAGCGGCGAGGTGGTGCTGTACGCCCTGCCGCCCGAGGACGACCTCGCCGGGTGGGCCGCGTCGGGCCGGGTGAGCTTCGCGTGGGGACCGAAGACCCTCACGGAACTGGAGGCGGGCTTCACGGGCCGCGAGCGCGGTCAGGACGCACAGCTCGGCGCGTACCGCCGCTGGCAGTGGGCGCACGCGTACCGGCACCTGGACAACGAGGGCTGGAGCCGCGCCGTGAACGCCCTGCTGGGCCTGCAGGCCACGCCGGAACTGGCAGGCGTCGCCGACTGATCCGGCGTTGATCCGCTCCGGTGAGGACCAGGCATGGAGCGTCTCCCCTGTCCGGTCCTCGCGGCGCCCCTGGAATCGGATCAGCTGCGCGCTTCGATCTCTTCCTGCACGCGCGCCCAGTCGTCCATGCGGGCTTCCAGGCGGGTCTCCAGGTCGTGCGCGGCCTTGCCGAGCACCGCGAAGTCCGCGTCGGGGGCGGGCTGGGCGAGCGCGAGGTGCGCCCGTTCCAGTTCTGCCTCCAGCGTGGCGATGTCGGCCTCGATGGCTTCCAGGTCGCGGTTGAGCTGCCACAGGCCCTTGCCTTTCGGGGCAGGCGCGGCGCTCTTCGCGGGGGTGGGGGCGGGTTCGGGCGCGGGTCCGGCGGGCCGGTGCTTCTCCTGGTAGTACGCGTACCCGCCGGGGTACTCGTGGAACTGTCCGTCCTCGATGAGCCAGATGCGGTCGGCGAGGTTCTCGACGAGGCGGCGGTCGTGGCTGATCATCAGGAGGGTTCCGGCGAACTCGTCGAGTGCGCCTTCCAGCGTTTCGAGCATCTCGATGTCGAGGTGGTTGGTGGGCTCGTCGAGCACGAGGAAGTTGTGGTCCTCCTGCGCGAGCTTCAGCAGGGCGAGGCGGGCGCGTTCGCCGCCGGAGAGGGTGCTGACCTTCTTGTCGTGCTGGTCGTACGGGAAGAGGTACGTGCCGAGCAGGTCGTGCGCCTGCGCGTCCTTCTCGACGTACACGCGCGCCTCGTCGTAGAGGGTCGCGTGTTCGTCCACGCCGCGCAGCTGCTGGTCGTAGTACCCGAGGCTGACGCGGGCGCCCGTGCGGATCTGGGCGCGCGGGTCGTCGCTGGGCGTGAGGCCCAGCAGGACGCGCAGCAGGGTGGTCTTGCCCGCGCCGTTGCGGCCGATCAGGGCGACGCGCTCGCCGCGCCTGAGCTGGACGTTCACGTCCCGGAAGAGGCTGCGGCCAGACACGCTCTTGCTGAGGTGGCGGGCGTCCAGCACGAGGTCCCCGCTCTCCGGGGCGTGGAACACGATGTTCGACAGGCGGCGTTCCGGGGGTGGGGGCGGGGCGGTCGCGGCGGCCTTCATGCGGTCCACGCGGCTCTGCATGCTCTTGGCGCGCCGCGCGAGTTTGCTCATGCCCAGGCCCCAGATCTTCATGCGGTCCGCGCTGGCCTGCAGCGTCTGAATCTGTTTGCTTTCGATCAGGGCGCGTTGCCGCTGGCGTTCGAGGTCCGCTTCGAGCGCCTCGCGGAAGGTGCTGTAGTTGCCGGGGTAGACCTTGACGGTGCCGCCCGACAGGTACGCGGTTTCGGTGCTGACGGCGTCGAGGAAGGCGCGGTCGTGGCTGATGAGGAGCATCGCGCCGCGGTAGCCGCTCAGGAAGCGTTCCAGCCACTCGACCATCACGATGTCGAGGTGGTTGGTGGGCTCGTCGAGGAGCAGCACGTCGGGGTTCTCGACGAGGATCGCGGCGAGGCCGAGCCGGGTGCGTTCCCCGCCGGACAGGCCGCCGACCGGTTCGTGCTCGCGGTCACGGAACCCGAAGGCGAGCGTGACGCCCGCCTTGCGGCTGCGGCGTTCGTACCCGCCGCGCCGCGCGAAGTGTTCGAGGAGTTCGGCGTGCCGTTCGATGCTGGCGGGGTCGCCGCCCGTCATGTCGTGCGCGGCCGCGTCCAGCTGGCGTTCGAGTTCGTCGAGTTCGCTGAAGGCCGCTTCGAGCACCGAGTCGACGGTCGAGCCGTCCGGAAACGTGGGGTCCTGCGACAGCGCCCGGACGCGCACGCCGGGGCCTCGCACCACCTGTCCCGCGTCGGGCTGCAGGTCCCCGGTGAGCAGTTTGAGCAGGGTGCTTTTTCCGGCACCGTTCCGGCCCACGAGGGCCATCCGGTCGCCCGGTTCGACCCCCATGGTCACGCCATCGAGCACCGCGCGGGTCCCGAAATCCTTCACAACTTCCTGTAAGCCGACAAGCACGCCCCGCAGTATACGTTTTGTGACAAATCCGCCCTAAGATGAGATGGTGAGTGTGAAGGACTTCTCAGCCATCCCCGTTCAGGTGACCGTTCCGTCGGCCATCTCACCCCACGAGGCGCCGTCCGGCACGGCATGCAGCCGTGCCCGGCCCGCTGCGGGTCCGTTCCCGCTGCTCGTCACGGTGGCTCTGCTGGCAGGCGTCCTCGCCGGGCCGACCGGAACGGCGTCGGCAGAGACCGCTCCGGTCGGCCCGCTGAGCGTCACGCAGGCCGCCGGGAGCGTCGAGGTGCTCGGGACGGTATGGGCGCCCGTCAAGTCAGGCAGCGTCCTCGGGACGGCCCTGCGGACCGGCACGGGCCGCGCCGTCCTGAAGGAAGGGAGCGGCGGCACCCTGACGGTCGCGAGTTCCTCCACGCTGCGCGTGTACCAGGGACAGCCGGACCTGCAGAGCGGACGGTTCTACATCAGCGGGCCGTACCAGCTGTACGCCTTCGGAACGCACATGGTCAGCGAAGGCAAGGTCCGCCTCGACGCGGGCGCGTCCCTGCAGCGCGTCGCGGTGATCTCCGGATCGCTGCGCATCTCGCCGGGCGGGCGGGCCGTGACCCTGAAGACCGGACAGCAGTACGATTTCCGGTCCGGCAGGACGAGCGACTTCCGCGAGAACGACCCGTGGTACGACTCGCGCTTCGCGGGCGCGGGCGACGCGGTGCTGCAGGCGAGCCGCGGTACGGTCCTCAGCGGCCCGGACGCCGACCACCTGCGCCCCGCCGAGACGGGACTGGTGCTCGGCAGTGGCGACCGCCTGCGGACGGGCGCGCAGGCCTGGGCGGAGATCGGCTTCACGGGCGGCGGGTACCTGCGCCTGCAGGCCGAGAGCCAGTTGCGCGTGATGGGCGTCGAGAAGACCGACCGGGGCCGCGAGGTGCTGCTGCAGCTGGAGTCCGGCAGTGCGTGGAACGTCGTGCAGCGCAACCAGGGCGGGTACCAGCTGAGCACGCCGACCGTCACGACCGCCGTGCGCGGCACCGTGTTCCGCGTGGACGCCTCGGGCCTCGTGAAGGTCTTCGACGGGTCGGTGTCCATCCCGTCGCAGGGGGACGCGCTGCTCGCGCAGGGCCGCGAGCGCGCCACGACCGGGCAGGTCGCGCCGCTCACGACGGACGCGCAGGACAGCTTCAACATCGCCCGTGACGCCGAACGCGCCCGCAGGACCGTGCTGCAGGTCCCGACCCTCCGCAGCCTCCCGGACCTGAAACTCGCCCTGAAGAGCAACCCGGACGCGGTCGTGACCGTCAGCATCGGCGGTCACGATTACGTCGTGACGGGCCAGGACGGCGCGTACTCGCTGCAGCAGACGCTGCCGGAAGGCCGCTACACGCTCTCCGTCCGCGCTGCGCGCACGGCAGGAAGCGTCAGCATCAACCAGAGCGTCGTCATCGACCGCACCCCGCCCGAACTGACCGTCACGTCCGTCCGCACCACCGGGCACCTCCTGACCGTCACCGGCACCGTCCGGGACGCCTTCACGGCCCGGCCGCTCCTGCGGGCGACCCTGGATGGGCAGACGTACAGCCTGCACGCCACGGGCGCATTCACGTGGACGCTTCCGGTCTCGGGCACCGGCACGCCCACCCTGAGCGTGACGGCGCAGGACGACACCGGCAACAGGAGTTATGCGAAGCTCCCCTGACCAGACCGTGTCAGGGACCGAGACCCTCACCCGACTGACGGCCGGGCGACGCTACCCGCCCACCTTCACCCGCTGGATGCTGGTGGCGGCGGTTCTGCTCGCCATGCTCTGCGCCCTCGGCTCGCCTCTCAACGGCGCGTTGTGGGACGCACTGAACCGCTCGCTGCCCGCCCCCCCCGACCCGCGCATCGTCGTGATCGGCATCGACGACGCCACCGTCCGCGACTACGGACGCCTCGACACCTGGGACCGCAGCCTGTACGCCCGCGCCCTCAACACCCTGGACCAGGCGGGCGTGCGTGCCGTCGCGCTCGACATCCTCTTCCAGGGACGCGCGAGCGGCGACGATCAGCTCGCGCCCGTCCTGCACCGCCCGAACGTCGTGCTCGCCACCACGCCCGAAGACCCGCAGGGCACGGGCTTCGGGCCGCGCACCGGGACGCGCGCCGTGTACGGCCTGTCCGCCCTGAACATCGACCCGGACGGCGTGGTCCGCAACTTCCAGCGCAACTACCTGCTGCAGGACGGCACGGCCGCCCCCAGCCTCAGCGAGCAGCTCGCGCGGGCCGCCGGCATTCCCGCGCAGGACAGCGTGCGCCCCATGACACTGCGCTACGTGCAGACGGACCGCAGCACCCTGCCGGTCCTCTCGTTCCGGGACGTCATCAACGGCAACATCCGCTACTCGCAGCTGCAGGACAAGCTCGTCATCATCGGCCTGACCGCCACCGGCTCGCAGGGCTCCAGTTACCTGGACGTGGCGCACCAGCCGGTGCCGGGCGTGATCCTGGAGGCGCGCGCCGTGTCGTCCCTGCTGTCCCCGCCCTTCCGGAACCTGCCCGCGTGGACGGGCGTGCTGCTGTGCGTGCTGGCCGCTGTGGCGGCCGTGCTGCTGCGCGGCCTGTGGGGTTTCGTGATCGCGCTGGGCGCGGTGGGCCTCGCCGTGCCGCTCTGGCTCGCGAACACGCAGTTTCCCGGCGCGACCGTCTCGCTGAGCGCCGTGATGGGCCTGCTGCTCGTCGCGGCGGAACGCTGGTGGCAGCTGCGGCACCTCGGGACCGTGGACCCGCTCACCGGGCTGGGCAACCGCCTCGCCTTCACGCGCGCCGTGGAGCACCGCTGGCAGTCCCGTGCCGAGCGGCCCATCGGCCTGCTGCTGGTGGACCTGACGGGCTTCCGCAGCGTCAACGACCGCCTCGGGTACCAGGCCGGAGACGCGCTGTTGCAGCACCTGGCCGGCACCCTGCGCGGCAACAAGCGCCGAGCGGACGTCGTGTTCCGCTGGGGGTCGGACGAGTTCGTGCTGCTGGTGGACGACACGGACCCGCAGGAGCTCGCGCGCTTCGCGAGCCGCCTGCAGGTGGCGCTGTCGGAGGTGGGCGGCCCGGACGGCAACGTGCGCGCCAGCATCGGGCACGCCATGACCGGCCCCGACATCCGCACACCGAACGAACTGATCGAACGGGCGTCCCGCATGCGCTACCGCAACAAGTACCGCGAAGAGTAATCCCAGATTGAGCTGAACGCGAAGCTGCCGCCCGGCCGCGAGCAACAACACGTACAGTCTGGAGGAGATGGGAGCGGGCAGGCGTCCTGTAGGGCGTCCGTTCTGCCCAAGAAGGGATGGCGGTGGTGTTCCCGGCATCCCCGGAATCGGATCAACACCGGATGACCTTTGCAAGCGAGAACAGGGGAAGGCGCGGACCGAAGATGAACTCGGTCCGCGCCTTCCAGGTGGTCTTCTTTTCGTGTGTCCCGTCACGTTGACGGCAGTAATCTGGGGGCCGGGTCAGGTTCCGGCGAGGCTAGTCCAGATGCCGGGGTACGCCACCCAGGCGTACGCGAGGTTCGGGAGGATCCCCAGGACGGTCACGCCGACCACGCCGAGCGCGACGCTGAAGGTGGTGGCGGTGCGGGTGCCGGGATACTCGCGGGCGGGCGTGCGGTCCGGAAGGAACAGCAGGGCCGCGACGCGCATGTAGTACACGAACGCCGCGATGCTGGTGAGGGCCGCGACGACCGCCACCCACGCGTACCCGTTCTGGAAGGCCGCCTGGAACGCCATGTACTTGGCCATGAAGCCCGCGAAGGGCGGGAGGCCCGCGAGGCTCGCGAGGCAGATGGACAGCGCGGCCGCGTAGCCGGGGTGGCGGTAGTACAGGCCGCGCATGTCGCTGATCTCCAGTCCGGCTTCGGTGCGCTGCAGGGCTGCCACGATGGCGAGCGCGGCGGCGGTCGTGAGGGTGTACACGAGCAGGTAGTACGCGAGGGCGGGGCCGCCCGTCTCGGGCCGTCCGAGGAGCGTCAGGGCGAGGAAGCCGGTCTGAGCGACGGCGGAGTACGCGAGGAGGCGTTTGAAGTTCGTCTGGAAGAGCGCGGCGAGGTTCCCGACGACCAGCGTCACGGCGGTCAGGACGGCGAGCACGTCCAGCCATGCGGGCGCGTTGTGGAGGGCGCCGCTGAACACGCGCAGCATCCCGGCGAACGCGGCGACCTTGACGACGGTGCTGAGGAACAGGCTGACGACGGTGGGCGAGCCGCCGTACACGTCCGGCGTCCACTGGTGGAAGGGGGCGAGCGCCACCTTGAAGCCGAAGCCGCACAGGAGCAGCAGTGCGCCCGCGACGAGCAGCGGCCCGTTCTGCACGGCGAGGCCCGACGCGGCCCCGGCGATGCCCGCGTAGTTGAGGCTGCCGGTCGCGCCGTACACGAGCGCGATGCCGTAGATGAGGATGGCGCTGCCGGTCGCGCCGAGCAGGAAGTACTTGACACCCGCTTCCTCGCTCTCGCGGCTGTCCTGCAGGGTGGCGAGCACGTAGCCGCTGAGGCTCATGACTTCCAGGCCGATGAGCATGGTGACGAGGTCGCCGGAGAACGCGATGACGAGCGTGCCCGTCACGGCGAACATGAGGACCGCGTCGAATTCCGGGAAGTTCAGGCGGGCGCGTCCGGCCGTGTCGAGCGACACGAGGACCGCGATGGCCGACCCGAGCAGCAGCACCATGCCGAGCGCGATGGCGGCGTTGTCGGCCTGCAGGGAGCCGCCGAAGGCGCTCAGGCCCCGGTCCCAGAGGGTGCCCATGCTGACGGCGGACAGGGCGAGCGTGAGGAGGGAGATGATGGCGACCGTTCGGCGCGGCACGAAGAACCCGAGGACCGTGGCGGCCACCGCGCCCAGCAGGGTGAGCAGGACGGGCAGCATCGGGGCGAGCGTGACGTCGGGCAGGGTGAGGGTGGTCATGCGCCGCCTCCGAGGATGGCCCGGACGACGGGCTGAATGAGGTGGAGGGCCGGGCCGGAGTACACGCCGAACACGACGCACACGGCGAGCGGCACGCCGAGCACCAGCCACTCGGTGCCGCGCAGGTCCCAGGCGGTCACGGCACCGGCGGGCCGCGCCTGCCAGTACGTGGTCTGGTACGCGCTGAGGGCGTACACGGCGGCCGCGATGGTCGAGAGGCCCGCCGCGAACGCCAGCCACGGGGACACCTGATACGCGCCGAGCAGGACGCTGAATTCACCGATGAAGCCCGCGAGGCCCGGCACGGCGATGCTCGCGAACCACAGGCTCATGGTGACGCCGGACAGGATGGGCGCCTGGATCATGACGCCGCCCACACGGGTGCTGAGGCTCCCCACGCGTTCCTGCAGCATGCCCGCCGCGAGGAACAGCGCGCCCGTGTACACGTTCTGGAACGCCAGGAGGTACAGGGCGCCCGTCATGGCGGTGGGCTGCAGGCTGAAGATGCCGAGCCCGACGAGGCCCATGTGACTCAGGCCCGCGTACGCGAGGAGGCGTTTCCAGTCGCTCTGCCGGAACGCGATCCATGCGGCGTAAATGGCTGTGAACGCGGCGAGGCCCATCAGGAGCGGGCGGAGTTCCAGGCTCGCGTCCGGGAAGAGCGTCATGCCGAACCGGAACAGGCCGTACGCGCCGACCTTGTACAGGGTGCCCATGACGTCCGCGACGCCGCTGTCGTGGTTCTGCTCGTGGAAGTCCGGCAGCCACGCGTGCAGCGGGAACAGCGGGAGTTTCACGGCCATGGCGGCCAGGAAGCCCAGGTACAGCCACGTCTGCGCGGCGCCCGTGACGGGGTGGCGCAGCAGGTCCGGCAGCGCGAAAGTCGGGGAGCCGCCGATGGCCTTCACGCCGATGATGCTGACGAGCATCAGCATGCTGCCGAGCAGGGTGTACGCGCCGAACTTGACGAGGGCCGCCATGCGGTGCGTCTTGCCGTAGAAGGCGAGCATCAGCAGGGCCGGGATGAGCGCGTCCTCGAAGAACACGTAGAACAGCACGAGGTCCCGCGCGGCGTAGATGCCGAGCAGGCCCGTCTCCATCGCGAGGATCAGGGACAGCATGGTGACGGGGTTCGGGATGCGGCGCGCGGTGTACACGACCGCGACGAGCGTCATGAGGGCCGTGACGAGCGCGAGGAGCAGCGACACCCCGTCGAGAGCGACGGAGTACGTCACGCCGAGCGCCGCGATCCACGGGACGCTGACGAGGTCCGCACCGCCCCCGCGCCACAGCAGCACGCCCAGCGCGAGGGTGACGGCCGCCGCGAAGGCCGCGACCTCCTCGCGCCAGCGGACGGGCGTGACGAGCAGCAGCAGGCTGGCGAGCATGGGAACGAAGACGAAGAAGTGAATCACGCGAGGCCTCCCAGCGCCTTGAGGGCCCAGTACCCGAGGATGACGGTCGTGCCGAGCAGCATGCTGACGGCGTACGAGCGCACGAAGCCGCTCTGCCAAAAGGTGACGGCGCGCCCCACGGCGGAGACGTTCATGCCGATGCCCTCGACGGTGCCGTCCACGCCCCGGTCGATGGTGTCGAGCGTGCCCGCGAGTGCGGCGGCGGGCGCGTTCACGGCGCTGCCGTACAGCGCGTCGAGGTACAGCGAGTTGAGGCTCGCGGCGCGCAGGGCGGGCGGGCCGTCCGTGAGCTGCGCGCGGCGGTGCAGCGCGTACGCGAGGCCCAGACCGAACACGCCCGCCAGGACGGCCGTGACGGTCAGGCCCCACTCGGTCGCGGTGGGCAGTTCTGCCGCACCGAGCGGGAGGACCGCGCCGAGCCACGTGTCGAGGCCGTGCCCGCCGCCCAGGAACGCGGGGACGTTCAGGAAGCCGCCCAGCGTGGCGAGCGCGGCGAGCACGCCGAGCGGCACGTTCAGGACCGGGCCGCCCTCGTGCGGGTGCGCGCTCCCACGGTACGTGCCGCGCCACACCAGGAAGTACCAGCGGCCCATGTAGAAGGCCGTCAGGAGCGCCACGCTCAGCCCGATCAGGTACAGCCACGCGCTGTGCTCGAACGCGGCCGTCAGGATGGCGTCCTTCGAGAAGAACCCGCTCCAGATCGGGATGCCGCTGATGGCGAGTACACCGACGGCCGACACGGCGTGCGTGAACGGCATGGAACGGTTCAGGCCGCCCATGCGGCGCACGTCCTGCTCCTCGTGCAGCGCGTGGATGACGGCGCCCGCCGCGAGGAACAGCAGCGCCTTGAAGAACGCGTGCGTGAGCAGGTGGAACACGCCCGCCGTATACGCGTGCAGGCCGACCGCCATGAACATGTACCCCAGCTGCGACACGGTGCTGTACGCGAGGATCTTCTTGATGTCGTACTGGTTGAGGGCCGAGACCGCGCCGTACAGCGCCGTCAGGCCGCCCACCCACGCGACCCAGGTGCTGGCGGTCGGCGCGAGGTCGTACAGGAAGTGCGTCCGCGCGATCAGGTACACGCCCGCCGTGACCATGGTGGCCGCGTGAATGAGGGCCGAGACGGGCGTGGGGCCTGCCATCGCGTCGGGAAGCCAGGTGGTGAGCGGCAGCTGACCGGACTTGCCGACCGCGCCGACCAGCAGGAACAGGCAGATCAGTTCGGTGACGTTGCGGCCCGCCTGCGCGAGCGCGCCGCCCATCGCGGCGAGGTCCGGGATGACGAGCGTCCCGTACGCCCTGTAGATCAGGAACATGCCGAGCATGAAGCCCAGGTCCCCGACGCGGTTCATGATGAAGGCCTTGCGGGCGGCGTTGCTGTTGCTGACGCCCTCCTGCGGGTGCGCGTCGCGGTGCCCGGCGAACCAGAAGCCGATCAGCAGGTAGCTGGCGGTGCCGACGCCCTCCCAGCCGACGAACATCAGCGGGTAGCTGTCGGCCATCACGAGGATCAGCATCATGGCGACGAAGAAGTTCAGGAACGCGAAGAACCGCGTGAAGCGCGCGTCGCCCTTCATGTACCCGATGGAGTACGCGTGGATGAGCGTGCCGACGCCCGTGATGATGAGCGTCATCAGGGCCGTCAGGCGGTCCAGGTACAGGCCGACAGGGAGGTTCGCGTGCTGCGTGAGGCTGCCGGCCATGTCAGGCAGCCACGTCCACAGCACCTCGTGGACGGGGGCGGTCAGGTTCAGGGCGTTCACGAGCGCCGCCACGAAACTCAGGGCGACCGTGGCCGTGCCGATCACGCCGCCCAGCGCGCCCCGGAACAGCCGCCCGAAGCAGATGAGCAGCACGAACCCCACGAGCGGGAACAGCGGCAGGAGGTACAGGGGCATGGTGTCAGCCCCTCATCGCGGCGAGGTCGTCCACGTTGGTGGTCTCGCGCTTGCGGAAGATGGCGACGATGATGGCGAGCCCGATGGCGACCTCGGCCGCCGCGAGCGTCATCACGATGAACACGGCCGTCTGCGCGGTCAGGTCGCCCCATGCGCGAGCGAACGCCACCAGCGACAGGTTCGCGGCGTTCAGCATGAGTTCCACGCTCAGGAACACCATCACGGCCGTGCGGCGCGTCAGGACGCCGAACATCCCCACCGCGAACAGGATGCCGGACAGGGCGATGTACGAGCCGGTGGACACCATCATTGACCTCCAGTGAACGGGAAACGGACGGTCCTGCCCGCAGCGGTCACGCACGCGGGAGGGGTCATGCCTGCACCTCGCGCGCGTCGCCGCTGCGCTGCCCTTCGGCCTGCGCGGCCGGGTCCGGCTGCTGCGCCGGACGCTGCACGAGCGCCACCGACCCGACCACCGCGACCAGCAGCAGGATGCTGACCGCCTCGAACGGCAGCAGGAAGCGCGTCAGGAGCGTCTCCCCCACCGGGCCGGGCGCGCCGTTCTGCAGTTGCGCGGCCGCCTGCGCGAGCGGCCTGGGGTCCCGGAACGTGAAGGCCATCACCACGAACGCTGCCGCGAGCAGCGAACTGCCGACCGCGGCGATCTCGGTGATGTACGGCAGCGGGTCACGGCCCGAGATGGGCCGGTTCGCGTCCAGCAGCATGATCACGAACAGGAACAGCACCATGATCGCGCCCGCGTACACGATCACCTGCACGGCACTCAGGAACGAGGCGTTCATGGTGGCGTACAGGCCCGCCACGCTCAGCAGCGTGCCCACCAGCGCCAGCGCGGCATGCACGGCGTTCCGGACCGTGACCGTCAGCACGGCCCCCGTCACGGTCAGCAGGGCCAGGATCAGGAAGGCGACCTCACTCACGCGCCACCCCTGCCGGGCCTGCACCAGCGGTCCCGCACGTGTTGATCCGGTGTCCGTTCATTCGTACTTCACCCCTTCCAGTTCGGCCCTCGGCCCGCCCTCGACCGTGAAGCCCAGCCGCACCGGCCTGCCCGCCCGGCCCGCCTCGCGGCGCTGCGGGACGCTGCCGTTCACGCCGACCAGCATGTCTTCCTTGCCGTACACGAAATCCCGGTACCGGTAATCGGCCATCTCGAACTCGTTGCCCATCACGACCGCGCCGGTCGGGCAGGCCTCCTCGCACATCCCGCAGAAGATGCAGCGCAGCATGTTAATCTCGTACACCTTCGCGTACCGCTCGCCGGGACTGGTGGGGTGCTGCGGGTCGTTCTCGGCCGCTTCCACGTAGATGGCGTACGCGGGGCACGCGGCGGCGCACAGGCTGCACCCGATGCACTTCTCCAGACCCTGCTCGCCCGGCCCGCCCGGGTGGCGCGTCAGGACGTGCCGCCCACGGAAGCGCGGCTGGATGGTGGCCCGCTGCTCCGGGTAGCTCACGGTCACGGGTTTCTGGAACAGTTTGGAGAGCGTGACACCCATGCCCCTCCCGATTTCAAGTACGCCCATAAGCCCCTCCTGCGGTGGAATGAGTCATCAGTCGCCGCCTGCGATTCGCGTCCTGCTGCGTGGGGTACCGGTGTCGTCCAGCACGCGCACGCCCGGCTTGTTCCAGAGCGGCCGGACACGGTCGCTCCCGGCGATCAGTGCGGCGACGCCCAGCACGCCTGCCACGCCGAGCGGCCAGAGGCCCCAGCCTTTCAGGTACGCGAGGTAGAAGGCGGTGAACATGGTGTTGGCGAGCGCGAGCGGGAACAGCAGTTTCCAGCCGAAGCGCATGAGCTGGTCGTAGCGCAGTCTGGGGAGGGTGGCGCGCACCCAGATGAAGATGAACAGGAACACGGCGATCTTCAGGATCAGCCACACGAAGGGCCACTCGCTGATGCCGGGGATGATGCCGTTCAGGAACTGCGGTCCCCTGTACCCGCCGAAGAAGAGGGTACTCATCAGCGCCGAGGCGGTGATCATGTTGACATACTCGGCCATCTGGAAGAGCGCCCATTTGATGGCGGAGTACTCGGTGAGGTAGCCGGCCACGAGTTCCTGTTCCGCTTCGGGCAGGTCGAAGGGTGTGCGGTTCGTTTCCGCGAAGCTGCTGATGAAGAACGTGACGAAGCCGAGCGCCTGGAAGAGGATCAGCCAGCCGTGCGTGCCCTGCCAGCCGACGATGGCGCGGAAGGAGGTGCTGCCGACCAGCATGAGCAGGCCGAGCAGGGAGAGGCCCATGCCGAGTTCGTAGCTGATGATCTGCGCGGCGCTGCGCAGACCGCCGAGCAGCGGGTACTTGCTGCCGGACGCCCAGCCGCCCAGGAAGATGCCGTACACGCCCATGCTGCTGAGCGCGAGGAGCACGAGGACACCCACGTCGAGGCTGTACACCCAGGGGTTCGCGCCGAAGAAGCTGTTGGGCGGTCCGGCGGGCAGGCCGCCGAAGGTGGCGAGCGCGCAGGTGATGGCGACGAGGGGCGCGAGGGTGTACACGAACCTGTCGGACATGGTGATGCGGAGGTCTTCCTTGAAGATGCTCTTGATGGCGTCGGCGGCGGGTTGCAGCAGGCCGTTCGGGCCGACGCGGTTCGGTCCGATGCGGATCTGCATGCGGGCCAGGAGGCGACGTTCGACGAGCGTCATGTACGCGAAGGTGGTGAGGAGCGCGAAGGCGACGCCGACGCCCTTGAGGATCACCACGAGAAGTTCCGCGAGCCAGTGCGGCATCAGTCGTCCCCTCCGGCGAAGCCGCGCCCGGCGGGGGTGGGGGGCGTGACGGTGAGCGCCTGCGAGGGGGTGCCCTGGCCGGTGGTGTCGCCGGGCGCGCCTCGGGCGTCCGGGCGGCGCATGCGTTCGCGCCACAGGCGCGGCGTGACGGGCGCGGCGGGAGATTCGTGGCGCGCGCCGAGCGGCGCGACGAGTCCGCGTTCCGGGAGGGCCGCGAAGTCCAGTCCGAAGCGTTCGCCGAGGAGCGTCTGGGCACTGCGCAGGCCGCGCACGCGGGTCTTCAGGCCGAGCGCCTCGCTGAGCGCGGCGAGCGCGCGGATGAGGTCGGCGCTCTCGCCCGCATCGATGGCGGCCTGCGCGAGCGGCTGCAGGCGGCCTTCGAGGTTGACGACAGTGCCGCGCTTCTCGTAGCCGGTGGTGGCGGGCAGGACCACGTCGGCCTGCCGGGCGGTGGCGGTCAGGTGCGAGTCGTGCACGACCGTGAAGCGCGCGGCGCGTGCGGCGCGGCCGTCGGCGGCCGGATCGAGGCGGCTGATGAACGCGGCGGGGGTGCGTTCCAGCGCGGCGTACCCGTGGCCGTGCGCGTCCGGCGTGAGCGGCAGGTGCGCCAGCCCGCGCGAGTTCGCGGCGGCCGGGACGGCCAGCACGGCGACGCGCGCTTCCAGGGCCTCCAGGGTGCGCAGGGCGGCCGGGCCGAGGTTCAGCACGTCCGCGCCCACGATCAGCACGGGGCGTTCGGCGCCGCGCAGCAGCTCTGCCGCCTGCGCGAGCGTGCCGCTGGCGGGGCCGCCCGCGAGGGCCGCGAGGACGGTGGCCGGGGCGTCGTGGCCGCTCAGGCCCGCGTGCCCGGCGAGGCGGGTGGGGCGCGCGTGGAACACCGCGAGCCGTTCGCGGCGGCGGGCGGGGCGTTCCACGAGGCGCAGGTCGGCGATGGCCGTCCCGTGCGTGAACTCGGTGGGCAGGATGCCGCCGCGCAGCATCTCCTGAATCCGCAGCTCCAGCACGGGCGCCTCCTGTTCCAGGTCCGCGCCGACCACGATCACGGCGTCCGCCTGCGCGACCTGCGTCAGGGTGGGCGGGACGCGCTCCAGGCCGCCCGGGAAGCGCGGCGCGTGATCCACGCTGCCGGTTCCGGCGAGCGTGGCGAAGGCGGTGGCGGCCATGCCTTCCTCCAGGGTGCTGTCGGCGTGCAGGTACACGCCCACGTCGCGGGCGTTCACGCCGCTCAGTCCGGCGCGCATGGCGGTGATCGCGTCGTCCCAGCTGGCGGGCGTCAGGTCGCCGTCCGCGTTCCTGACGAGCGGCGTGGTGAGGCGGTCGGTGCTGGCGAACACGTGCCCGAACCGGCCCGCGTCGCAGATCCACGCCTCGTTCACGTCGCGGTTCTCGCGCGCCACGACGCGCTCCAGTCGCCCGCCGCGCGCGTCGGCGGTGATGCTGCACCCGACGGGGCACAGGGTGCAGGTGGTGGCGGCGTGGTCGTACTCCCAGTTGCGGCCCCGGAAGCGGGCGACGTTGTCGAGCAGCGCGCCGACCGGGCAGATGTCCGTGATGTTGCCCGCGAAGCCCTCGGGAAGCGTGCCCTCCTGCGTGTCGATGAAGGTGTGCCCGCCCCGCTCGATGAAGTCCAGCACCTCCTGTCCCGGCACCTCCTCGAAGTACCGCACGCAGCGTTTGCAGTGAATGCAGCGTTCCTGGTCGAGGATCACGTGTTCGGACAGCGGGTAGTGCTTGTCGGCGTGACGGCGGTCGAAGCCGAAGCGGCTCATGCCGTACCCGTACTCGTACGCGCGGTCCTGCAGTTCGCACGCGCCGCCCTTGTCGCAGGTGGGGCAGTCGAGCGGGTGGTTCAGGAGCGTGAACTCCATCATGCCCGCCTGCCCCTTGCGGACGGCGGGCGTGGCGCTGCGGATGTGCATGCCCTCGGTGGCCTGCAGGGTGCAGGACGCCATGGGTTTCGGGAACCAGAAGATCTTGGGCCGGGCCGCTTCCCCTTCGCCCTCCATGATGAAGGTCCCGTCCGCCCCTCTGCGAGGCGTGCCGGCCTCCACGAGGCACATGCGGCACGCGCCGACCGGGGAGAGGTACGTGTGCGCGCAGAAGTACGGCACGTCCCCGCCTGCCGCGAAGACCGCGTCGATGGCGGACGTTCCGGCGGGCAGGTCGAGTTCGGTTCCGTCAACGTGAACTTTCATTTCCGCTCCTGGTGGCGAGGAAGTGCAGGGCGTGGCAGGGTGGAGGCTGATGGTCCGGGTGTCCGGACGTGCCTGCGGTGCTCGCGTCGTGGCCGCTTCATTCGTCCCTCCAGCGCTTCCGTGCCGGGTACAGCGGCCTGCCGGTGTTCGCGAGCGCGTCGTACTCCTCGCGGAACAGGCGGACGCTGCTCAGGACGGGGCCCAGGCAGGCGTCCGCGAGGGCGCAGAAGCTCTTGCCGCCGATGTTGTCGCTCATGTCGAGGATCAGTTCCACGTCGCCCGGCTGGCCGCCGCCGCGCACGAGCTTCTCGTACATGCGGGTCATCCAGCCGCTGATGCCTTCGCGGCAGGGCGTGCACTTGCCGCAGCTCTCGTGGCCGTAGAAGCGCACCAGGTTCCACGTGGCGTTCACGATGCAGTCGGCGGTGGGGACGAGCGTGACGCCGCCCGTGCCGAGCATGCTGCCCGCAGCCGCGACCGATTCGTAATCCATGGGCGTGTCGAGAATCCGGTCACTGAAGGGCATCATCGGGCAGCTGCTGCCGCCGGGAATGATCGCCTTGACGGGCTCGGTCGGGCCGCCCGCCCAGTCGTGGATCAGTTCGCGGAAGGTCGTGCCGAGCGGCAGTTCGTACACGCCGGGCCGCGCGACCGGACCGGAAATCTGGAAGAGTTTCATGCCCCTGCTCTTCTCGGTGCCCATGCCCGCGTGCCACGCCCAGCCGTAACGCAGGATCTGCGTGGCGGCGCAGAACGTCTCGACGTTGTTGATGGTGGTGGGCAGGCCGTACAGGCCCGCCGCGGCCGGGAAGGGCGGCTTGAGGCGCGGGTTGGCGCGCAGGCCCTCCAGCGAGTTCATCAGGGCGGTCTCCTCGCCGCAGATGTACGCGCCCGCCCCGCGGTGAACGTGCAGCTGGAAGTCGAAGCCGCTGCCGAGCACGTCCCGGCCGAGCAGTCCGGTGCGGCGGGCCTCCTCGATGGCGGCCTGCACGCGCTGCGCCGCGAGGACGTACTCGCCCCGGATGTAGATGTACCCGACGCTGGCGCGCATGGCGAAGCCCGCGATGATCATGCCCTCGATGAGCTGGTGCGGGTCCTCGGACAGCAGGTAGCGGTCCTTGAAGCTGCCGGGTTCGGACTCGTCGGCGTTGCAGACGATGTAGTGCGGTCGGCCGTCATTCAGCGGCATGAAGGACCACTTGAGGCCCGTCGCGAAGCCCGCGCCGCCCCGGCCGCGCAGCCCGGACTTCTTGACCTCGTCGATCACGGCGTCGTTCCCGAGGCTGAACGCGCGCCGGACGGCCGTGTACCCGCCCGACTGCAGGTACGCGTCCAGCGTCCAGCTGTCCGGTCGGCCCACGCGGGCGTACAGGGTCGGCGCGAACCTCGGGTCGAGGCCGCTCGTGATGGCTTTCGGGGCGGGGTCGGCGACCGTCACGGCTGCCCTCCCACGACCTGCCCGGCAGGCACGAGGGTGCCCGCGCCCGTCCCGGCCGCCCGGCCGTCCGCCGTGACCTGCCGACCGTCGGCGTTCACGGTGACCGGCACCGGCTGGTCGAAGGGCGGGACGACGCCCGCACGCAGCTGCGCGAGCAGGTCGTGGCAGCGGCGCGGCGTGACGCGCTCGTAGTACCCGTCATCGTTCAGCTGCACGACGGGCGCGGTGCCGCAACTGCCGAGGCACTCGACGCGCTGCACGCTGAACGTCCCGCCCGCGCTCACCTCGCCCGGCTGCACGTCGAGCTGCGTGACGAGTTCGTCCCACAGTTCGTCGCTGCCCGCCTGCGCGCACATCAGGGTGCTGCACACCTGCAGGTGGTACCGGCCGGTGGGGACGGTGCTGTACGTGCTGTAGAAGCTCATGACGCTGCGCACCTCCGTGGCGGTGCTCCCGATGAGGCGCGCGATCTCCTCCATGTGCGACGCGGACACGTACCCGTGCGCGTCCTGAACCTCGCGCAGCAGCGGCATGAGGGCCGACCTCCTGCCCTGCGGCGTGCCCGGGTAGCGGCTGAAGATCTCCTGAAGCAAGTCCTGCCTGTCGTCGAAGTGACCCACTCATTCCCTCCAGATTGACCACGTTGACGCGGCCAGCCGATTCAGAGTTCCTTCCTTACGCCCGCCCTGCCTGAGCAGCACGGTGGCCCGGCGCGTGCCGCTCACCGGTCCACGTCGCCCAGCACCGGATCGACGGTGGCGAGCACCGTGATCAGGTCCGCGAACTGCCCGCCCACGCACGCGTACTCCAGGGCCTGCAGGTTCACGAAGCTGGGCGCGCGGATCTTCACGCGGTACGGCATGCTGCCGCCGTCCGACACCACGTAGTACCCGACCTCGCCGCGCGCGGACTCCACGGCGGCGTACACCTCCCCGACCGGCGGGTGGAAGCCCTCCGTCACGAGCTTGAAGTGGTGGATGACGGCCTCCATGCTCGTCTCCAGTTCCTCGCGCGGCGGGAGGCTGATCTTGCGGTTCGGGTCCTTGACGGGGCCGGGCCGCAGGCGCGCGAGGGCCTGGTGGATGATGCGTGCGCTCTCGCGGAACTCCTGCAGGCGCACCGTGAAGCGCGCGAGCGAGTCGCCCGCCTGGCTGGTCGGCACCTCGAAGTCGAAGGTCTCGTACCCGCAGTACGGGGCGGCCTTGCGCAGGTCGAGCGGGACGCCGCTCGCGCGGAGGTTCGGGCCGGTGAGGCCGAGATCCAGCGCGAGGTCGGCCGGAATGACGCCCACGCCCGCCGCCCGGTCGAGGAAGATGGGGTTCGCCTGGAACATCGCGGCGTACTCGTCCACGTGCCGTTCGAAGGTCTCCACGAAGCGCTGCACGCGGTCCGTCCAGCCGTCCGGCGCGTCCTTGCTGAGGCCGCCCACCCGGAAGTACCCCTGGTTCATGCGGTACCCGCAGATGCCCTCGAAGAGGTTCTGGACCTCCTCCTTCTCGCGGAAACAGTAGAAGAACAGCGTGATGGCGCCCAGGTCCATCAGGGCCGTGCCGAAGAACACGAGGTGACTGTGGATGCGGCCCAGTTCGTGCAGGATGACGCGCAGCAGCGTCGCGCGTTCAGGCACGTCGGCCGACAGGAGCTTCTCGACCGCGAGGACGTACGCGAGCTCGTGCGAGAAGCTGTGCAGGTAGTCGGTGCGGGGCGCGTACGTGACGCCCTGCTGGTACGTGCGGGCCTCGAAGGTCTTCTCGAAACCGGTGTGCAGGTACCCCATGTGCGGCGTGACCTTCACGACGTACTCGCCGTCCATGTCCACCACGAGGCGCAGGACGCCGTGCGTGCTGGGGTGCTGCGGCCCGACGTTCAGGCTCATGATCTCGGTGTGCAGCAGCGACGGCTGCGCGGCGGGGGCGTTCCTGCCCGCCGGGGTCACGGTGCGGTCCTTGAGGTCGGTCATTTCGGCCCTCCTTCCGGCATCACGGGCGGCAGCGGCGAACCGTCCGGTCCGGCATCACCGCGCCTCAGCGCGCCGCGCCAGCCGGTCAGGCCTGCGCTCTGCCCGCCCAGGCCCGCCCGGAACGCGGCCGGGTCCAGGAACCTCCCGTCGCGGAACAGGGTGGGCGTCTCCCCCACCGGGAAGTCCTTGCGGAGCGGGTGGCCTTCCAGGTCGTCGGGTGTCAGGACCTTGCGCAGGTCCGGGTGGTCCGTGAACACCACGCCCATCAGGTCGTACACCTCGCGCTCCAGGTAGTTCGCGGCGCGCCACACCGGGTACAGGCTCGGCAGCTCGCCGCCCTGCGGGACGTACACGCGCAGGAACAGGCGACGGTGATCGTACGGGTGAAAGACGTTGTGCAGCACGCAGAACCGCTCGGGTCGCCGCTCCGTGTACCGCGAGTAGTCCACGCCGACGCTGTCGAGCAGCATGAACCCGTCGCGTTTCAGGAGGGCCGCCACGCGCAGCAGGTCGGCGGCGTCCACCACGGCGGTCGGTTCGGCACTGTCGTCCGGACGCACGCCCAGCGACGCGAGCCAGTCCGCGAACTGCGGCGTGAGCGGATCACGGCGCGGATCAACGAAGGTCACGGCCCTCACCTCCCGCCCGGCACGGCGTCAGCGCGTCCATGCGTCCACCATCGGCAGCGGCGTGCCGTCACTGTCGAAGGCCTCGCCGCGCACCTTCTTCTGCAGCTGCATCACCGCGTAGATGAGCGCCTCCGGGCGCGGCGGGCAGCCCGGCACGAAAATATCCACCGGGACGACGCTGTCCACGTTCTGCACGACCGCGTAATTGTTGAACATCCCGCCGCTGCTCGCGCACGCCCCCATGCTGATCACCCACTTCGGGTCCGGCATCTGGTCGTACACGCGCCGCATGACGGGCGCCATCTTCTTGCTCAGCCGCCCGGCCACGATCATCACGTCCGCCTGACGCGGCGACGCGCGGAACACCTCCGACCCGAACCGCGCCAGATCGTTCCGGCCGTCCGTGCTGCCCATCATCTCGATCGCGCAGCACGCCAGCCCGAACGTCGCGGGCCACAGGCTGTTGCTGCGCCCCCACGCCACCAGCTTCTCCAGGCTGGAGAACAGCACCCCGCCCGACTCCAGCTCCTGCCAGTCCCGCTCGAACAGCTCCTTAAGCGCCACGGCCCACCCCCGATCGCAGGACCGGACTCGGCCGCGCATCGTCGGACACACAGGTCCGTGCTGGCAGGGCGGCCCGCCCTCCTGCCAGATTCGGCAGCGCGTCTCTGGATGTGTTTGGCCGTTCGGGCAGGGCGGCCTGCCCTCCTTCTAGATTCGGCAGCGCGTCTCTGGATGTGTTTATGCCCATTCCAGTACCCCTTTCCTGAGGATGTAGTAGTACCCGACGAGCACCAGGGCCACGAAGCTGACCGTCTCCCAGAAGGCGAAGGTGCCGAGCTTCTGGTACGCGACGGCGATCGGGTAGAAGAACGCCGTCTCGATGTCGAACACGATGAACAGCATCGCCACGAGGTAGAAATGCACCGGGAAGCGCTGGCGGGCGTCGCCGCCCTCGGGGTCGTTGCCGCTCTCGTACGGCATGAGTTTGGCGCGGCTGGGCTTCTTGGGGCCGAGCAGCAGGCTGACGACGACGGCCAGCACGCCGATGCCGCCCGCGATCAGCAGCATGATGACCAGATTCAGAATCTCGATACGTGCCCCCTTTTCGGACCCGCCACCCCCAGAACGTGCATTAATTCACGAGCTGGAGGCCGGACGTGCTCCTCTGAGTGATGACCCTTTCCGGACTTCCTGAAACCCTGCTCAAGAGAACGAAGCTGGTACAACTTCCGACTTGTGTGATACACGGTAGTTTTAGCACACTCCGGCACGCGCCGCACGTCCAGCACGCGAAAGAGGCGCACACCGCACCCAAAAGCACACGAAAACGCCGCCCAGCACGCAGCCGGGCGGCAGGAGACCTGCAACGAATTCGGATGCAGGACCGTGATTTACAGGTCACGTACCTTCAGGGAAGGAGGCCAGGACACTGCCGCAGTGCCGTTCCGGAGCGGCAGGAGCGTCAGATCAGCAGGTCGGCGAAGTCGTCGTCCTCGGTGTCCATCTCCATCGGGAGCGAGAAGAAGAAGCTCGCGCCCTGTCCGCGCACCGACTCCACCCAGATGCGGCCCCCGTGTCCCTCGACGGCCAGTTTGCAGAAGGCCAGGCCCATGCCGGTGTCGAAGCGTCCGTGCAGCGTGAGGCGCGACACTTCGAAGGCCGCGAACAGGTTCGGGAGGTCCTCGGCAGGGATGCCTTCGCCGTCGTCACGGACGGTGCACAGCAGTTCCGCGCCCTGCGGTACGGCACGGACCGTGATGACGCCGCCCGTCGTGGTGTGCTTCAGGGCGTTGGACAGCAGGTTCGCGTAGATGCGCCGCAGGATTTCCGGGTCGGCGGACAGGGCCGGGATCTCCTGCGGCAGTTCGATGCGCAGGTGGCGGTCCTTGAGGCCCACGCCCACGTCTCCCCTGGCCTGCTCCACGATCTCCGCGAGCTGCGGCGCGAAGATGAACTCGGGCTTGAGTTTCATCTTGCCGGCCTGGATCTTGCGGACATCAAGCATGTTGACGGACAGGTGCAGCAGGTGGTGCGTCTCCTCGCGCGCCATGCGGAGCAGGTCGCGGGATTCCTGCGTGATGGTTTCGTCGTCCTCCACCACTTCCAGCAGACCCATCACGGCCGAGATGGGGTTCTTGAGGTCGTGGACGAGCATGTGCACCAGCTGGTCACGCACGCGTTCCTCGTGCTCCCAGGTGTCCAGGCGGCGCTGCAGGCTCGCCACGCGTTCCGTCTGCTCGCGGGACGCGCGGGAGCGGTCCAGCAGGGTCCGCAGCTGGTACGTGATGGCTTCGGTGGAGGTCGTGTCGCTCATCAGGGCGTCGGCACCTGCCTGCAGGAGCGGTCCGAGGCCCTGTGTGCCCATCGCGACCCAGCGGGTGTGGACCAGTTCGGAGCGTCCGCGCAGCATGGTGAGTACCTCGCCCAGCGCGACCTTGCTGGGCAGGTCCGTGTACACCATCACCACGTCCGGCGACACGAGGTGCGTTTCGCGCAGCAGGGCCTCGGCGTCCCCGACATGGCGGACGTCAGCGCCCTGGAGCGCATGTTCGAGCGACATGGCCCTTGCGGGATCGCGGGCGGCCACGAGGATGACGGGCTTCTCAAGCATTCGTGGCCATCATACCTGACGCGCCCTGCAGGGCACGCACGAAATCTGACAGTGGCGCCCGTGCCGGGCCGTCGGGCGTGGGGCGGTCAGGCGAGGCCGCTGCGGCGCAGGAGGGCGGAGGGGTCGGGCTCGCGGCCCATGAACTCCCCGAACAGCGTCTCGGGCGGGGCGCTGTTGCCGCGCGACAGGACGGCGTCCACGAAGGCGCGGCCCGTGTCGCGGTTCAGCACGCCTTCCTGCTCGAAGCGGGTGAAGGCGTCCGCGTCGAGCGTCTCGGCCCACTTGTAGCTGTAGTACCCGGCGGCGTACCCGACGGGGCTGGCGAACAGGTGCCCGAAGTTCGCGAGGCGCGCGTCGTCGCTGAGCGGCGCCACCGGCATGAACGTGGCGGACACCTCGCGCGCGCGCTCCATCAGGGTGTCGTCCACCGGGATGCGGCCCGTGTGCAGCGCGAGGTCCACCGTCCCGAAGCTGTACTGCCGCATCGCGAAGTTCGCGGCGCGGAAGTTGCGGGCGCGCAGCATGCGGTCGTACAGGTCGTCCGGCAGGGGCGCGTCCGTGCGGTAGTGCCGGGCGAACAGGGCGAGCGTCTCGCGGTTCCACGTCCAGTTCTCCATGATGTGCGACGGGAGTTCCACGAAGTCCCAGGCGACGCTCGTGCCGGACAGTTCACGGACGGGCACGCGCGACAGCGAGTGGTGCAGCAGGTGACCGAACTCGTGGAAGACCGTTTCCACCTCGTCGTGGCTGAGCAGGGCGGGCAGGTCACCGGAGGGGGGCGTCATGTTGCCGCACATCAGGCCCAGGTGGGGGCGGAAGCCGTCGCCGTCCGGACCGCCGACCTTGAGGGGGTTCATCCAGGCGCCGCCGCGTTTGCCTTCGCGGGGGAACCAGTCGGCGTAGAAGCTCGCGACGTGCGTGCCCTCCTCGTCGTGCATGTCGTAGGTCCGAACGTCCGGGTGCCACACGGGCGCGCTGGCGGGCGTGACCTTCACGCCGAACAGGCGGCGCGCCACCTCGAACAGGCCGTCCAGCACGCGGTTCACCTCGAAGTACGGGCGGAGCTCCTCGTCGTCGAGGTCGTACAGCGCGGCGCGCTGCTTCTCGGTCCAGTACGCGAGGTCCCACGCGGCCAGGGGCGGCGCGTCCGGCCCGGCCTGCTCGCGGTAGAAGGCCTCCAGTTCGGCGTTCTCACGCTCGAAGGCGGGGCGGGTGCGGTCCGTGAGGTCCTGCTCGAACCGCACGGCGCGCTCCCCGGTCTTGGCCATGCGGTCCTCCAGCACGAAGTCCGCGAAGGTGGCGTACCCGAGCAGCGCGGCCTTCTCGTGACGCAGGTTCAGGATCAGGGGCAGCAGGGCGCGGTTGTCGCGGCCCTCCCCCACCCCGGCGGCGTTGAAGGCGCGGAACAGTTCCTCGCGCAGCGTGCGGTCGTCGGCGTACATCATGACGGGCATGAAGGTCGGGGCGTGCAGCGTCAGGCGGTGCTGGCCCGCGTGCTCACCTTCCGTGACGAGCGTCGCCTGCTTCACGCGGTCCGGCAGGCCCGCGAGGCGCTCTCCCGGCACGTGCAGGCTGTACGCGGTGATGCCGTCCATGCTGTTGCTGCCGTAGCGGCTCGTCACCTCGCTCAGTTCGACGTTCAGGGCGCGCAGGCGCTCCTGACCTTCCTGCGGGAGGTCCGCGCCGGAGCGGCGGAACTCGTCGAGGCTGAGGTTCAGGTAGCGGGCACGGACCGGGTCGAGCGTCTGCGCTTCGGGCGTCTGCGCGTACGCCTTGAGGGCCGCGTGCAGGCCCGCGTGCATGCCGAGGTCCGTGAAGAAGGCGCTGACGGCGGGCAGCATGGCGTTCTTGGCGGCGCGCCACGCGTCGTCGGACACGACGCCGTCGAGGTGCGAGACGATGGTGTGGACCTGCTGCAGCGTGACGGTCAGGGTATCGAGCCGGTCGAGAAAGCCCGCGAAGCCCTCCTGCGGGGCGCGTGCAAGGTCGTCGAGGGCAGCGCGGGCCTGCGCGATGAGGTGCTCGGTGGCGGGCTGCACGTGCTCCGGCCGGATACGGTCGAAGGGAATCCAGAAGGTGTCCGCCAGGAGCGGGTTGCTGCTCAGGGCGCTGTCCTGCACGGAAACGGAACCGGTCTCGGGCTTGGTCATGCCCGGGAGTATAGAACGCTGCGCGCGTCCGGGCGCGTGCGTGTGCCCACGGACGAAATGCCCGCACCTCGCGGCGGCACAGAACGAGGCCCGCAGGGACGCTCCTCCCTTCGGGCCAATGGTAGAACAGCTTCCGCCGCCCTCACGGCGGGTCAGGTGGGCGTTACTGCTCGGGGGTGGGCGGGTCGGCGTTCTCGTCCGTCACCTGCTCCCAGTACCCTTCCTTGTCCTCGGCGGGCGGGTCTTTGGGGGTGCCGGTGTCCCAGTTGGCGTTGTCCTGCACCTGCTCCTGCGGGACGTTCTCCTCGAACTGCTGCTCGACCGGCTGATCTCCTGTGGTGCCGCTTTTCGTCATGCTGACCTCCGTGGGGCCGGGGGCGCGCGTGGCGTCCGGCGTGCTGTGGCGTGGGTGACGAGGTCATTGTGCGTCGCGCCCGGCCGGGCGGGGATGTGGAGAGGGCCAAGCGACCTTTGGAAGCGGAACGTGACCCCCCTCCCACTTGTTGTCCTGAGCAGGGGGACACCGACCCCCGCTCGGCAGGTGCGGTCCCTCCAGTACGCGGCACGCCCGCACCCCGATGTTCCCACTCCGGTAACGGCACGCGGCGCACCGACTCACCCCGGCAGGCACGCCCGAGCAGGTATCATGAAGCCCTGACCGTTTCGCCACTCCAGCGCGAGTGCCCCGTATGCGGACGGTCCGGCCCCACACCACCCCGGTGCTGCAAGCCGGACCAGGAGGGAAGTCATGACCCAGAACACCAACGCCCAGAACCTGTTCGGCGCACGCGACGTGCTCACCGAGAACGCCGGACAGAAGGTCTACTACTACCGCCTCGACAAACTCAAGGACCTCGGCCACGACATCGACCGCCTCCCCGTCAGCGTCAAGGTGCTGCTGGAGAGCGTGCTGCGCGAAGCGAACGACTACGACGTCCGCCAGGAGGACGTCAAGGCCGTCGCGAACTGGCAACCCCAGCCGGGCGAGATCGAGATTCCCTTCAAACCCGCCCGCGTCATCCTGCAGGACTTCACCGGCGTGCCCGCCGTCGTGGACCTCGCCGCGATGCGCACCGCCATGGTCGCCCTGGGCGGCGACCCCAAGAAGATCAACCCGCTGATCCCCGTCGACCTCGTCATCGACCACAGCGTGCAGGTCGACGAGTACGGCACCGACAAGGCCCTGCTCGACAACATGGCCCTGGAGTTCGAGCGCAACAACGAACGCTACGAGTTCCTCCGCTGGGGCCAGCAGGCCTTCGACAACTTCGGCGTCGTACCGCCCGCCAGCGGCATCGTGCACCAGGTCAACCTCGAGTACCTCGCCAAGGGCGTCCAGAGCCGCCCCGAGGACGACGGCGTCGTCGTGTACCCCGACAGCCTCGTCGGCACGGACTCCCACACCACCATGATCAACGGCATCGGCATCGTCGGCTGGGGCGTCGGCGGCATCGAGGCGGAAGCCGTCATGCTCGGCCAGCCCATCTACATGCTGATGCCCGAAGTGGTCGGCTTCAAGGTCACCGGCGCGCCCCGCGAGGGCGTCACCGCGACCGACGTGGCCCTCACCGTCACCGAGATGCTCCGCAAGGCGGGCGTCGTCGGGAAGTTCGTGGAGTTCTACGGTGCGGGCCTGAGCAACATGACGCTCCCCGACCGCGCCACCATCGCCAACATGGCCCCTGAGTACGGCGCCACCATGGGCTTCTTCCCGGTGGACGACGAGGCGCTCCGCTACCTGCGCCGCACCGGCCGCCTCCCGCACGAGGTGGAACTCGTCGAGACGTACTACAAGGCGCAGAACATGTTCCGCACCGACGAGACGCCCGACCCCGTCTTCACCAGCACCATCGAACTGGACCTCGGCACGGTCGTCCCCAGCCTCAGCGGCCCCAAGCGCCCCCAGGACCGCGTCAGCCTGACCGACATGAAGCAGGTGTACCAGGAAGCGCTGACGGCCCCCGTCAAGGCGCGCGGCTTCGAGCTGCCTGGATCGGCGCTCGCCAACACCGGCACCATCACCGGCACCGACCACAAGATCGGGCACGGCGCCGTGGTGCTGGCCGCCATCACCAGCTGCACCAACACCAGCAACCCCAGCGTCCTGATCGCCGCGGGCCTCGTCGCCAAGAAGGCCGTGGAGCTCGGCCTGGACAGCAAGCCCTGGGTCAAGACCAGCCTCGCGCCCGGCAGCCGCGTCGTCACCGAGTACCTCGAAGCGGCCGGGCTGCAGACGTACCTCGATAGAATCGGCTTCAACACCGTCGGGTACGGCTGCACCACCTGCATCGGCAACAGTGGCCCGCTGCCCGAACCCACCGTGGACGCCATCAAGGAAGGCGACCTCGTGGCCGCCAGCGTCCTCAGCGGCAACCGCAACTTCGAGGGCCGCATCAACCCGTACATCCGCGCGAACTACCTCGCGTCGCCTCCCCTGGTCGTCGCGTACGCGCTGGCCGGCACGGTCGACAAGGACCTCAGCACCGAGGCGATCGGCACCGGCAAGGACGGCCAGCCCGTGTACCTGAAGGACCTGTGGCCCAGCAACGCCGAGATTCAGGAAGTGATGGACGCCGCCATCAACGCCGACATGTTCGCCCGCGTGTACAACGGCATCGAGCAGAGCAACGCCCAGTGGAACGCCATCCCCGTGTCCGGCGGCGACCTGTACGCCTGGAACGAGGACAGCACCTACATCCAGAACCCGCCCTTCTTCGACAACCTCGCGGGCGGCCCCAGCGAGATCGTGGACATCCGTGGCGCGCGCGCCCTGGTGAAGGTCAGCGACAGCGTCACCACCGACCACATCAGCCCCGCCGGGTCCTTCGGGGCGGGCAGCGCCGCAGGCAAGTACCTGCTGGAGCGCGGCGTGCCGCAGCGTGACTTCAACAGCTACGGCAGCCGCCGCGGCAACGACCGCATCATGACGCGCGGCACGTTCGCCAACATCCGCCTCAAGAACCAGCTCGCGCCTGGCACCGAGGGCGGCGTCACCACCGACTACACCACCGGCGAAGTCACGAGCATCTACGACGCCTCGCTGAACTACAAGGCCGCAGGCATCCCGCTGGTCGTCCTGGCCGGCAAGGACTACGGCATGGGCAGCAGCCGCGACTGGGCCGCGAAGGGCACCTTCCTGCTCGGCGTGAAGGCCGTCATCGCGGAGAGCTTCGAGCGCATCCACCGCAGCAACCTCGTCGGCATGGGCGTCCTGCCCCTGCAGTACAAGGACGGTCAGAACGCCGACACGCTCGGCCTGACCGGCGAAGAGACCTTCGACTTCATCCTGCCCAGTGGCCTCAAGCCCCGCGAGGACGTCACCGTCCGCGTGACCGCTCCCGGCGGCCAGACCCGCGAATTCACCGCCATGTGCCGCATCGACACGCCCGTCGAGATCGACTACTACAAGAACGGCGGCATCCTGCAGACCGTGCTGCGCGGCATCCTCGCCAAGAGCCAGGGCGAAGTCAAAGCCTGAGCTGAGCAGAACCCCCTGACGTGCTGGCCCTGAACGGCCCACACGGAACGCTCCCCGCCCGGACACCTGGGCGGGGAGCGTTGCTGTCACCGCGTGCAGCACGGGCGGCAGCGCCCGCAGGCCGGTTCCGGCACGCTATGGTGACGGCATGGGCCGTAAGGATCGGGAGCAGGCGACATGGGAAGCGGAAGGACAGGGGCAGGCGCCCGAGGTGTGCGTGCTGTGCGGGCGTGAGGCGCCCAGCATGACGGACCATCACCTCATCCCCAAATCGCAGGGGCGGCGGCAGGGCGTGAACCTTGGCGAGATCCCCACCGTGAAGATGTGCGCCGCCTGCCAGGGGTACCTCAGCAAGACGTACAGCAACGCGGAACTCGCGAACGAACTGAACACCGTGGAGGCCATCCTGGCGCGCGAGGACGTGCAGAAGTTCGTGAAGTGGGTGCAGAAGCAGCCGCTCACCAAGGGCGTCCGCGTGCACTGAAGGATAGACGAAGGGCGCGGGCCGACCCCGGTGAAAGGGTTGGCCCGCGCCTTTTCCTGCGTTGGGGCCTGTAAAACGGACGCTGCGCTGAGGAACGGTCTGTTCCAGCTGTGTTTCCTCGGTTGGGCCTGTGCTGCGGCCGTCATACGGTTTTGAGCTGAACCTGTAGAGTTCAGCCGAGCGAAGCGAGCGCCAAAAAGTACGGTGTTGAGGGGGTGGAAGCGGGCAGGCGTCCTGTAGGGCGTCCGTTCTGCCCAAGAAGGGATGTCGGTGCTGTTCCCGGCATCCCTGGAATCAGTCGGTGGTGGCGAGGACCGTGGCGGTGAGGGCTCGGCCAGTGCAGGCGTGCATCAGGTCGTTCGGGTGCAGGCGGTCGCTGGCGATCAGGTCGTCGCCGTTCAGGCCGCCTCGTTCCACGAGGGTGCGGCCGAGCGCGTAGCGGGAGACGAGGGGAACGCCTGTGGTGTGGGCAACGTCGCGGGTGGCGCGGATGATGCTCTGGTATTCGCCTGAGCCGAGCTGGTCGGGAATGTACTGGTTGTCGATCAGGACGACGTTCAGATGGTGACGCTGCAGGTCCTTCACGAAGGTGCTGAGGTCGTGCCGGTACTGGGCGGGCGGAATGCCCTGGCGGGCGTCGTTGGTTCCCGTCTGCAGGACGACGAGGTCGGGGTGCTGGGCGTACACGTCACGTCCGGCGCGGCGGATGATGTCGGTGAGGACGTTCCCGCCGACGCCCTTGTTGATGACTATGGCGTGCGGCGCGTGTGCGAGCAGCTGGTCGCGGAAGCGGTTGACGTACGCGTACTGCGGGCGGCTGGCGCCTGCGCCGGCGGTGGAGGACGACCCGATGACGACTACGCGCAGGTGGTCGTTCAGCTCCGGCAACACCGAATGAGAATCGTGAGCGTAGTCGGGTGCGCTCGCGTCACACAACCGGGCAAGCGTGGGATCCAGGACCGGCAGGGACTGCGGTGACGCCACCGTCATCGTGGCGGTCAGCAGCACCATGATGCCGCCGAGCGTGAGTGGGAGGGCCTGAACCTGCATGCGGCCAGTATGGTGGACGAAACATATCAATCTTCTGACGGGCGCCTGTGTCACGACCACAGCAGAATGTGAACTCATGGGTTCTTTAATCGCCTCCTTACGATCACACATGACACGCCCATGTCACGCCTGCTCCACTAAGCTTTGAGCTCGATGAAGGCCAACGATCTGCCCGCACTGAATCTCCTTCGTTTCGTGGCCGCCCTGTACATCGTGCTGTTCCACTTCGATCACACCTTCGTGCCGCCCGCACTCCATGGCCTGCTCTCACGGGGTCCGTCCGTCACCAGCCTGTTTTTTGTGCTGTCGGGCTTCCTGCTGATGCACGTGTATGGCCGGCGAACGCTCGACGATGCCGGGCAGCGCCGCTTCGTCGGGCGGCGACTGGCGCGGATCGTGCCCCCCAACCTGCTCGGGCTCGCCCTGTTTCTCTTGATTCAGGCTGGGATGGGCTCCACCACCGTTTCCATGAACGACGTGCTCCAGGCCGGGCTGCTCATCCAGACGTGGACAGTCGGAGCTTCGCACATCCTGAACGCCCCCGCATGGTCCATGTCATGCCTGCTCTTCTTCTACCTGTGTTTCCCGGTCCTCGCCCCCCGACTGACGCAGCTGCGAACGCGGACACTCGCAGCCCTCATGACGGCCCTGTGGCTGGTGGGTGCGGGCCTGCCCCTGCTGCTCGCGGGTTTGCCGGGCGTGTTCCTGCCGGACGACTGGACCACGTACCTGCACAATGCTCCCCTGCTGCGCCTCCCTGCCTTCGTCGCCGGAATGGGTCTGGCCGTCCTGTACGCCCGGCACGGCGGGATACCGGCACGGTGGGGGGCCGTGACGGTGCTGGGCACGCTGGCGCTGATGGTGATCCTCCCTCAGGAAGCACTGCGCGTGAACAACGAGGTATTCCTGCCGCTGGTGCTGCTCGTGGTGCTGGCCTTCGCGAACCCCGGCAGGCGAATCGGACGACTGGGCAACTCGCGGACGGTGAGGGCCCTGGCGAACGCGAGCATCTGCATTTACATGGTTCACTTCTCGGTGCAGGGGTGGCTCACGCAGCAGGCCCTTCCGCACCTGGGGCTCACCTGGAGCGCGTGGACGATCCTGGCGTACCTGCTGATCGTCGTGACAGGATCGGTCGTGGCTGACCGCTGGCTGTGCCGCCCCCTGACGCGCCTTCTCACCCGAACGGCGTCCGTGCCGCCGCACCTGCCCGTACCGGCTTCCATCCTGCACCCGAACTGCAGCCTTCCAACCTTGACGACCAGCCTGGCCGAGCCGATCATCCCGGAAACGGTGCGCTCGACCGCCTGAACCCCTGCAGGGCAGGGCGCGGGCCGACCCCGGTGAAAGGGTCGGCCCGCGCTTTTTCCTGCGTTGGTATCAGTTCAGTTCGCCGGTCTGGAAGGTGAAGTGGTCGTCCTGCAGGTCGACGTTCAGGGTGCTGCCGTCGTGGACGTGGCCGGACAGGATTTCGCGGCTGAGGGGCGTTTCGATCTCGCGGCTGATGGTGCGGCGCAGGGGGCGCGCGCCGAAGGCGGGGTCGTACCCGAGTTGCGCGAGGCGGTCGAGGGCGGCGGGCGTGACGTGCAGGCTGACGCGGCGGTCGGCGAGGCGTCTGCGGAGGCCGCCGAGCTGGATGTCGACGATGCGGCGCAGGTCGGTGGGGCGCAGCGCGTCGAAGACGATGATGTCGTCCACGCGGTTGAGGAATTCGGGCCGGAAGTGCCGCTGGAGTTCCTGCAGGACGCGCGCCTGGATGGTTTCGGCGTCCTCGCCCTGCGCCTGCGCTTCGAGGATGAGGGGCGAGCCGACGTTGCTCGTCAGGATGATGATGGTGTTGCGGAAGTCCACGGTGCGGCCCTGGCCGTCGGTGAGGCGGCCGTCGTCGAGGACCTGCAGCAGCACGCTCCACACGTCGGGGTGGGCCTTCTCGATCTCGTCGAGCAGCAGGACGCTGTAGGGGCGGCGCCGGACGGCTTCGGTGAGCTGGCCGCCTTCCTCGTACCCGACGTATCCGGGGGGCGCGCCGATGAGGCGCTGCACACTGAATTTCTCCATGTATTCGGACATGTCGAGGCGGATCATGGCGTCCTGCGTGTCGAACAGGAATTCGGCGAGGGCCTTGGCGAGTTCGGTCTTGCCGACGCCGGTCGGGCCGAGGAACATGAAGCTGCCGAGGGGCCGGTCGGGGTCGTTCAGGCCGCTGCGGGCGCGGCGCACGGCGTCGGACACGCTGACGATGGCGCGGTCCTGCCCGATCACGCGGGCGTGCAGTTCCTGCTCCATGCGGAGCAGCTTGTCGCGTTCGCCTTCCATGAGGCGCGTGGCGGGGATGCCGGTCCAGCGGCTGACGACGGCGGCGATGTCGTCCTCGGTGACCTGCATGTGCGCGAATTCGGCGGTCTTGAGGCGGCTTTCGAGGACGGCGACCTCGCTTTCCAGGGTGGGGATGACGCCGTTCTGGAGTTCGCCGAGGCGCGCGTAGTAGTTGGGGAGTCCGGCGTCCTCGCGGCTCACGCGTTCGTACTCGGTGCGGGCCGCGTCGAGCGCTTCGCGTTTGTCGCGCAGCTGTGAGACTTCCTCGCGTTCACCTTCCCAGCGGGCCTTGATGCTGCCGAGTTCGTCGGTGAGGGTTTTGAGGGTGGTGTCGATGTCGAGGAGGCGGTTCTGGGAGTCGGTGTCCTTCTCGCGTTTGAGGGCCTCGCGTTCGATTTCGAGCTGCAGTTTGCGGCGTTCGAGGGCGTCGATGGCTTCGGGGCTGCTTTCGAGCGCCATGCGGAGGCGGGCGGCGGCCTCGTCGATGAGGTCGATGGCCTTGTCCGGCAGCTGCCGGTCGGCGATGTAGCGGTGCGAGAGGGTGGCGGCGGCGACGAGGGCGGGGTCGGTGATCTCGACGTTGTGGTGCAGCTGGTAACGGTCGCGGATGCCGCGCAGGATGCTGATGGTGTCCTCGACGTTCGGTTCGGCGACCGTGACGGGCTGGAAGCGGCGTTCGAGGGCGGCGTCCTTCTCGATCTGGCGGTACTCGTCGAGGGTGGTCGCGCCGATCAGGTGCAGTTCGCCCCTGGCGAGGGCGGGTTTGAGCATGTTTCCGGCGTCGGGGCTGCCTTCGGTCTTGCCTGCGCCGACGATGGTGTGCAGCTCGTCGATGAACAGGATGACTTCGCCTGCGCTCTGCACGACTTCCTTGATGACGCCTTCGAGGCGTTCCTCGAACTCGCCGCGGAATTTCGCGCCGCTCAGGAGGCTGCTCATCTGGAGGGTGACGATGCGTTTGCCTTTCAGGCCGTCCGGCACGTCGCCCTTGACGATGCGGGTGGCGAGGCCCTCGGCGATGGCGGTCTTGCCGACGCCGGGCTCGCCGATGAGGACGGGGTTGTTCTTGGTGCGGCGCAGGAGGATCTGCATGGTGCGGCGGATTTCCTCGTCGCGGCCGATGACGGGGTCGAGTTTGCCTTCGCGGGCGCGGGCGGTGAGGTCCAGGCCGTACTTTTCGAGGGCGTCGAACTGGTTCTCGCTGGTTTTGCTGGTCACGGTGTTCCCCTTGCGGATGCTGGTGAGGGCCGCGTCGAGGGCCGCGCGGGTGGGGAGGCCCTGGAGTTTCGTTTCGGCGGCGGTGGCGATCAGGAGGATATCAGCGGCGACGAAGCTGTCGCCGTGCTGGCGGGCGAGCGTGTCGGCCTGCTGGAAGGCGCGGCCGAGGGCGGGGTCGGCGTACAGCTGGCCGTCGCCGCCCTGGACGCGCGGGAGTTTCTGGAGGTTCGCGGTGATGCTCTCCTGCAGGGCGGGCAGGTCGGCTCCGGCGGTCTGCAGGAGGCGGGCGGCCTGGTCCTGCGTGAGGAGGGCCTGGAGGAGGTGGGTGGGGGTGAGCTGCTGGTGTCCGGCGGTCTGCGCGTTCTGTTGTGCGTTGGCGACGGCCTGGAGGGCGGATTCGGTGAGTTGGTCTGGGTTCAAGTTCGGCTCCTGTTCTCGGTCCGGGGTGGGGTGGAACGCAGATGGTGGTGCTTGACCCCATTCTGTAACTTGAGTGTAGTCATGTCAAGTTTATTGAGCCTTAAACTGGCGTGGACCGGGCCGCCCGCTTGACCGCCCCCTCACCTGCCCGTGCGACCATGAGAGCAGTCATGCCCCGCCCCCTCACGCTGCTGATCCCTCCCCTGCTGCTCCTGACATCCCCCCCGGTCATGGCCGCCAGCACCACCACACCCTCCCTGCGCCACGTGTACGTGATGGTGCTGGAAAACCACAGCCTGCGCGACACCATCGGCAACCCCGCCATGCCCACCCTGAACCGCCTCGCGCGCACGTACGGCTACGCCGCCGACTACACCGGCGTCGCTCACCCCAGCCTCCCCAACTACGTCGCCATGATCGCCGGCAGCACCATGAACCTCACGAACGACGACCCCAACAGGCACTTCAGGGGCGACAACCTCGCCCTGCAGCTCACGCGCGCGGGCCTCACGTGGCGCGCGTACATGCAGGGCCTCCCGCACGACGGCTCCACCGCCAACGCTGCAGGCGCGTACGGCAAGAAACACAACCCCTTCCTGCTCAGCGACGACCTGCTCGCCGACCCCGCCCAGATCGCCAACGTCCGCACGCTCGCCGCGCTCGGCCCGGACCTCGACGCGGGCCGCTCCCCCAGCCTCGCGTTCATCGTGCCGGACGTGTGCCACGACATGCACGGCGCGCCCGAATGCCGCGACCGCCGCGCCCTCGACCGGGACGGCGACACCTTCGTGAACGTCTGGACGAAACGCATCATGGCCTCCCCCGACTGGAAGGCCGGGTCGGCCATCGTGATCACCTTCGACGAGGGCGGCGGCGGTGACACGCTCGGCGGCGGCGGACGCATCGCCACGGTCGTCGTCACGCCGGACGGCCCGCGCGGCACGGTCAGCCGCACCCCCTACAACCATTACTCCCTGCTGCGCACCCTGCAGGAAGGTTTCGGCCTGCCGCTCCTGCGCGGCGCGAAGACCGCCACCCGCATGGCGGACCTCTTCGCGCGCTGAAGGCACGTCAGACAGAAGAAGGGCCGGAGCGCATCTGCTCCGGCCCCTTCTCTCGCTCCTTCAGGTCAGTTGCGGCGGCCGCCCGCGAACAGCTGCAGCAGGAACAGGAACATGTTGATGAAGTCCAGGTACAGCTGCAGCGCTCCGTAGATGGCGCCCTTCTCGGCCGCCTCGCCCTGCATGCCCGTCAGGGCCATCTGGCGCAGGCGGTTGGTGTCGTACGCGGTCAGCGCCGCGAACAGCAGCACGCCCACGATGCTGATCGCCAGGGACAGGCCCGCACTGTGCAGGAAGAAGTTCACGAGCATCGCGACGACCACGCCGATCAGGGCGTACATCAGGAAGCTGCCCATCGCGGAGAGGTTGCGCTTGGTGAGGTACCCGTACAGGCTCATGGCGCCGAAGGTGACGGCGCTCGTGGCGAAGGCGGCCGTCACGTCCGCGCCCGTGTAGCGCTGCAGGATCAGGCTGAAGGTCATGCCGGTCACGGCGGCGTACGCCATGAACAGCACGCCCGCCACGAGGCTGTTCACGCGCTGGATGGCGAAGCTGAGGAACATCACGACGCCGAACTGCACCAGGATCAGCACGAGGCTGTTGCGGTACGCGAAGTCGAGCGCGGCGGGGTTGCTGGCGGTCAGGGCGGCGATCACGGCGGTCAGGACGAGTCCGGCCGTCATCCAGGAGTACGTGCGGCCCATGAAGCTGCGGACCACCGATTCAGTCGCCACCGTAGATGGAGCGTATGAGTTCATGGCTCTACTGTACGTCGGACGGATGAATCGGGGGTGGGCAACTGCTCAGCCCACCCCCGAAGGTCTTTATGTTTTGCCGTGCTGGAGGGCCTCCCCCGTTCGGGGGTGCCACACCCTGGCGGTGAGGCCCGGGGACACGGCCGGGTTCAGGGTTCGCGCAGGAGCAGGGCGAGCGGGAAGGTCGCGAAGAGCCGTGCGAGCGGCAGCTTGCGGCCCCGCACGGTGTGCACCTCGCCGGTCAGGGCGTTGCGGTACGTGCCGGGCGCGGGCAGCGTCAGTTCGCGGCGTCCCCACACGTCGCCCGTCGCCCACGCCTGCTTCTCGCGGGTCAGGGTGTACGCGAGGCGCGGCGCGGCCACGACGACCACCTGCCTGCCCAGCGTGCGGCTGAACGCGAGCAGGAACTTGCCGGTCTCGATCGGCTGATAGTCGCCGTGCATGAACAGGTCCGGCGCGGCCTGCCGGGCCTGCAGGGCCACCCAGGTCGTCAGGAGTTTCACGTCGCCGTCGTGGTAGCGGGCCAGCACGTCCTGCGCGAGCGCGGCGGGGTCCGTGGCGTGCGCGGCCTGCAGGCGCGTCAGGCGGCGCTGCAGGTCCGGGTAGTCCACAGGGCGGCGGTTGTCGGGGTCCACCAGCGACTGGTTCCAGACCTCGGAGCCCTGGTACGTGTCGGGCACGCCGGGCGCGGTGAGGCGCACGAGGGCGGTGCTCAGGCCGTTCTGCGCGCCGTACGGGGAGAGTCTGGCGTGCAGTTCGCGGACGCTGCCCACGAATTCCGGGCTGGCGAGCAGGCCACGGATGAGGCCCGCGAGCCTCGACTCGTAGTCGGCGTTCGGGGCGGCCCAGGTGGTGTGCAGTTTCGCCTCTCTGGCGGCCTTGTGCGCATACGCGGTCAGGCGGTCCGCGAAGGCGTCCGGGTCGCGCTCGAAGCTCCCGTCGAGCGGCCACGCGCCCAGAATCGTCTGGAAGAGCGCGTAGCTGTCCGCGAAGCTGGGGGAGCGTTTCGGGCCGCGTCCGCCCTGATCGTAGAACTCGTAGGGGCGGCTGAGGCGCGACCAGACGCTCAGGTACGCGGCCCACGTCTGCGGCATCTCGCTCAGCACGGCGATGCGGGCGCGGGTGTCCTCGCCGCGTTTGGTGTCGTGCGTGCTGGTGCTCAGCATCGCGTGCGGCCAGTGCGCGGCGCGCGCCCGCGCCTGCGTGTGGTACGTGTGGAGCGGCGTGCCGAACAGGGCCGGGTCGCCGCCCACCTCGTTCAGGGTCAGGAGGCGCACGTAGCGGTAGAAGGCGGTGTCCTCGGCGCCCTTCGCGGTGACGGGGCCGGTCAGCTGCTGGAAGCGCAGCGCGAAGTCCCCGTACGCCTGCGCGGTCAGCGGGTCCTGGGTACGGACCGTCAGGAGTTCTTCGAGGAAGTCGAAGACGGTCGGGTCGAGTTCACGGTTCAGGAGTCTGGCGTCCGCGATGGCCCGCCCGATCTTGCCGTCGTCGCCGCGTTCGCGCCGCCCGTCCTGCCGGACGTACGTGCGGTACACGGGGAAGCACGCAATCACTTCGCGCAGCGCGGCGCGCAGCGTGGTGAGCGTGAAGTCCCGCCAGCGCAGGTCGCGTTCCGCGAGGCGTTCGAGGCGTTCGGCGAGGCCGTACAGTTCGGACGACAGGCTGGTCCGCAGGATGAGTTCCTTGGTGTCGTGCAGCGTCTCGCCGTACTCGGTGCGGTCGCCGGTGAAGCGGCGGTAGATGGCCGTCACCTCCTCCTCGCCCGTGTCGGGCACGAAGGTCCCGCCGAGCTGCGCGAGGAAGTCGTAGCCGGTCGTGCCGTGGATGGGCCAGCTGTCCGGCAGCGTCTCGCCGGGTTCGAGGATCTTCTCGGCGACGACGTACATGGGCAGGGCCGCGCGGGGACCGCCCGGCTCGTAGGCGCGGCCCGTCGCGGCGGCCGCGCCGTCCTGCAGCTGTCCGAAGTACCCGGCGGGGTCGTACAGGCCGTCGGTGTGGTCGAGGCGGATGCCCTGCACCCTCCCCTGCCGCACGAGGTCGAACAGCAGCGCGTGCGCCCAGGTGAACACGCGCGGGTCCTCCATGCGGAGCGCGGCGAGGTCGTTGATGTCGAAGAAGCGCCGGTAGTTGATCTGCTCGGACGCGACGCGCCAGTAGCTCAGGCGGTAGTTCTGCTCGCGGATCAGGCGGTCGAGCGCCTCCTGATCCATGTTCACTTCACGCACGGCGGCGTCCAGGCCGCGTGGGATGGCGGGGCTCTGCGCGGTGAGGGCCTGCAGGCGGCGGGCGATGACGGCCGTCTCGCGGGCGCGGGCGAGGCGTTCGAGGTTGCTGAGCGCGTCCGTGCTGCGCGGCAGGTTCCCGGCCTGCACGGCGAGCGAGTACAGTTCGCCGCGCAGGTCGTTCTCGTCCGACAGGCGCGTCAGGTCTGCCGCACGCTGCAGCAGGCCCGCCACGCTGCGCGGCGAGAGCGGGAACGTCCGGTCGTAGTACCGCAGGCCGAACTTGCCGGCGCGGCCCTCGTGCTCGTACTCCTCGCCGAGCCGCACGACCTTCAGCTGGCCCTGTTCCAGCACGCGGCCGTACAGGTCGCCCAGGACAGGCAGCAGGACCTTCCCGGCCAGAGCGCGTTTCAGCGGCTCCCAGTCGATGTCGAAGAAGTGCGCGTAGCGGGACGCCTGCCCGTGCTCCAGCACGTCCTCCCAGTAGCGGTTGTGGCCGCCGCCGACCCCCATGTGGTTCGGCACGAAGTCCAGCAGGACGCCCAGGCCGCGCTCGCGGGCCGCGTCGGTGAAGCGCGTGAAGCCGCCCTGCCCGCCGAGTTCCGGGTTGATGCGGGCGTGGTCGGTCACGTCGTACCCGTGCGTGCTGCCGGGACCGGCCTGCCAGATGGGCGACAGGTACGCGTCCGACACGCCGAGCCGTTTCAGGTATTCAAGGACGCGGGTGGCGTGCGCGAAGTCGAAGCCGGGGTGGAGTTGCAGGCGGTACGTGGCGAGCGGGATGCGCGGCTCGCCCGCCGCGTCGTGCGGCGGTGCCGTATCGGTGTCGTTCCGGGCGGCGTCCGTCATGCGCTTCCCAGCAGCAGCGCGTGGTGCTGGCCGAGCGTTTCCGGCAGTCCGGCGTGCCCTTCGCTGTGCAGCAGCACCCTGGGCGGCAGCGGGATCGGCAGGCCCGGCAGGTCGTGCAGGCGGACGGGTTCACCGAGGTTCCACAGCAGCAGGCGCTCGCCGTGCGGGTCGCTGCGCCTCACCCACAGCACGTCGCCCGCGTGCCCGGCCGTGAGGGTGTCCCGGCGGCTGTCGCGCAGCACGGCGTCCTCGCGGCGCAGGGCCAGCAGCGCGCGGTACAGGTCCAGGGTGCGGGCGTGCTCGCCGTCCTGCAGTTCCGTCCAGTTCAGGCGGCTGTTCAGGAAGGTGCGTTCGTCCTGCGGGTCCGGCACGTCGCCCGTGAAGCTCTCGAAGTGCCCGAACTCGCGGCGGCGCCCCTCGGAGACCGCCTCGCCCAGCGCGCCGTGATGGTCGGTGAAGAACTGGAAGGGCGTGCTGGCGGCCCACTCCTGCCCCATGAACAGCAGCGGCGTCATCGGCAGCGTGAGCAGCAGCGTGCTCGCCGCGCGGAACGCTTCGGGCGTCACACCGGGGAAGTGGTGCACGCGGTCGCCGGTGGCACGGTTCCCGATCTGGTCGTGGTTCTGGATGAAGTACACGAAGCTCGGCGCGTCGAGCGCGTCGGCGGGCTGGCCGCGCGGCCGGTCCTCGAGCGGCCACGTCTGCCCCTCGTACACCCAGCCGCGCGTGATGGCGTGCGCGAGGGCCGCCGCGCCCCGCTCGAAGGGACCGTAGTACCCGTCGCGTTCGTCCGTCAGGGTCACGCGGACCACGTGGTGGAAGTCATCCACCCACATGCCGTCCAGGTGGTCCTCGGTGACGAGGGTGGGGAGGTTGCGGTAGTCCTCGGCGAGCATCAGGTGCCGCACGCCGAGCTCCGAACCGAGGGCGTGCACCTCGGAGGCCAGTTCGCGCAGGATGTGCACGTCGCTGTCGTCCTGCATCGCCTGCGTCGCGTCGAGGCGCAGGCCGTCCAGGCGGTACTCGCTGAGCCACATGCGGGCGTTCTCGGTGATGAGGCGGCGCATGTGCGGCTCGTGGTAGTCGAGGCCCGCGCCCCAGGCGCTCTGGAAGCGGTCCGTGAAGTACTCGGGGCTGTACGCGGCGAGGTACGTGCCGTCCGGCCCGAAGTGGTTGTACACCACGTCCAGCAGCACGGCGAGACCCAGGCCGTGCGCGGCGTCCACGAAGGCCTTCAGGTCCTCCGGGCGGCCGTACGGGGCGTAGGGGGCGTAGAGGGCCGCGCCGTCGTACCCCCAGCCGCGCTCGCCCGGGAAGGCGGCGAGCGGCATGAGTTCGATGGCGGTGACGCCCAGGTCCTTCAGGTACGGGAGGCGCTCCATGGCGCTGCGGTACGTGCCGCCGGGCGTGAACGTCCCGACGTGCAGTTCGTAGAACACGCACTCGTGCAGCGCGAGGCCCTTCCAGTCGGTGTGCGTCCACGCGTACTCGGGCGAGATGACTTCGGCGTCGCCGTGCACGCCGTCCGGCAGGAAGCGCGCGTACGGGTCGGGCATGGTGACGCCGTCCAGGACGAAGCTGTACCGGGCGCCTGGAGGGGCGGCGCGCGTCACCTCGTACAGGCCGGGCGAGACGCGCGTCATGGGGACGAGCTGACCGTCGAGGCAGAGGGAAACCTGCGCGGCGCGGGTGCTCCAGGCGCGGAAGATGGTGCCGTCGGGCGTGGGAAACGCCCCGAGGTTCGGGGCGGGGGGCGTGATGGGCGGGTGTGCCATGGGGACCTCCAGGCGGGGAGTGAGGGCGGAGGGCCGAACCGGTCGTGGTGGTGCGGGCCGGGAGGCGTGACGCCCGGCCCCGAGAAGTCTGGCCCGCTCCGGTGAGGGGCGGGCCAGTGGGCGTCAGTCGCGCTTGCAGCGGTACAGCTGCACGCTTCTGGCGGTGAGGTTCACCTCGGTGCCGGCCGTGACGCGTTTCGCTTCGCTGCCGTCGCGTCCGGCCGCGTCGTCGTCCGTGTCGAGCAGCACTTCCCACTCGTTGCAGCCGCCGAGTTCGGGGAGCACGAAGGGCAGGTCCACGTGGCTGGCGCTGCACAGCATCAGGAGGTGGTCGTCGCGGAGCGGCTCGCCCATCCGGTCCTGGTCGTTCAGGCCGTTGCCGTCGAGGAACATCCCGAAGCTCTGCGTCTGGTTGTTGTTCCAGTCCTGGTCGTCCATCTGCTGGCCGTCGTGGCGCAGCCAGACGATGTCCGTCACCTCGCCCCGGATTGGGCGGCCGGAGAAGAACTTGCGGCGGTGCAGGGCCGGGTGGTCGCGGCGCAGCTGGATCAGGCGGCGCGTGAAGTCCAGCAGGGCGGTGTCCTGCGACTGCCAGTCGAACCACGACAGTTCGTTGTCCTGGCAGTAGGCGTTGTTGTTGCCCTGCTGGGTGCGGCCGAACTCGTCGCCGCCCAGGATCATGGGCGTGCCCTGCGAGAGCAGCAGCGTGGCGAGGATGTTGCGCTGCTGGCGGGCGCGCAGGGCGTTGATCTCGGGGTCGTCGGTGGGGCCTTCGGCGCCGCAGTTCCAGCTCTGGTTGTCGTTGTGGCCGTCCTGGTTGTTCTCGCCGTTGGCGTCGTTGTGCTTGTCGTTGTAGCTGACGGAGTCGCGGAGCGTGAAGCCGTCGTGGGCGGTCACGAAGTTGATGCTGGCGTAGGGGGCGCGGCCGTCGTCCTTGTACAGGTCGCTGCTGCCGGTCAGGCGGTAGCCCATGTCGCTGGCGAGTCCACCTTCACCTTTCCAGAACTTGCGCATGTCGTCGCGGTAGATGCCGTTCCATTCCGCCCAGTGGATCGGGAAGTTCCCGACCTGGTACCCGCCCTCGCCCACGTCCCACGGTTCCGCGATGAGCTTCACGCCGCTGATGATCGGGTCCTGGTGAATGATCGTGAAGAAGCTCGACAGCTGATCCACCTCGTGCAGGCCGCGCGCGAGCGTGCTGGCGAGGTCGAAGCGGAACCCGTCGACGTGCATCTCCTGGATCCAGTACCGCAGGGAATCCATGATGAGCTGCAGCGTCTGCGGGTGCCGGACGTTCAGGCTGTTGCCGGTGCCGGTCGTGTCGTAGTAGAAGCGAGCGTTGTCGCCGACCAGGCGGTAGTAGGTGGGGTTGTCGATGCCCTTGAAGCTGAAGGTCGGCCCCATGTGGTTGCCTTCGGCCGTGTGGTTGTACACCACGTCGAGGATCACTTCGATGCCGGCACCGTGCAGGGCGCGCACGAGTTCCTTGAACTCGCGGACCTCGCCGCCGATCTCGCCGGTCCCGTCGCCACGGTTCGCGTACGCGCTGTACCGTACGTCCGGCGCGAAGAACGCGAGGCTGGAGTACCCCCAGTAGTTCGTGAGGCCCTTGTCGAGCAGGAAGGGATCGTCGACGTGCTGGTGGACGGGCATCAGTTCGATGGCCGTGATACCGAGGTCCTTCAGGTAGTTCAGGACCGGTTCGGTCGCCATGCCGGCGTATGTGCCGCGCAGGTGTTCGGGCACGTCGGGGTGCAGCATGGTGAGGCCCTTGACGTGCGCCTCGTAGATGACGCTCTGATGGAAGGGCACGTCGGGGAGGGCGTCGCCCTGCCAGTCGAAGTTGTCGTCCACCACGACCGCTTTCGGCGCGCCGTGCTGGTCGTCCTGCGCCATCTCGTAGTCCTCGTTGCCGCCCATGGCGTACGCGAAGACACCCTGGTCGAACTGTTCCGTCCCGGCGAGCGAGCGGGCGTAGGGGTCGGTCAGGACGACGCTCGGGTTGAAGCGCAGGCCCGCGTCGGGGTTGTACTCGCCGTTCACGCGGTAGCCGTAGCGCTGGCCGGGACGGACGCCGGGGACGTAGCCGTGCCACACGAACGCGGTGCGCTCCGTGAGCGGGTACTGGGTTTCCTGGCCCGCGTCGTCGAAGAGGCAGAGGGTGACGCCGGTGGCGTTCTCGCTGTACAGCGCGAAGTTGGTGCCCTGGCCGTCCCAGCGGGAGCCGAGCGGAGACGGGTGACCTGGACGCAGGCGGGGGGTGCTGTTCGTCATGTGCGCTCCTGTTGGCCGGAACGGCACGCGTGTGGTGCCGTTCCGGCTCGGTCCTGCCCGTGTGGGCCGGACGGGTGGGTGAAGGGTTCGCCTTGTCGTGCGGGCGGGGAGGGCGCTGGCGTATGGCCGCTTCCCCGAGTGTGACTCCTGAAGGTGGGCGTGACTGCCTGAGGTGCGACAGTCGGTCCGGCACTGATGATGACCGCGTGAGTCCCGCAGCAAGGCGGGTCCGCTGGAAGTGCTTCCAACATGAGTGGACCCGGCACTTATGATGCCGGGCCAGCGTCCGGCGTCTGCTCAACACGGACTTATGAAGGGTTAATCTCTCACGCGCCCGCCCCGGCATCCCCCCCACAGCACGCAGGGAGGGGCCGGAACACCTGCGTTCCGGCCCCTCCCATACTGTCCAGTTCCAGTTCGCCGTGCTGAACCCCTGGCGTTCAGCACGGCCTGAGATCAGTTCAGCTTCATCCAGTACCAGTCGTGCCGCCCGATGGTCAGGTGGTACGGGGCGTCCGTGATGGGCGGGAAGGCCGCGCCGCCCGTCAGCGTGACCGGCGTGCGGTGGTTGTACGCGGACAGGTCCAGCTGCGCCGACTGCGCGTTCGCGGCGAAGTTCGCCACGACGAGCAGCGTCTGTCCCTCGTGCTCGCGCGTGTACGCCAGCACGGCCTCGTTGCCGGTCTCCACGAAGGTCAGCCCACCGAGCGCGAAGGCCGGGTGTGCGCGCCGCAGTTCCAGCAGGCGGCGCGTGAACAGCAGCAGGCTGCCGGGGTCGCGTTCCTCGGCGTCCACGTTCACGCGCTGGTAGCCGTACACCGTCTCCTTGACGACCGGGAAGAACAGCTGTTCCGGCAGTGCCGTCGAGAAGCCCGCGTTGGGGCTCGCGTCCCACTGCATCGGGGTGCGGACACCGTTGCGGTCCGCGAGCGACAGGTCGTCGCCCATGCCGATCTCGTCGCCGTAGTACAGGATGGGGCTGCCCGGCAGGGACAGCAGCACGGCGTTCAGCAGTTCGATACGGCGGCGGTCGTTGTCGAGCAGCGGCGCGAGGCGGCGGCGGATGCCGACGTTGATCTTCATGCGCGGGTCCGGCGCGTACGCGGCGTACATGAAGGCCCGCTCGTCGTCGCTGACCATTTCGAGCGTCAGTTCGTCGTGGTTGCGCAGGAAGGTCGCCCACTGCCCGAAGCTGGGCGTGGCGGGCAGGCGCGCCATGATGTCGCGGATGCTGGTGGTGTCCTCACGCTTGAGGCTCATGTACAGGCGCGGCATGACCGGGAAGTTGAAGCACATGTGGAACTCCGGCTCCTCCTCCGTCCCGAAGTACTGCGCGACGTCCTCCGGCCACTGGTTCGCCTCGGCGAGCAGCAGGCGGCCCGGGTACTCGTCGTCCACGAGCTGCCGCATGCGTTTCAGGATGTCGTGCGTTTCGGGGAGGTTCTCGCAGTTCGTGCCCTCGCGCTCCACGAGGTACGGTACGGCGTCCACCCGGAAGCCGTCCACGCCGAGGTCCAGCCAGAAGCGCGCGGCGCGCAGCATCTCCTCGACCACTGCGGGGTTGTCGAAGTTCAGGTCCGGCTGGCTGCTGAAGAAGCGGTGCCAGTAGTACTGTCCGGCCATGTCGTCCCACGTCCAGTTGCTCGTCTCGGTGTCCGTGAAGATGATGCGGGCGTCGGCGTACTCGGTGCCGGTGTCGCTCCAGACGTAGTAGTCGTGGTAGGGGTTGGGCGTGCCGTCCGGCAGGGTCTTGCCCTTGCGGGCCTCCTGGAACCACGCGTGGTCGCTGGAGGTGTGGTTCGTGACGAGGTCCCCGATCACGCGGAGGTTGCGGGCGTGCGCTTCGCGCAGGAAGACCTTGAAGTCGTCGAGCGTGCCGAGGTCCGGGTGGATCCCGGTGTAGTCGGCCACGTCGTACCCGTCGTCGCGCAGCGGGCTGGGGTAGAAGGGCAGCAGCCACAGGCAGTCCACGCCGAGTGCCCGCAGGTAGTCGAGGCGGGCCGTCAGGCCGGGGAAGTCGCCTTTGCCGTCGCCGTTCCCGTCGTTGAAGGTCCGGACGGACAGTTCGTAGAACACCGCCGTCTTGTACCACTCGGGAGTGAGCGGCGCGGTGGGCGCGAGGGGGGCCGTCTGAACCGGTTCAGCCTGGGTCATGGTTAGAGTGTAGTACGGATGATGAGCCGCCCATTTCAGGACGGTGCAGGCGCATGCGCGTCACCACGGAGGCCGCCCGTGCGTGCCGGGCGGCCTCCGTGGTGACGCGGTGATCCCCGTGGGGGTCAGAGCAGGGTGGCTTCGTGGACGATCTCGACGTTGCCCTTCATAACGCCGCTCAGGGGGCACATGTCGGCAGCCTTGGCGACGTACGACTCGAAGGTCGCCTGATCGATGCCCTCGACGCTGCCGGTGACCTTCAGGCGCATGGTGCTGACCTTGAAGCCGGGGCCGGAACGGACCATCTCGCAGGTCGCTTCGGTGTCCACGCCCTGGGGCGCGTGACCGTCGCTGGCGAGCAGCGCGGAGAGCTGCATGGTGAAGCAGCCCGCGTGCGCCGCCGCGAGAAGCTCCTCGGGGTTGGTGCCGGTCCCCTGCTCGAAGCGGGTCTTGAAGCTGTACTGGGCGTCCTTGACGGTGCCGCTCTCGGTGCTGACGGTGCCGACGCCTTTGGCCAGGTCTCCGGACCAGTGGGCGCTTGCCTTACGTGCGATGTCTGCCATGTTGGAACCTCCGCCCTCAAGTTAAGCATATTTTGCACAACCGAAATTCCATCCGGCCTTGACCGGACGCTCATACAACCCCGCCCCTACACCCACACGCCCGCCCGGCCGCCCACCCGGAACATGCTTTACTGGACCATGCCCACCCCCAGCCCGTGGCCCGTCACGGTCAGCGTCCCCGTCCGCACCTTCCTGTGGCCCGCCGCCACCCCCCGCGCGAACATCCTGCTCACGCACGGCTTCGGCGAGTACAGCGGCCGCTACCACCGCCTCATCACGGCCCTCAACGACGCCGGGTACAGCGTGTACACCTACGACCACCGCGGCCACGGCCACAGCGAAGGCCCCCGCGCCGTGAACGACGTGGCGCTCCTCGTGCAGGACCACATCGCCCTGCGCGAATCGCTGCGCGCCCTCCCCCTCCCCCTCTTCGCCTTCGGACACAGCCTGGGGGGGCTCGTCACCGCCGCCTCGTACCTGCAGGACCCGCGCGGCGTGGCAGGCGTGGTGCTGTCCAGCCCCGCGCTGCTGGTGGGCGTGAACGAACCCGGCTGGCTGAAAGCCGCAGGCCGCGTCCTGGCCCGCGTGGCCCCCGCCCTGCCGCTCACCGTCCTGCCCACCGGCGGTCTGTCGCGGGTGGCCGAGGAAGTGACCGCCTACGAGCAGGACCCGCAGATGTACCACGGCAAAGTGCCGGTGCTGACCGCCATCAGCATGCTGAACGTCTCGGAAGGGCTGTGGGCGAAGGTGCCCGCCTGGACGCTGCCCACCCTGATCGTGCACGGCGACGCCGACAAACTGACCGACGTGAACGGCTCCCGCCGCTTCGCGAAAGAAATTGCCAGCACCGACCGGACCTACACCGAAGTGCCCGGCGGATACCACGAACTCTTCAACGACACCGTCCGCGACGAGATGACCTCCGCCCTCATCGGGTGGCTGAACGCCCGCACCTGAACCTGCAACCCGCGCCTCGGAAGAGAACGGTCGGGCGTTCAGTGGGGCGCGGGCAGGTCGGTGATGAGTTCGGCGTAGTCGGCGTGGTCGGGCCTGATCCCGAGGGGCCACGGGCCGAGCCGGAAGATGTAGTCCTGGGCGGTGTCCGTCCCAACGCTGTCCGTGGCGGCCCCGCTGGCGGCACGGTGCCGGGTGACGCGCACGTGCCCGAGCGGGCGCGTGAAGCCCAGGGGCGTGCCGAACAGCCGGACGCGGACGGTGTCGCCCTGCACGGCGACCACCTGGAACGTCACGAGGCACTGCAGGGCCACGAGGGCCGTCCAGGCGGCCATGAACCGGATGGACGGCAGGTGATTGTAATAGGACGGGGTGCAGCACGCTCCGGCCGGCTGGCGCAGTTCGGTGAAGAGTTGCCACGCGCCGGAGGTGAGGAGCGCGGCGAGCACCACGCCGTTCAGGACGGGCGGGCGGAATTCCAGGGGGCGCGCTCCGGGTGGCCTGGACGGCAGGCGGAGGTGCCGGGCTGGGTCGGCCATGCCCGCAGTGTAGTCCGGCGGTCGTGGGTGGCGGCGCCGGGATGCGGGTGCGGTGCGGGTAACCCTGAAGGGTAGCGAATGTGTGGGCGTGGGTACGTGAGATCAGCGCCTTGCCATCCTGCCCCGGGGTGCTAAACTGCCCTGTTGAGTCAAGAAGCACGGGTCTGAAATCTGCAGGCAACAGAAGACGCCCACCGGTACTTTCCCTTGAAGGAGCTACGACCTTGCAGAACCAGAACCTGATCGTGCGCGGGGCGCGGGAACACAACCTCAAAAACGTGACCGTCGAACTGCCCCGGAACAAATTCGTGGTCATCACGGGCGTGTCGGGCAGCGGCAAGAGCACGCTGGCCTTCGACACCATCTACGCCGAAGGGCAGCGCCGCTACGTGGAAAGCCTGTCCGCCTACGCCCGGCAGTTCCTGGGCCTGATGGAGAAACCCGACGTGGACGGCATTGAGGGCCTGAGCCCGGCCATCTCCATCGACCAGAAGACCACCAGCCACAACCCGCGCAGCACCGTGGGCACCGTGACCGAAATTCACGATTACCTGCGGCTGCTGTACGCCCGGGTCGGCACGCCGTACTGCCCCATCTGCGGCCGCAAGATCGAGCGGCAGAGCCCGTCGGAGATCACCGACAAGCTGCTCAGCCTGTACGAGGGTCAGCGGGCCATCCTGCTCGCGCCGGTCGTGCGTGGCCGTAAAGGCGAGTACCGCAAGCTGTTCGGGGACCTGAAACGCGAGGGCTTCGCGCGCGTGCGGGTGGACGGCACCATCTACGAGATGGACGAGGCCGAGAAGCTCAAGCTGGAGAAGTTCGAGAAGCACGACGTGGACGTGGTCATCGACCGCATTTCGGTGAAGGAGTCGGACCGTTCGCGCATCGCGGAGAGCGTGGAGCTGGGCCTGCGGCGCGGCGAGAGCCTGCTGCGCGTGCTGTTCCCCGACTCGGGCGCCGAGGAACTGTACAGCGAGAAGTTCGCGTGCCCGGAGCACGGGAGCGTGCTGGAGGAACTGGAACCCCGCTCGTTCAGCTTCAACAACCCCTACGGGGCGTGCCCGGACTGCACGGGCCTGGGGCACAAGAACGAGTTCTCGCCGGAACGCGTGGTGGACCCGAAGCTGTCGCTCGCGGAGGGCGCCATCCTGCCGTGGAGCAAGAAGGGCACGGGCGGCGGCGTGTACTACTGGGACAAGATCAAGGCGCTGGCCGAACACATGGAGTTCGACACCAAGACGCCCTGGGGCGAACTGCCGAAGAAGGTGCAGGACGCCGTCCTGTACGGTCCCGGCAAGCCGTTCGAGGTGGTGTACCGGCGCGGCGGGAAGGAAACCATGCGCTTCGAGACGGAGTTCGAGGGCGTGCTCGTGAACTTGGAGCGCCGCTACGCGGAAACCGAGTCGGAATTCATGCGCGAGAAGATGGAAGAGATGATGGAGCTCCGCCCGTGCCCCACCTGCGGCGGCACGCGCTACAAGCCGGAGATCCTGGCGGTCCGCGTGGGCGGCCTGAACATCGCGCAGGCGAGCCACATGAGCGTGCTGGACGCCGACCGGTACTTCGGCGGTCTGGAGGCCGGGACGCTCGACCACGCGGCCATCGAGCCGTACCTGAAGTCCGGGCTGGGCGGCACACAGGCCGCGCACGCCCCCACCCGCTACGAGTACGGGCTGGGCGAGTTCGGCACGCAGGTCGCCGCGCCGATCGGGCGGGCCATCCGCACGCGCCTGAAGTTCCTGGTGGACGTGGGCCTGGATTACCTGTCGCTGGACCGCGCGGCGAACACCCTGTCGGGCGGCGAGGCGCAGCGCATCCGGCTCGCCACGCAGGTCGGGTCGGGCCTGACGGGCGTGCTGTACGTGCTGGACGAACCCAGCATCGGCCTGCACCCGAAGGACAACAACCGCCTGATCGGCACGCTGAAGCACCTGCGTGACCTGGGCAACACGCTGCTGGTGGTGGAGCACGACGAGGACACCATGATGGAGGCCGACCACCTCGTGGACATGGGGCCGGGCGCGGGCATCCACGGCGGCAACGTCGTCGCGCAGGGCACGCCGGAGGAAGTCAAGGCGGACGGGAACAGCCTGACCGGCAAGTACCTGCGCGGCGAACTGAAGATCGACGTGCCCGCCGCGCGCAGGCGCGGGAACGGCAAGCGCCTCTCGGTGCGCGGCGCGACCGAGAACAACCTGCAGAACGTCTCGATCGACATTCCGCTCGGCACGATGACGGTCGTCACGGGACCCAGCGGGTCCGGCAAGAGCACCCTGATTCACGACATCCTGCACGCCACGCTGGCCCGCGACCTGAACGGCGCGAAGACCAGCCCCGGCCGCGCCGAGGCGATCGTGGGCATCGATCACCTCGACAAGGTCATCGAGATCGACCAGTCGCCGATCGGGCGGACGCCGCGCAGCAACCCGGCCACGTACACGGGCGTGTTCACGGAGGTCCGCGACCTGTTCACGCGCACCGCCGAGGCGCGCAGGCGCGGGTACCAGGCGGGGCGCTTCTCGTTCAACGTGAAGGGCGGCCGCTGCGAGAACTGCAAGGGCGACGGCGTCATGAAGATCGAGATGAACTTCCTGCCGGACATCTACGTGCCGTGCGAGGTGTGCAAGGGCGCGCGCTACAACCGCGAGACGCTGGAAGTGAAGTACAACGGCAGGAGCATCAGCGACGTGCTCGACATGACCGTCGAGGACGCCCGTGACTTCTTCGAGAACATCCCCACCATCGAACGCAAGATGCAGCTGATGTGCGACGTGGGCCTGGGGTACATGAAGGTCGGTCAGCCGAGCACGACCCTGTCGGGCGGCGAGGCGCAGCGCATCAAGCTGGCGTCGGAACTGAGCAAGCGCGCGACGGGCCGCACCATCTACATCCTCGACGAGCCGACGACGGGGCTGCACTTCGAGGACGTGCGCAAGCTGATGGAGGTGCTGCAGCGTCTGGTGGAGGGCGGCAACACCCTGCTGATCATCGAGCATAATCTGGACGTGATGAAGTGCGCCGACTGGATCATCGACCTGGGACCCGAGGGGGGCGTGCGTGGCGGAACGGTCGTCGCGACCGGCACGCCGGAGCAGGTGGCCGCGCACGAGAGCAGCCACACGGGGCATTACCTGGCGCGCGTGCCCGGCATCGTGCCGGAAGGCCGCCCGGAGAAGGAGAAGGAGCTGGCCGTGGCCGGTGACGCGAAGCCCAGGAAGGGCCGCAAGAAGACCGCGTGACCGCGCCCGGCCCGGTCCCCAGGCCTGCCGAGCCACGGCCGCGCCCGGCGGCGGGCGTGCCGCTCACGCCCGCCCGCCGCCGCCGCATCCGCGACCGGAACCTGACGCTCCTGCGCCTCGCGTGGGGGTTGATGGCGCTGGCGCTCCTGGCGTTCACGCTGTGGCAGCCGGGCGACTGGCCCGTCAAGCTGGGCGCGTGGGTGCTGCTCACGCTGCTCGCCGACGAGTCGGGCGGCTGGTACGGGTACCTGGGGACGGCGCTCGGCGTCCTGCCGTACTTCAGCAGTCACGCGCCGCCCGCTCAGTGGCTGGTGATCCTGCCGCTGGTCGGCGCGGCCCTGATCGCGGGACTGATCGTGAAGCACGCGGGCGGCCCGCTGGTGCTGCCGTTCGCGTTCGCGGCGTTCGCGCTGCCGATCCTGCTCACGGAACGGCTCGGCCCGTCGCTCGACACGACGCTCACCCTGCCCTCGAACGCGCAGTTCCGCGCGTCGTCCCTGGGGCTGGCCGCGGCGGCCCTGGCCTTCAGTTTCGTGCGGCAGGCGCTCGGCATCTATCTGCGCCGCCGGGCGGAACAGCCGCACCCGGTCAGCGCGCCGCCCCTCCCGGACGCGGGCCTGCCGGACGCCTGAACCCCTGTCCCCTCGCCTGTTCACGGCGCCCGCCTTCAAGGCCGGGCGCCGTTTCCGTTGCCGCACGCCGGGACGCTCTCCCCTGCCGTTTCCTTCATGTCGCGGGCTACACTGCCTGCATGACTCGCCTGAACGCCAACTCCTCCAACCGGAACATCCTCCTGATCGGCACGGTGATCGCCGTGGTGCTCATCGGGCTCGTCGTCTTCGCCGTGCGGCCCGGCGGGAGCGCCAACACCAAGAGCTTCAACCTGGACGGCCAGCCGATGCTGGGTCAGGCGAGCGCGAAGGTGACGATGGTGGTGTTCGAGGACTTCAAGTGCCCGAACTGCAAGAACTTCGAGGCGACCATCATGCCGACCCTGCAGAGCAAGTACATCGACACCGGCAAGGCCAAACTGTACAAGATCAACTTCCCGTTCATCGGGCCGGACAGCACCACCGCCGCCGAGGCCGCCGAGTGCGTGTACCTGCAGAAGGGCGACGCCGGGTACAACCAGTACGCGACGCTGCTGTTCCGCGCGCAGAAGGACGAGAACACCCAGTGGGCCACCAAGCCCGTCCTGGAGGACCTGGGCACCTACGTGGACGGCCTGGACGCCGCCAAGTTCAAGGACTGCCTCGACAACGACCGCACCAAGCCCCAGGTGGACGCCGACAACGCCCAGGCGACCAAGGCGGGCGTGAACGCCACGCCGAGCGTATTCGTGAACGGCCAGCTGATTCAGGACTACTCCGCCGAGAAGGTCGGTGCGGCCATCGACAAGGCGCTCCAGTAACGTGAGCCGCGACAACCGCCTGTACCTCGCGTGGGTCGTGGCCCTCGTCTCCACGATGGGCAGCCTGTACTTCAGCGAGGTGCGTCACTTCGTGCCGTGCGTGCTGTGCTGGTTCCAGCGGATCTGCATGTACCCGCTGGTGATCGTGCTGGGCGTCGCGGCGTTCCGCGCGGACCTCGCGGGTCGCGTGTACGCCCTGCCGCTCGCCGTGATCGGGTGGCTGGTGGCGCTCGTGCAGAACCTGGAGGGCTGGGGCGTCATCCGCACCCTGAAGGTGTGCGGGGTGGGGCAGACGACGGTCGGCTGCGACGCGAAGTGGCCGGTCTTCGGGGACAGCCTGACGGGTCTGTCGAACGTCGTCACGATCCCCGTGCTGGCGATGGTGGCGTTCACGCTCGTGATCGCGCTGCTCAGCTGGCGCCGCTGACCCGGCCCTTCTCCTCTCCCGCCTCCCGGCCCGCCCTGCGCGGGCCGGTCTCGTCTGTGCTGGCGTCCGGCCCGCGCTGGGGTGTACCATCGGGGCAACAACGTCTCCTCCGTCGTCGATCGGGCGCGGCCAAGCGTGGCCGCGAGGGCTTCCGCGCGGGTTGGGTGGGGAGGGGACGCATGAACAGCACGAGGTGGATGGGCCTGGGGTTCGGTGGGGTGTTCGCGGCACTGACGGTGGGGGTGCTGCTCACGGGGGTGCTGCCCACGGGGGTGCTGGCGCAGGGGACCGCGCCGGGCGGGACGGCCGTGCCGACGCTCGACCCGTCGAAACTTCCGGCAGGCGACGCCGCGAACGGCCTGAAGCTGTCCGCCACCTGCACCGGGTGTCACGGTCCGGCGGGCGTGAGCGAGACGGCGAAATTCCCGAGACTGGCGGGACAGCACGCGTCGTACCTCGCGCCGCAGCTGCTGATCCTGCGGGCGGGCATCCGGCCGAGTCAGATCATGAACCGCGTGGCGGGCAAACTCAGCGATCAGGACATCGCGGACCTCGTGGCGTACTTCAGCGCGCAGAAGGTAGGGGACGCATGGGCCGGGCAGGACGCGGCGCTCGTGGCGGAGGGCGCGAAGCTGTACGGGGGCGGCGCGCCGGAACGGAACGTCATCGCGTGCGTGGTGTGTCACGGCGCGGCCGGGCAGGGCGTGGCGGACGTGGGGATCGCGCTGGTGCGGCACCAGTCGCCGGAGTACGCGGTGGAGGTCATGCACGAGTTCCAGAAGCTCGGTACGACCGGCACGCCGCTCTCCACCGCGATGTACCTGGAGATGAAACCGCTCAGCGATCATGAGCTGGACGCCCTGGCCGCATACCTCGCGGCGCTCCCCTGACGCGGCATCAGGGCCGGACCGGGTCAGACGGGTTCGTCTGGGAGGGGCGTCTCCTGCTGTTCGGCGTGCGTGGGCGCGTCGGGCACGGCGAGGCGTTCGACGTGGCTGAGGCGGGCCACGTCCACCCGCAGGTGTCCGGCGGCGTCCTTGCTGTGGATGGGGCGGAAGCGGGCGTTCCAGACGAGTTCGTTGACCTTGTAGCTGCTGCGCGCGTGAATGCTGCTCTGTGAGGCGTCGTCGGTGGCGCGCAGCACGACGAGGATCTCGGCGTCGTCGCGGTCCAGCGCTTCGAGCGTCTGGTTCCAGAGGGGGCTGCCCTGCACGATGGGGTGCACGACCGTCCAGGTGGTCGGGAAGAACGTGACGCGGCTGCGTTCCAGCGGCAGCGGGTAGAAGCGCCGCACGCGGCCCGGTTCGGTCGGGCCGGTGGCGGGGTGCAGGGCGACCTCGCTGCCGGGTTCGCGGTCCTCGAAGTGCGAGAAGGTCACCTCGGCGTTCAGGTCGATGAGTTGCGTGCGGTGGCCGTTCATGACGCGGAACATCAGGGCCTGTCCGCCCTGGTAGGGCGCGATGACGGCCGTTTCGCTGAACAGCACGCGGTGGTTCGGGCGGGAGAAGCGCGCGAAGAGGATCCCGGTGGCGAGGGCCACTCCGAGCAGGCCGACGAAGGCTTCGGCCGTCACCACGAAGTCGGCGGCGATGCTCTTGGGGTACACGTGCCCGAAGCCGATGGTGCCGAAGGTCTGCACGCTGAAGAAGAAGCACGCGAGGTACCGGTCGAGGCCGCGTGCGGGCATCTCGCTGAGGGCGGACGGGCCGAGCATGGCGTACACCGCGCCGAACAGGCCGTTCAGGAGCAGGTACGCGAGGGCCATCATCAGGAAGAAGCGGTTCCAGGAGATGGTGAGCAGTTCGCCGTACAGGTTGATGCCCTGCAGGCCGATGTTCTGGCGGCGGACGTTGAAGCTCCCGTCGCGGTTCAGGAAGCGTTCGCCGCTGTCGTCGGCGACGGCGCCGCCGAGGCCGAGGTCGGCGTTCAGGTCGTTGGAGGTGGCGGAGGTGGGGGGCGTGCCGAGCGGCTGGCGGGCGACACTGTCGGGGGCGGGGCGGGTCAAGCGCGGTCCCGTGCGGGTTTGAGTGCGGGCGGGCAGGGGTGGGGCGCGCGGGCGGGGTGGGCGCGCGCGCCGGACGGACAGCGCGGCCGGGTCACGCCGCGCAGTCTAGAGCATGGCCTGCAGCGTGAAGTGTGCCCGCTTGCCGGGGTGGGGGGCGTGGGCGGCGTGCTGGTGCGGCGCGCCCGGTCCGCCGCGCGGCAGCCCGGACGCCAGCAGTGGGCTGTTCAGGTCCGGCAGGCCGGGAAGGTCGGACGGCGGGGTGAGGTCCGGTCGCACGGCCCGCGCCTGCCTAACGCCCGTTAGCCTGCGCTGATAGACTTCAGGCATGACCAAGACCACCAGCGCCTGGCCGGAGGCGCTCGAACGCCTGCAGCACGACCGCCTCGCCGTCCACGCCGGAGGCGGCCGCAAGGCCACCCAACGCCAGCACGACAAGGGCCGCCTCACCGCCCGCGAACGCGTTGCGGCCCTCGTGGACCCCGGCACGCCCTTCGACGAGCTCATGACCTTCGCCGGGTGGGACATGTACGCCGACGCGGGCGGCTGCCCCGGCGGCGGCGTCGTGACCGGGATCGGCACGGTCGCCGGACGTCCCTGGATGATCATCGCGAACGACGCGACCGTCAAGGCGGGCGCCTTCTTCCCCATCACCGCCAAGAAAGTCATCCGCGCGCAGACCATCGCCTTCGAGAACCGCCTTCCCGTCATGTACCTCGTGGACTCCGCCGGCGTGTACCTGCCCATGCAGGACGAGATCTTCCCAGACCAGGACGACTTCGGCCGCGTCTTCTACCTCAACGCGCGCATGAGTGCGGCGGGCATCCCGCAGATCAGCGCCATCATGGGCAACTGCGTGGCGGGCGGCGCGTACCTGCCCGTCATGTCCGACACGCTCGTCATGACGGAAGGCTCCGGCCTGTACCTCGCCGGTCCGGCCCTCGTGCGCGCCGCGATCGGACAGGTGGTGGACAGCGAGGAACTCGGCGGGGCAGGCATGCACGCCGCCATCGCCGGGACCGTCGATTACCGCGAACCGGACGACGAGGCCGCCCTGCGCCGCCTGCGCAAACTCGCGGACCTGTACGCCCGTGGACGGCAGGCGGGCTTTGCAGGGCAGCGCCGCGCCCCCCTGCCCCCCGCGGGCGCCCGAACGCCGCAGGACGTGGTGAGCGTGGACGGCAGCGCCCCCTACGACGTGCGCGACCTCGTGCACGCCCTCACGGACGCCGACCCGGACGGCGGGAGCAGCTTTCAGGAGTTCAAGGCCGAGTACGGCGAGACGGTCGTGTGCGGCTTCGCGCGGCTCGGCGGGTACCCGGTCGCGCTCGTCGCGAACCAGCGCACCGTGATCCGCAAGAAACTCAAGGCGACCGGCGTGCCGGGCCTCAACACCCGCATCGAGGTGGGCGGCGTCATCTACGGCGACAGTGCCGACAAGGCCGCCCGCTTCGTGCTGGAAGCGAACCAGGCGGGCGTGCCGCTGGTGTTCCTGAGCGACGTGACGGGCTTTATGGTGGGCCGCGACAGCGAGCACGAGGGCATCATCCGGCGCGGCGCGAAACTCGTGAACGCCATCAGCAACAGCGTCGTGCCGCGCCTGACCGTCATCACGGGCGGCAGTTTCGGGGCCGGGCATTACGCCATGAACGGCAAGGCCTTCTCGCCGCGCTTCATCTTCGCGTGGCCCAGCGCCCGCTACGCCGTCATGAGCGGCAACGCCGCCGCGAAGACGCTGCTCGACATTCAGCTCGCGGCCCTGAAACGCGCCGGGCACGAACCGGACGACGACGAACTGCAGCGCCTGTACGGCGAGGTCAAGGCCAAGTACGACTCGGAACTCGACCCGCGCTACGCCGCCGCGCGCCTGTGGGTGGACGACCTCGTCACGCCCGCCGAGACCCGGGACCGCCTGATCCGCGCGCTGGACGCCTGCGCGCAGAACCCCGAGCAGGACGCACTGCGCCTCGGCGTCTTCCAGGTCTGACCCAGGCGGGACGGCGGCAGGACCGGCTGCTGTGCCCTGGATCCGGGGTGGGCTTCGGTATAGTCCGTGCCCACCCTGGATAAAGTTCCTTCATTCGGGCCTTAGAAGTCGCATCGTTTCTCCCGACACCATGGAGGCGAGGGTGGCCCGGCAGCGACCGGTGCGCCCCGAGGAGCCCCCGTGCTGGAATCGTTCAGTTTCGCCTGGCTGTCCCAACCGGAAGCCTGGCTGGCCTTCGCCACCCTGCTGCTGCTGGAAGTGGTGCTCGGCATCGACAACGTCATCTTCATCTCGATCCTGGCAGGCAAACTGCCGCCCGCGCTGCAGGCACGCGCACGCACCGTCGGCCTGCTCGGCGCGCTCGTCATGCGGGTGCTGCTGCTGTTCTCGGTCGCGTGGATCGCGCGCCTCACCACGCCGCTCTTCGCGGTGTTCGGGCACGACTTCTCGGGCCGTGACCTGATCCTGCTCTCGGGCGGCCTGTTCCTGCTGTACAAGGCCGTGACCGAGATGCACGAGCAGCTCGAAGGCGGTGAGGAGCACGCGGGCACGCCGGGCCGCAGCCTGAGTTTCGCGGCCGTGATCGGGCAGATCATGCTGCTCGACATCGTTTTCTCGCTCGACAGCGTCATCACGGCCGTCGGCATGGCGGACGACCTGGGCGTCATGGTGAGCGCCGTGATCGTCACGGTGGGCATCATGCTGTTCGCGGCAGGACCGATCAGCAGTTTCGTGTCGCGGCACCCGACCGTGAAGATGCTGGCGCTCGCGTTCCTGCTGTTGATCGGCGTGAACCTCGTCGCGGACGGCCTGGGCCTGCACATCCCGAAAGGCTACACGTACTTCGCGATGGCGTTCTCTGTCGCGGTGGAACTCCTGAACCTGCGCCTGCGCCGAGGCAAGGCCGTGCAGCTGCACGACCGCACGGACCGCGTGAGCTGACGCCAGCAGAGATGAACGAAGGGGGCGGCGAGCCGATTGACTCGCCGCCCCCTCCTCTACTGCCCTGGTGATTTCCGGGCCACGCGCGGCCGTCCCCGGCATCCCGTCAGGGAACGCCTGCGCGTTCCTCGAAGACGGGACGGTACACGAAGCGGTTCATCGGTTCGCCGTAATCGTCGAGCGGCCCGTTCGGCCCCTCCACCCACGCGTGCCCGATCACGCCGCCGTCCTCGGTGCGGCGCACGCCGCTCACGTACACGGCCGGGAAGCCGCGCCGCCGCAGGGCGCGGAACGTGGCGAGCGACAGCGGCACGCACACGCCCGGACTGCGCGGATACACCAGTTTCGTGAGCCAGCGCGTGCCCTGCATGATGCCCTGCGTGAGCACCGGGTCGAGGGACGCGGCGGGCGGCGGCGTGCCCTGGGCCATCTGGCGCACCAGTTCACGCGGGTCACGCAGGGCGCCCGCGCCGGACTTCACGGACACCCGGGAGGCCCGCAGGGCCAGTCCGGCCGCCAGCACGTCCGGCGCGGCGAGCGCCATGCGCCACAGCAGGCGCGGGTGCAGCCGCATGAACGCCAGCATGAACGGGTACGTGGACCCGTCGCGCAGGGCCGCGCGCCGCACCCGTGCCGCCCAGGTGGAGTCCCCGTACCGGTACTCGCGGCGGTAGGGGTCGCAGCCCTCCAGGAACGCGAGCCACGTCCACGCCACCCCGAGTGCGCGCGCGCGTGCCGTGACCGTGCCGCGCGTCACGCCCGGCAGGGACAGCAGCACCTGCAGGTCCACGTAATCGGCGGGCCGGGTGTCGCCCGCGTCTCCCGTCCAGCCCCGGTTGAGCGCGACATGCAGGGCCGCGTCTTCCCACGACGGTCGGCGCACGCGCACGCCGTACAGCGTGACCGGCACGGACGCCGCCCAGAACGCCCGCGTCAGCCCGAGCAGGCGGCGGTTCGGGCCGGCCGCCCAGTACAGCAGGTACCGGTGCACGTCCAGCCGCACCTGCCCGTCCGGGCTGTACAGGTGAGCGATCTCGTGATTCCAGCGGCCCGGATTGCCGGAGAACCCGTCGTCCCGCCAGCCGAGCCTCGCGGCGACCTCCAGCAGGCGCGGCAGGTCCCGCTCGTGCAGCAGAACGTCCACGTCCCCGTACGGCCGGGCGCCCGGCACCGGGTACGCGAGTTCCGCCAGCATGAAGCCCTTCAGCAGCACGCACTCCACGCCCACCTCCGCCAGCCCCGCCAGCAGCGACACCACGTTGCGGCGCTGCACCATCTGCCGCGCCAGCAACGACAGGCGGTGTGGCTGCAGCGCGGCCCGCATCGCGTGCCCGTCCGGCAGGCGCGACGCCACCCACGCCGCCATGCCGGTCGGCACGAGCAGAGGCGCGTCGCCCCGCACGGGGTCCGGCACGTCCGACGTGAGCAGCTGAGCGAGACGGTGCGGCATGACAGTCATTCTAGAGGCACGCTGCCCCGCACGAACATTCACGCGAGGTGCAGACGCCCTCAACGTCTGCTCAAGTATTTCCCCGTGGCCGCGTCAGGTTCACATGAGTACACTCGGGGCAGTCATCGGGCCGCTCAGGCGCTGTCCGGGTGGGCACATCGCTCACCTCTCCCGTCCCACACCCGCCCGAAACTGGAGGTTCAGCATGTCCAACTTTATGATCTACATGATCGGCATCGTCGTTCTGATCGTTGCTCTCTTCGTTGCCGGGAGCACTTTCGGCTGGCCGCAGAGTTACGTCCTCATCGGTGCGGTCGTCCTGCTCGGCATCGGCATCCTCGCGGGCGTCACCAGCACCAAGCGCCGCGACCCGCCCGCCGGCGAATAACCCCGCCCGCCATACCATAAGCGACGGAGGCCCGGCTGTAACTCGCAGCCGGGCCTTCCATTGTCACCCCTCCTCGAGCTGCACTTCTGAAGGCCGTCCGAGCGAGCCAAGCACCCACGTGTACCGTCAGGAGAAGATCAAACGGATGCCGGTACTGTTTCAGGCGCCTCTGAACTCCGATCAACTCCATGATCACCGCCTTCCCAGGACGATCACCGGAATGTGGGTATCGTCCGGTATACAGCTGAACTCTTAGAGTTCAGCCGAGCGACAAGGGCACCAACAGGTATGGTGTTGAGGAGATAGAAGCGGGCAGGCGTCCTCATGAGCGCTGTTCTGCCCAGGAAGAGATGCTGGCGCTGCTCCTGGCATCACTTCCATCTCCTCGACACCGTGTCACTTCAGGGCGCGCAGGGCGTCCCGCATGATCTCCAGGCCCGTCGCGGCCTCCTCGCGCGTCAGGATCAGGGGCGGAGAGATGCGGATCACGGCCTCACCGCAGTCGAGGTTCAGCAGGCCGCGCCCGAACATCGCCATGCTCGCCCGGTCACGCAGCTTCCCGTCCGGGCTGCCGTCCGGTTTCACGAACTCCAGCCCGATGAACATGCCCGCGCCGCGCACGTCTCCCAGGAACGGGAATTCCGCCTGCATGCCCCTCAGTTCCGCCATGATGAACTCGCCCACCTGCGCGGCGTTCTCCATCAGGCTGTCACCGCAGCCGGGGTGCTTCACGGCGCCCTCCAGCAGGTCCAGCGTCGCGTGCGCCGCCGCCGCCGCCACCGGGTTGCCGCCGTACGTGCTGCCGTGCGACCCGACCGGCCACGTCATCACGCTCTCCTTCGCCAGCATCGCACTGATCGGCATGCCGGACGCGATGCCCTTCGCCACCGTCACGATGTCCGGCTGCACGCCGTCGAAATGCTGGAAGGAGTACATCTTCCCGCTGCGGCCCATGCCCGCCTGCACCTCGTCGAAGATCAGCATGATGCCGTACCGGTCGCACAGCGCCCGCAGCTTCGGCAGGAAATCGGCGGGCGGCACGATGTACCCGCCCTCGCCCTGCATCGGTTCGATGATGATGGCCGCCACCTCGTCCGCCGGAATGATCGTCTGGAACAGGCCCTCGATGTGGTCGATCACGGCCTGCCCGCACGTCTCGGCCGTCGCGCCCAGCGGCGGACGGAACGGGTTCGGGTACGGCACGTGCGACACGTTCGGCAGCAGCGGCCCGAAACCACGCTTGTACTTCGTCTTGCTGCCCGTCAGCGTGATCGCGCCGTACGTGCGCCCGTGAAACGACCCGATGGTGCTGATGATGTGCGACCGCCCCGTATGGTTCCGGGCCAGCTTCACGGCCGCCTCGACCGCCTCCGCGCCGCTGTTCCCGAAGAACACGCGCCACTTCTCGCCCGGCCGCTCCACGTGCTTGACCATGCGCTCCGCGAGACTCGTGGTGATCTCCTGCGGGTAATCCGTCAGGCAGACGTGCGTAAATTTCGTGATCTGCTCCTGCACCGCCCGCACCACATGCGGATGCGCGTGCCCCGTCGTACTCACCGCGATGCCTGCGAAGAAATCCAGCATCGTGTTCCCGTCCACGTCCGTGAGCCACACGCCCTCCCCGTGATCCGGCACGAACGGATAGGGCCGCATGTAGGAGGTCGAGAGGTGCTGTGAGTCACGCTCCATGATCACGGCGGTTTTGGGGCCGGGCAGAGAAGTCTTCAGTTCAGGCTGACGGGGTTTAGGAAGGGTGGTCATGGGTGTTCTCCTGGGGGTGGGACGGCAGGGTCGCGGACGACCCCTCCGTCCCTTCGGGTCACCTCTCCTCAGAGAGAGGCGGATGATTCTGGCTTCCCTTGACTCGTTGAGCCCACAGGGAGGGGCGCTGGCCGCACAGCGGACGGAGGGGTCGCCTCTCGCTCAGTCGCCGCTGACGGGTTGCGCGGCCTGAATCATGCCGTCGGGTGCGGTGTCCGTCACGGCCATGTCCAAGCCGATGCCGTGGGCGGCCCACTTGTCCTCGCGGCTGTTGAGGCGGTGCTTGGTGGCGCCGGGACGGTTGCGGCTCTCGCTGAATTCCTTGGGTTCGATGCTGATGCGTTCGCCTTCCATCAGGCCGTAGATGCCGCTCTGGCCGGGTTCCTTGCGTTGCCATTCGGTGGGGACGAGCATGTCGGGGCCGGTGTAGTCGGTGGGTTCGCTGTACGCGGCGATGTAGCCCTCGAAGTTGCGGAGGATGAGTTTCTCGGGGCTGTGGCTCAGGACGTAGTTGGGGGCGACGGGGATCTTGCCACCGCCGCCGGGCGCGTCGACGACGTAGGTGGGGACACTGTAGCCGCTGGTGTGGCCGCGCAGGCTTTCCATGATTTCCAGGCCCTTGCTGACGGTGGTGCGGAGGTGCCCGGCGCCGTGGACGAGGTCGCACTGGTAGATGTAGTAGGGGCGGACGCGGATCTTGACGAGTTCCCGCACGAGTTTCTGCATGATGACGGCGTGGTCGTTCACGCCGCGCAGCAGGACGCTCTGGTTGCCCAGCGGCACGCCGGCGCGGGTGAGGCGGTCGCAGGCGTCGGCGACTTCGGGGGTGATCTCCCGCGGGTGGTTGACGTGGATGTTCATCCAGACGGGGTGGTTCTCGCTCAGCACGTCGCAGAGTTCCTGCGTGACACGCATCGGCATGAAGACGGGGACGCGCGTGCCGATGCGGATGATCTCGATGTGTTCGATCTTGCGGAGTTCCGCGAGCAGGCGGCCCAGCACCTTGGGGGCCAGGGTGAGGGGGTCGCCGCCGGACAGCAGCACGTCGCGCACCTGGGGGGTGTTGCGCAGGTAGTTGAGCTGCGCCTCGTACTCGGCGGGGTTGAAGGTCTCGCTGGGGTCGCCCACGATGCGGCTGCGGGTGCAGTAGCGGCAGTAGCTGGCGCACTGCGTGGTGACGAGCATCAGGACGCGGTCCGGGTAGCGGTGCACCAGGCCGGGGACGGGACTGTGCTTGTCCTCGGCGAGGGAGTCTTCCATCATGCTGGTGAACGGTTCGAGTTCGTGGTGGGTGGGGATCACCTGCCGCCGGACGGGGCAGGTGGGGTCCGTGGGGTGCATCAGGGACGCGAAGTACGGGGTGATGTCGAGGCGGAAGATGCCCTTGGCGCTGGCACCCTGGCGTTCGCTGTCGGTCAGGCGGACGACTTCTTCGAGTTCGTCGACGGTGTTGATGCGGTTCTTGAGCTGCCATTTCCAGTCGTACCACTGTTCGTCGGGCACGTCCGCCCACTTGGGTGCGCGGTGGTTTCTGGGCAGCATCTGCTGGCTGTCGGTGGTCGCGTGGGGGTGGATGTGCATGCGGTTGACCTCGGGGGACGCAGGAGTGACCGTGCCCGGCAACGGTGGTTGCGGGTTCGGGTGGGTGCTCTCGTGAAGTTCGGGAGGGCGGATGGACGTTCTGGCCTCTTCAGCTTAATGGTGGGCGTGGTTGCATTGGAATGGGCGTTGACGTTCAAAAGCGGCTGTTTCTCGGCCAAAACCCTGCCAAACGGCACGCCGCACTTTACGCTTGCCAAGTATCCTGCTAGACTCGGCCCAATGAAACTGCATGGCGGCTCCCTCGACCCCCTCGACTACCGCATTCTGAGAGAGCTTCAGGAGGACGCCCGCCTGAGCATGCGCGAGCTGGGCCGCCGCGTTGACCTGTCCGCGCCCGCCGTCACCGAACGCGTCCGCCGCCTGGAAGAGACGGGCGTCGTCCTCGGGTACGGTGCGCGCGTGGCGTCCAAACCGCTCGGGCGCAGCATCACGGCCTTCGTCGGCGTGCAGGACAGCGGCAAGCGCGACCCGGAACTCGTCCGCTGGGCACAGAAGCACGACAGCGTGCTGGAGTGCCACAGCGTCACCGGCAACAACTCCTGCATCCTGAAGGTCGCCGTGCCGGACGTGCACGCCCTGGAAGGCCTGCTCGGCGAACTCATCGCGATGGGTTTCACCTGCGAGACCAGCATCGTGCTCAGCACGCCGCTGGAAGGCAAACTGATGCTCCCACCCCGCTGAACGGGGCGCGGGTGCGCCCGCTGCGGCCTGACGCGCCCACCTGTCGGGCCGGGTAAGCTGCCTGCATGCTTGCTGAACTGCGTGACCTGTTCGTGCGTGACCTGGAGAGACTGACGGCGCAGCTGGAGGCGTACCCGTCGGAGGCGTCGGTGTGGGTGGTGCCGGACGGCGTGCTGAATTCCGGCGGGACGCTGGTGCTGCATCTGGTGGGGAACCTGTCTCAGTTCGTGGGGCTGGAGCTGGGCGGCGTGCCGTTCGTGCGGGACCGTGCGGCGGAGTTCGCGCGGCAGGACGTGCCGCGCGCGGAGCTGCTGGCGCTCCTGGCCGGGGTGCGGGAGGCCGTGTCTGGCACGCTGGAGCGCCTGCCGGAGTCGCGGCTGGGCGAGGTGAGCGGCACGCAGCTGCCGGGCTTTCCGGCGGGCATGACGGTCGGGTTCTTTCTGGTGCACCTGTACGGGCACCTGAACTGGCACCTGGGGCAGCTGGATTACCACCGCCGCATGACGGGTACGGGCCAGTGAGAGGCAGCGGCCGGTGACGGGCGAAGGCTTCGTGCAGACCTTCATACTGGGGTCGCTGCCGGACGGCACGCCCGGGGCGGCGTTCGCGCTGGTGACGGCGCAGGACGGGTGGGACGCGGGCCGGGCCGACCTGCGCTTCGCGCTGGAGGACGACCGCTTCGTGCTGCGGCGCGCTTACCCGGCGGGCACCCTCCTGAGTTTCAAGGTGACGCGCGGCTCCGCGCAGAGCGAGGAGGGGGACGCGTGGGGGCAGCGTCGCCCGGACCGGCGGCACGAGGTGACGGGCGACGCGGTGCACGTGCTGGACGTGCAGTCGTGGATGGACGGGCCGAGCGTGCCGCGTCCCTCGAGCGTGACGGGCGTCACGTGGACGCACGCCCTGCACAGCCCGGAGCTGGGGGACGCGCTCACGGTGACGGTGTGGGTCCCGCCCGGCTACTCCGGCGGCACGGCGCGGTTCCCGGTGCTGTACCTGCACGACGGGCAGAACGTACTGGATCGCCGGACGGCGTTCGCGGGCGAGGAGTGGGCGTGCGACGAGGCAGCGCACGCGCTGGCCCTGGCGGGCCTGCCGTGCCTGCTGGTGGCCGTCACGGTGCGCGGCGAGCACCGCGCGGAGGACTACGTGCCGTTCGGGATGGAGGCGAACGGCTTCACGAGCAGCGCGGACGCGTACCAGGCATTCCTGGCAGGCACCCTGAAATCCTTCGTGGACGCCACGTACCGGACGGTACCGGACGCGGCCCACACGGCGCTGGCGGGCAGCAGTTTCGGCGGGCTCGCGTCCCTGTACGGCGGGCTGTCACGACCGGGCGTGTGGGGCACGGTCGGCGCGTTCAGCCCGAGCCTGTGGGTGAGGGACGGGGGTGGACGGGACCTGTTCGGGCCGGGCGAGGGTGGGCGCGGCATGGTGGAGTGGTGCGCGGACCACCCCTCCCCCACTTCACGCGTGTACGTGGACATGGGCACGCGCGAGGGGACGACGCTCGCGTGGGCGGACTCGCTGGTGGCGCACACGCGGCATTTCGCGGACGTGATGGCGGGGCGGGTGCGCGAGGTGCAGCTGGTGATCGCGCCGGGCGACCATCACGACGAGCGGGCGTGGGCGGCGAGGTTCCCGGGATTCCTGCGCTGGTGGCTGGAGGGCCTGCCGGACGCCTGATACGGTGTTGATCCGATTCCAGGGATGCCGGAACGTGTACCGGCAGCCCTTCTTGGGCAGAACGGGAAGAGTGACGTGGCCAGCCGCGTCCGTTCACGACGACACGCCCTGCAGGACGCCTGCCCGCTTCTTGGGCAGAACAGCGCCCATGACTGGCGCAGCTCCGCAGGAGGGGACGCCTGCCCGCTTCCGTCTCCTCCAAACCGTACTTTCTGGCGCCGTTACCGCTCGGCTGACCTCCAGAAGTTCAGCTCGACACCATAGGGCAGCCGGTGAGGACGTTTCAGGGGCGGGCGGCGTCCCTGGCCTGCAGGAGCGCTTCCAGGCGGTCCACGTAGCCGGACAGCACCGCGAAGGTCCGTTCGACGGCGTCGGGGCGTTCCATGTCCACGCCCGCATTCCTGAGCGCGTCGAGCGGTTCGAGACGGCCACCCTCGCCCAGGAAGGTCAGGTAGCGGCGCGCGGCGTCCCCGTGCGCGGCGAAGCCCGCGAGGAGTTCGTGCGCGGCGGCGATGCCGGTCGCGTACTGGTACGCGTAGAAGTTGCTGTACAGGTGCGTGGAGAACTGCCCCCACAGGATGCCGCTGCGTTCGCGGTCCATCTGCACGCCGGTCCCGTACCCGTCCTGCAGCAGGTCGGCCATCAGGGCGTTCAGGTCCGGGGCGGACAGGCCGCGTCCCGTCTCGACGCGCGCGTGGATTTCGGCCTCGAAGCGCGCGAGGGTCGGCATGATGAAGAAGTACCGGTGGAAGTTCCCCATGGCTTCCTCGATGATCGCCACCTGGACGTCCGGGTCCTGCTGCGTGTCGAGCAGGTGCGCGCGGACCATCGCCTGGTTGAAGTTGCTGGCGACTTCCGCCGCGAAGAGGGTGTAGCGGGCGTGCGCGTACGGCTGGTGCTGCCAGCTGAGGAAGCTGTGCATGCTGTGCCCGATCTCGTGCGCGAGGGTGCTCATGCTGGGCAGGCTGTCGTTCCAGCTCATGAAGATGTACGGCTTGATGGGGTACACGCCGTTGCTGTACGCGCCCTGGCGCTTGTGGCGGTTCAGGCCGTAGTCCACCCAGCGTTCGCTGGTCAGGCCGCGCCGCATGGCGCTCACGTACTCTTCCCCGAGGGGCGCCATGCCCTGCGTGATCCAGTCGACGGCCTGCGCGTACGTCACGGTGGGCGGGTTGGCGCTCAGGGGGGCTTTGACGTCGTACTCGCGCAGGTGGTCCTGCCCGAGCCAGCGGGCGCGGACGTTCCAGTACCGGTGCCAGATGGGGAGGTGTGCGCGGTACGTGTCGATCAGGGTGTGGAAGACGGGGTTGGGGATGGACGTGGCGTGCAGCGCGGCCGTGAGGGCGTCCGGGTAGCGGCGGGCGCGGGCCGTGAAGACGTTCTGGCGGACGCCGGTGGCGAGCGCGGCGGCCATGCCGTGCCGCACGGCGAGGTGCGCGTCCGCGTACCCTTCCCAGGCGGAGCGGCGCACGTCCCGGTCGGCGGAGGCCGTGAGCGCGTCGATGTTGCCGTGCCCGACCTTGACGCCGTTCACGCTGCCGAAGTCGAGGTCCATGTTGGCGAGGGTGGGGTGGATGCCGCGCGCGCTCCCGAACGGCGAGCCGAGCGCGCCGAGCAGTTCCTCCACCTCGGCGCTGCGGACGTGCGGCCGGGTCCGCAGGACGCGTTCCACCAGCACGGCGTAGTCGCGCAGGTCGTCGCGCTGCAGCCAGCCGCGCAGGGTGCCTTCGTCCATGGCAAGCAGTTCGGGGGACGCGAAGGCCGTCGCCTGCGCGTGGCTGGACGCGAGGACGCCCGCCCGGTCACGGCGGTCGGCGGCCTGGGTGTCCTGCCCGTCCACGCTGGCCTGCATGCCCGCGTACGCCGTGAGTCGCCCGAGGCGCTGCCGGACCTGTTCGTCCTCGCGCAGGTACGCGGCGAGCGTGACGGCGTCCGTGCCGAGGCGGCCCGCGAAGGCGCGGAGCGTGCCGAGCGCCTCCGGGAAGGTGCGGGCGTCGTCCTCCCAGGCGTCCGGCGTGGCGTAGATCGCCTCGATGTCCCAGCGGACGGCGGCGGGAAGGTCGGCGCGGGCGGGCGGGTCCTGGAGGGTCATGCAGGGCAGGGTAGCGCAGCGGGACGCCCCTGCCGTGAGTGGCGCTCCGGGCATCCCGCACCCTTCACGTGCGGTGGGGTGGCGTCAGGGTTCGGGGCGGAAGGTGCCGGCCTTCACGTCACGCAGGAACTGGACCGTCTCGCGGGCCACGTCGCGCGGGTGACTGTCGATCAGGGCGTGCGTGCCGCCCTGCACGGTGCAGGCGCGCGCGTACGGGAGGCGGCCGCACAGCACGTCGAGCGTCCACGAGCGGATCACGGGGTCGGCCGAGCCGTCCACCACCAGGGCCGGACAGTGCACCTGCGCGATGAGCGGCCCCGTCTCGTGCCGCGTCTGGTCCTGCGCGAGCCGGTACGTCCTGAGCGGCGAGACGCGCAGGTACGCGCTCAGCGCGAAGGGGTACAGCCTGAGGCGTTCGCGCGGCAGGTTCAGCAGGAAGCGCACGATCTGCGCCGTGACGCTCGGGTTCTCGGGAATGCCGGTCGGGGCGCACAGGGTGAGGCTCTCGGGAAGGTGCGGGTAGCGGGCCGCCACGTCGATGATGACCTCGCCGCCCAGCGAGTGCCCCAGCAGCGGCACGCCGTGCAGGCCGCGCGCCGTGAGCCAGTCGGCGAGGTGGTCGGTGAGCTGCTCGATGCGGTACGGGCCGCGCGGGTGCGCCTGACTGAAACCCATGCCGGGGTGGTCGTACACCCAGACGGTATGTTCGCGCCGCAGGATGCGCGCGAGGCGGCGGTACATCCACGACGCGCAGCCCAGACCCGGCACGATCACGAGCGGCGCGGCGTCCGGCGGTCCGGGGTACACGCGCGCGTGCCGGATCAGGCCGTTCACCCGGACGAAATGCGAGTACGGCGCAGCAGATGGGGTCAAGGGGCGCTCCGTCCGGCACGCGGGTCGTTCAGGAAGGCGAGGACCTCGCGGTTGAAGCCCGGCGCCTCGTCCACCATCAGGACGTGCCCGGCGCGCGGCAGCAGCACGTACCGCGCGTCCGGCAGGGCCGACGCGAGCGCCTCGCCGAGCGCCGGGGGGAGCAGCACGTCCCGCCCGCCCCAGATGACCAGCGTCGGCTGCCGCACGTCCGGCAGCAGGTCCGTCACGTCGTCGCTCAGCAGGTCTCGGCTCGACCGCACGAGGTTCGGCAGGCCCGCCCGCGCGCCGTCCGCCAGGATGGTCGGCACGAACCCCAGCCGCCCGTACCGCAGGGCGCGCGGCAACTGCGCCGCGACGCGCCACCACTCGCGGTGCAGCAGGCCGCTCGCGGCCGCCAGCACCAGCCGCGTCACCCGCTCGCCCTGCAGCGCCGCGGCGCGCAGCGCGATCTGCCCGCCCATGCTGTGCCCCAGCAGCGTCACGTCCCGCAGGTCTGCCGCAGCGATCCACTCGGCGACCAGGGCGGCCGCGTCGCGCACGCCGAGCGCCCGCTGGCGCCGCCGCAGCGACCCGAACCCCACCAGTTCCACCACGTACACGGTCCGTTCGCGCTCCAGCACCGGCAGGTTCGCCCGCCACCAGCGGCGCGACCCGCTCAGCCCGTGAATGAGCACCAGCGGCGCCGCCTCGCCCGGCGGGCGGCCACTGCGCCGGAAGTACAGTCGGCGCGACCCGGACACGTACACCTCCGGCGGACGCTCCCGCGTCAGCACGCCGTCCCCGGCAGGTGAACGGAGGAGCGGTGGGCAGGGCGGGCGGCGAGGGTGGACGCGGCGGTCACGTGCGGAGCGTAGCATGCCGCGCCGCGCCCCTCTGTCGCCGGACAGACAGCAGGAACACCACCGCGCGGACCCCCACAGGCCCCACGGACGACGTGCGCACCCGGCCAAAAAGACCGGACGCGCACGCCACAGACGACTGAACTGTCCACCGCACGCGGCGGCAGGAGGGGACCGGTGAGCCCTCATACGGTTTTGATCCGATTCCAGGGCTGCCGGAAACAGCACCGACATCCCTTCCATCTTCTCCAAACCGTACTTTTTGGTGCTCGCTTCGCTCGGCTGAACTCTACAAGTTCAGCTCAAAACCGTATCAGACCGTCAGGATCTCAGCCCGCCAGGGTCGGGGCCGTCACCGGCAGCATCGTCAGGAACAGCTGGTGAATGCGGGCGTCCCGCGTGAGTTCCGGGTGGAAGCTCGACGCGAGCAGCCGTCCCTCACGCGCCAGGACCACCTGCTCCCCCTGACGCGCCAGGACCTGCACGCCCTCCCCCACCGACTCGATCACGGGCGCACGGATGAACATCGCCGGGAACGGCGCGTCCAGCCCGCCCACCACGAGCGGCCCCTGGAAGCTGTCCACCTGACGTCCGAACGCGTTGCGCTGCACCACGATGTCCATCAGGTCCAGGCTCGGCTGCGTCCCGAACTGCGGCGGCGCGCCACGCACCGCGCCGCTCATCAGGATGGCGCCCGCGCACGTCCCGAACACCGCGCCGCCCGCCGCGTGAAACGCCCGGATCGGCTCACGCAGCCCGTAATCCAGCATCAGCTTGCCCATCGTCGTGGACTCGCCGCCCGGAATGACCAGACCCGACAGGCCCGGCAAATCCGCCGGGAGGCGCACCTCCCGCACCGTCACGCCCAGCGACTCCAGCACGCGCCGGTGCTCCCGGAACGCGCCCTGCAGCGCCAGCACCCCCACCACCGGCCCACCCGCTCCGCTCGGCCCTTCAGGCGGCAGGTGCCCACCCGCTCTGCTCGGCCCTTCGGGCGGCAGGGTGTTACCAGCCACGCGTGGCGAGGCGTTCCTTGAGTTCCAGGGTGTCGAGGTTGATGCCCACCATCGGCTCGCCCAGGTCGGTGCTCACCTCGGCCAGCACGTCGGGGTTGTCGAAGTGCGTCACGGCCTTCACGATGGCGCGCGCGCGCTTCTCGATCTTGGCAAGGTCGCCCTCGCCGCTCTTGAAGATGCCGCTGCCCACGAACACGCCGTCCAGGCCGAGCTGCATCATCAGGGCCGCGTCGGCGGGCGTGGCGATGCCGCCCGCCGCGAAGTTCACGACCGGCAGCGTGCCGTGCTCGTGCACGTACCGCACCAGTTCGTACGGGGCCTGCAGGTCGCGGGCGACCGTCATGAGTTCCTCGGTCGGGCGGGCCTGGACGCTGCGGATCTCGCCCAGGATGGTGCGCGCGTGACGCACGGCCTCCACGACGTTCCCGGTGCCCGCCTCGCCCTTCGTGCGGATCATGCTGGCGCCCTCACCGATGCGGCGCAGGGCCTCGCCGAGGTTCTTGCTGCCGTTCACGAACGGGACCTTGAACTTCGACTTCTCGATGTGGAAGGCCTCGTCGGCGGGCGTGAGGACCTCGCTCTCGTCGATGAAGTCCACGCCGAGCGACTGCAGGATCTGCGCTTCCACGAAGTGCCCGATCCGGACCTTCGCCATGACGGGGATGCTGACGGCGCCGATGATGCCGCGGATCATCTGCGGGTCGCTCATGCGGGCCACGCCGCCGTCCTTGCGGATGTCGGCGGGAACGCGTTCCAGTGCCATGACGGCGGTCGCGCCGGCGGCCTCGGCGATGCGGGCCTGGTCGGGCGTGACGACGTCCATGATGACGCCGCCCTTGAACATCTCGGCGAAGCCGGTCTTGATCTGGATGGTGGCGGTCTGGGTGATGTTGTCCATGCGGGCAGCATACCGAAAACTGGCCCCATGATTAAGGCCAGTTCAGGGATTGCAGTGGTGCCAGTTTGGCCCTGGTGGGGCGGCCCGCTTCAGGGCGTCAGCGCTTCAGGAGGTCTGCGGGGGCAGGTTCAGCACCCGCCGGATGATCTCCACGAGCTGCGACGGCCGGAAAGGCTTGGTGAGGTACGCCGCGCCGAGCCGCGCGCCGATCTCCTGCTGCGCCTGACCGCTCACGCCCGACAGGAACACGATGGGCGGGCAGCCGCTCAGCTCCTGCATGCGGCGCGCCGTGTCGAAACCGTCCCAGGGAGACATCAGCACGTCCATCACCACGAGGTCGAAGCGGTCCCGCTGCACGGCCGCGAGCGCCTCCTGCCCGGACGTGGCCGTCGTGACGCAGAAGCCGCGCGCGGTGAGACTCAGGTGCAGCAGTTCCAGAATCTGCACCTCGTCGTCGACGACCAGCAGGGTGGGGCACTCGACGGACCTCACGGCGCGTCCATCAGGGCAGCAGGCCCAGCGGGTTCACGGGCCGCCCGCCGAGACGCACCTCGAAGTGCAGGTGCGGGCCGGTGCACATGCCGGAGCAGCCGACGTAGCCGAGCACGTCGCCGCGCTGCACGTGCTGCCCGACGCTGACGGCCGTGCGGCTCATGTGACCGTAGATGATGAGGGCCTCGCCGGTGTCGGTGTACACGTTGTTGCCGAAGGCGCCGTAGCCGCTCTCGGTGACGGTGCCGGACGCGGCCGAGTAGATCGGCGTGCCGTACGGCGCGGCGAGGTCCACGCCGCCGTGGAAGAACTCCTTGTGGAACTCGATGTCCTCTTCACCGAAGCGGCTGGTGATGCGGTAACTGCGCAGCGGCCAGATGAGGCCCCCGCCGACCGAGCCGCTCGACGCGGCGCGGACGGTGCTGCCGCGCGGCGCGCTGGCGACCGCCCGGGCCTGCAGGGCCGCAGCCCGCTGGGCGGCGTCGTAGCGGGCCTGCGCCTCGTACTTCGCGATGAGCGCCTGACGCTGCGGGCTCTTCTGGTACGCGAGGTACTTCTCGTACTGCTCCTGGATGGCGTACTGGCGCTTGAGTTTCTGGGTTTTGACCTTGTCCTGGTACGCGAGGTACTTCTCGTACTGCGCCTGGACGCGCGCCTGCCGGGCCGCTTCCTTCTGGCGTTCCTGCCGAGCGATCAGCTGGTCGCGGAAGCCGGTAGCGATCACGCCGGGCAGCAGCAGGTAGTCGCCGACGTGCAGTTCGTTCGGCAGGCCGATGCCGTTCGCGAGGGCGACGCGGGCGGGGTCGGCGCGGTACGCGTGCGTGAGGCCCTGCACGGTCTGGCCGTCCTTGATGCGGACGAGCAGGCCCGGAGCGTCCGGGATGAACAGCCGCTCGCCGACCGAGAGGCGGTCGAGCGTCTCGCGGCTGAGGTTGGCGCTCAGCAGTTCCGTGACGCTCAGACCGTGCCGCGCGGCGACACCCGCCATGGTGTCGCCCTCCTGCACGGTGTACACCTGCACGCCGGGCGGCAGCTGCCCGTCCTCGGTGACGGCGTTGCGCAGCGACACGGCGACGACCGCGCCTGCCGGGAGCGGGCCGGGCCGGGCGGTGGACAGGGCGGAGACGTCCACGCCGTAACTGTCGGCGATGGCCTGCGCGGTGTCGCCCGCGCGCGCGACGACGTACACCGCGCCGGGCCGGGTGGGGGCGACGTGCGCGGGGAGGGTCAGGCCGGGGGCGCGCAGGGTGACCTGCGGCAGGGCGTGTTCCAGGACGGGAGAGGTGGCGTGCGCGGTGGCCGAGAGGGTCATCAGGCCCAGGCTGATGAGGGTAACGGTGCGGACCGGGCCAGAGAGGGGTTGATGAATCACAGGGATCTCCATCCGGGGGCGGGCCAGGGGCACGCGGCGTCCGGTGTTCAGTCACACTCGCGGCGGTGGGAGGCGGTGAGTCCACCCGTCCCGCCCGACACAGCATGAAGTTTAGCTTAATGTTCGCGGATCGGGAGCGTCAAACGCCGCGCCTCGACCGGCCCGGTCATCATGCCGCCCCTGCATGAGCCTCACCTAAACCCCGACCACACCCGCCCCCGCCCCGCCGCACCCGCACACACACACGAAAAACCCCCGCACGCGGCGGGGGAACATGAGAAACGGAACCGTGAGCTCCGGCGCGGCCACCGGGCCGCTCCAGGCTCAGCTCTTGACGGGCGCGGGCGTGCCCTTGCCGCGGTTCTGGCTGCGCTCCTCGAAGAACACGATCATCGGCGAGACGATGTAGATGCTGCTGTACGTCCCCACCACGATCCCCACGATCATCGCGATCGAGAAGTCGCGCAGCACCGGACCGCCGAACACCAGCAGCGCGAGCAGGGGAAGCAGCGTGCAGACCGAGGTCATCACGGTCCGAGACAGCGTCTGGTTGATGCTGCCGTTCACGATGGCGCGCGAAGTCTGGCCGCGCATGACCTTGTGGTTCTCACGGATGCGGTCCGACACGATGATCGAGTCGTTCAGCGAGTACCCGATCACGGTCAGGACCGCCGCGACCGTCGCGATCCCGAACTCCAGGTGCAGCAGGCTGTACAGGCCCATCACGATCGCCACGTCGTGGAACACCGCGAACACCGACCCGGCCCCCGTCACGAGATCGAAGCGGAACCACACGTACGCCAGGATGAGCGCCAGGCCCAGCAGCACGGCGTAGATGGTCTGCGTGGTGAGTTCCTGCCCGACGGCCGGCCCGATCGTCTCGGTCTGCTGTACCTGGCCGCCCGGCAGGGCCGAGATGCGGGCCGAGATGGCCTTGATCTGCGTGTCGTTGAGCTGCGGGACCTTCACGGTGTACTGCGCGCCCTGAATGCCGGGCGTGAGGCTGCGCTGGATGGTGGAGTTCTGCGCGGTCACGTTCGCGATGCCTGCCCCGGTCACGGCGGTCCGGACGGCCTCCACGTCGGTGCTGGTGTCGGCGCGCACGGTGAGGCTCGTGCCGGACGTGAAGTCCACGCCGTAGTTCAGGCCGCGGACGCCGAGCAGGACCGCCCCGCCGAGCGCGAGGAGCAGCGAGATGCTCGTCACGATGGGCGCGACCTTGATGTAGTCGAAGTGCGGCACGCCGATCCGGGCGGGCGCGGTGAAGTCGCGGCGGCGCGACAGCCACTGCAGCATCCACCTCGCGAACACCAGGTTCGAGAAGGCGGACGCGACCACGCCGATGATCAGCGTCACCGCGAAGCCCTTCACGGGGCCGCTCGCGTACGCGTACAGCGCCAGCGCGGACAGCAGGTGCGAGGCGTTCACGTCGAGGATCGTCATGGTGGAGTGCTCGTAGCCTGCCTGGATGCTGTTCTTGATGCCCTTGCCGATCTTCAGTTCTTCCTTGATGCGCTCGAAGGAGATGACGTTCCCGTCGATGGCCGCACCGATCGTCAGGACGAGACCCGCGATGCCGGGCAGCGTGAGCGTCGCGCCCAGCCCGCCGAGCAGGCCGAGAATGATGACGCTGGAGAACAGCAGGCCGAGCGCGCCGACCAGACCGAACCACAGGCCGTAGTAGAAGAACAGCATCACGAACACCAGCGCGATCCCGACGAGCGCGGCGATGGCGCCGCTGCGGATGGCGTCCGCACCGAGGCTCGGCCCGATGGCGCGCTCCTCGTCGATCTTGATCTTGATGGGCAGGCTGCCGGACTTCAGCACGAGGGCCAGCTGGCTCGCCTGCTCCTGCGTGAAGGTCCCGGAAATCTGGAAGGAGTTGTACAGCGCCGACTGGATGGTGGCGACGCTCTTGATCTGGTTGTCGAGCACGATCGCCATGAGACGGCCGACGTTCTTGCCGGTGAAGTCCCCGAAGGCGGTGGCGCCCTTGCTGTTGTTGGTGACCTGCACGATCCAGCGGCCGGACTGGTCGGTGCCGGCGCTCGCGTTGGAGATCAGCTCACCGGTCGCCTGCACCGGGCCGAGGTCCGTGAGGGCGTAGCCGCTGCTGTCGGGGTTCTTCTGCTGGAGGGCCGCGTCGGGCTTCGCGCCCTGGTTGACGATCCGGAACTCCAGTTTCGCCTGCTGCTGGATGATGCTGCGCGCCCGGTCCTGCTGGGCGGGCGTCGCGCCGGGGATCTCGACCACGACGCGCTTGCCGCCCGCGACGGTCACGGTCGGTTCGGTCACGCCGAGCGAGTTGATGCGGTTCTCGATGATCGTCTTGACCTGGTCGAGCTGTTCGCGGGTGGCGGTGCCGCTCTCGGGCGACAGCGCGATCCGCAGGCCGCCGCGCAGGTCGAGGCCCAGCGTCACGAACTGGTAGTTGCTGTCGTTGAGGGTCCAGAGGTTCTGCTTGTGCTCCCAGGGCCGCCACACGAACAGCAGCGAGAGGAGCAGCACGGCGAGCAGCATGAAGGTGGTGGTGGGACTGGCCTTGGCGGGCGGCGCCTTGCGTTTCGGCGTGGGGCGACGCTTCTGGTTGGGGTTCATCAGGGACATGAGGTCTCCGGGGCTGAGGTGAGGCGGGAAGTGGAGGGGCGGGCGCGGGGGCCGCCGCGAACGCCAGCGTCGGCCCCTGAGGGGACCGGGCACACCGGGAGGGCGGCCGTCCGGGCGTTCCTAGCCGCCGTCGAGGTTCAGGCGGCCGAGCGTCACGAGGCGCGGCTGGACGCCGGGGACCGCGTGCAGGCGCGGCACGGCGAGCGGGCGCGGCCATGCGCGCAGGGCCGGGGCGGGCGCCTCACTGACCTGACCGGGACCGCCCACGCTGGGCTGCGGAACCGGGACGGGCCGCAGTTCCGGCAGGGCCGGACTCGTCTGCGACGCCAGCGCCTGCCGCGCGTGCAGGGACTCGCCGAGCGTCAGCCCGAACACCAGCCACGCGAGCGGGAGCAGCACCGACACCAGCGCGCGCATCCACACGGCGGGCAGGGCGCGGGCGTCGCGGCCGGTCGGGGCGGGGTCGGGTGGAGGGGGTGCGGTCATGGGGAGCTTTCGGGCGCGGGGGCGGGCCGCGCGGCACCGCCCGCGTGCCGGACAGCCCACGATATCAGGTCCGCCTGACGCGGATCTCACAGCCTCTCGGCCCGTGCGCCGTGCGGGCGGAGCGTCGTACGGCGCGGCCCTGGCCCCACGCGTCATAATGGCCGTGATGTCAGTTCCGGAACCCGTCCATTCCCTGCAGAATCCCCAGGTCAAACGCCTCGTGCGCCTCAAGTCCCGCCGTGAACGCGACGCGGAAGGCGTGTGGCTCGTGGAGGGCGCGCGTGAACTGAGCCGCGCGCACGAGGCGGGCGTGCAGCTGCGGCAGCTGTTCGTGTGCCCGGACCTGTACAGCGACGAGGCCCGCGAGGTCGCCGGGGCGCTGCAGGACGCGGCCGGGAACGTGACGGTGCTGGGCCGCGCGCCCTTCGAGAAGGCCAGTCACCGCGAGAACCCGGACGGCCTGCTCGCGCTCGCCGAACCGTTCCGGCCCGCCCTGCCGGAGCCGGGCGAGGACACGCTGGTGCTGCTGCTGATGGGGCTGGAGAAACCCGGGAACCTCGGGGCACTGCTGCGCACGGCGGACGGGGTGGGCGTGGACGCCGTCCTGGTGGTCGGGGACGGCACGGACCTCGGGAATCCCGGCGTGATCCGCGCGAGCCAGGGCAGCGTCTTCTCGCGCCCCGTGGCGGGCCTGCCCGAGGCGGACGCGCTCGCGTGGCTGCGGCGGCACGGCTTCCGGCTGGTGGCGTGCACGCCCGAGGCGAGCACCGTGTACTGGGACGCGCCGCTCACGGGCCGCGTGGCATTGTGCCTGGGAAGCGAGCACGACGGCCTGCCCGCCCACTGGCGCGAGCAGGCGGACGTGCGCGTCGGGATTCCCATGCAGGGGCAGGCGGACAGCCTGAACGTGTCCGTGGCAGGTGCGCTCGTGCTGTACGAGGCGCTCAGGCAGCGGCGCGCCGGGAGGGGCGCGTGAACGTCAGCAGCCTGAGCAGCGACCCGTACCGCGACTGGCTGCGGCAGACACTGAGCCCCGAGATGGGCCTGCGCCGCGCCGACACGCTCGTGCAGGCGGCCGTCACCCGGCGCGGCTGGCCCGCCATGCAGCCCTTCGGGCCGCGCGAGGTGGTGGCCGTGCTGCAGGACATGTACGGCACGCTGCGCGAGGACCTCGGCGACGCCCGCGCCGACAAGTGGCTGGAGGCCGCCACGCAGTCCCTGTCGCTGTTCATGCAGACGGCCCCCGCGCCCGTCAAACCGGACCCGAACGCCGAACCGGTCCGCGCGCCCGTCAAGTGGGGCCGCCGCGCGCACGACCTGCCGCTGCTGCTCGCCCGCGTGCACAGCGAGACGGCGCAGCGCTCCCTGGACGCCATCCGCGTCACACCGGAACTCGCGGGCCTGGAACGCGCCGCCGAGTGGGACGTGCAGGCCACGCACGCCGAACTGCGCCGCTGGGAGGCCGAGGACCGACTGAGCAGCATGCGCGCCGAGCACGCCCGCGCCGAGATGGCCGAACAGGTCCGCAGCGCCCGCGCGCAGGAACGCCTGCTGGACCTCACGGTCCGCGAACTGGAGAGCGAACTGAAGTTCACGGAGCAGGCGCAGCGGCGCGGCAACGTGCCCGGTGACGGGCGCAACAACAGCTCCATGACCACGCAGCTCGCGCACAACCGCCTGATGCTCACGCAGACGCGCGCCTTCCTGGAGGTGTTCGCGCCGCTCGCAGACGAGCAGTTCGCGGACGTGGCCCCCCTGGTGCCGGACATCGACCTGGAAGCGCAGCGGCTCAGCATCAGCGTGCAGCTGCACCCGAACGTGCTGCGTGCCCGCCACACCCTGAACTACGCCGAGTGGCAGGCGGGCGACGCGGCCGACAGCGACCCGCGCGTGCGCGAGGCCCAGCAGGCGCTCGCGCAGGTGGAGCGCGAGGCGGCCGCGCTGCTGCAGGACACGCTGAACACGGCCCGGCAGCACCAGATGCAGTTCTCGGCGCTGCGGCAGCGTTCGCAGGAGCTGGAGCGCCGCGTGGCGCAGCTGAGCGGCGCGGGCGGCGACCCGCTCTCGCTGGCGCGCGTGCAGTTCGAGGCGCAGCAGCTCCGCGCCGCGATCCGCGTGCACGCCGACCGGCTGCTGGAGGCGCTCGGCCTGCTGGACGCCCTCGGCGGGAACTGAACGGCACGCGCACGGCACCCCGGCCCCCGCACTCCGCGGCCCTGCCGGGCCGGAACGCGCTTCAGTGTTTCTGCGGTTGCTCCTCATGCACTTGCGGCGGGGCCACCCCTTGCCGGTATGCTGTGCGTACCGGGCTGGACGGTATCCATGACAGGCCAGTGTGCCCGGCTCGACCGGACCACGCGGGATGAAGCACGGGAAGTCCACGGCGCAGGCGTGCGCGCCGCACTCCGGCCCGACATCACGAATCAGGCGGACAAGCACCGCGACAGCAGGTCACGAGGGGGATGTTATGAAATCAGCACGCATTCTGGGCATGATTCTCGCGGGCGGGCAGGGCAGCCGTCTCTCACCACTCACCCTGAAACGCTCCAAGCCGGCCGTGCCGTTCGGCAGCAAGTACCGCATCATCGATTTCGCGATCAACAACTTCATGAACAGCGACATCTTCAGCATCTACGTGCTGACGCAGTTCAAGGCGCAGAGCCTCACGGAGCACATCCAGCGCGGCTGGCGTTTCGGGACGTTCCTCAGCGATTACTTCATCACGCTGGTGCCCGCGCAGATGTACCGCTTCGAGGAGCTGGGGCCCGTCTGGTACCGCGGCACGGCGGACGCGGTGTACCAGAACATGCACCTGATCGACAACTACGACGCGGATTACGTCGCGATCTTCAGCGGCGACCACATCTACAAGATGAACATCCGGCACATGGTCGAGCAGCACATCGACGCGGGCGCGGACGTCACCATCGCCGCGTACCCCATGCCGCAGACCGAAGCGCACCGGTTCGGTGTGATGCAGGTGGACGACAACTGGCGCGTCACGGAGTTCCTCGAGAAGCCCGCCAACCCGCCCGGCATTCCCGGTGACCCCACCACGACCCTGACGAGCATGGGCAACTACATCTTCTCCCGCAAGGCGCTCGACGAGTTGCTGAACACCAACATGGGCGGCGACCTGGCCGGGTTCGACTTCGGCGGGGACGTCATCCCGCACGCGCTCGCGGCCGGGTACAAGGTGCAGGCCTACGACTTCCACAAGAACCCGATTCCCGGTCAGGAAGGCATCGCGAACACGTACTGGAAGGACGTGGGGACGCTCGACGCGTACTACGAGGCGAACATGGACCTCGTGAGCGTCTCGCCGGAATTCGACCTGTACAACCACCAGTGGCCGCTGCGCACCAGCAGCGAGTTCTCGCCGCCCACGAAGTTCGTGCACGAGGTCGAGGGCCGCAAGGGGCAGGCGTTCAACAGCATCATGGCGGGCGGCACCATCATCAGCGGCGGTACCGTGCGTGACAGCGTGCTGGGCCGCGCCGTGCGCACGCACAGTTACTCGCTGGTGGAGAGCAGCGTGCTGTTCGACAATGTCGAGGTGCACCGCAACGCGCACATCCGCCGGGCCATCATCGACAAGGATGTCGAGGTGCCCGAGGGAACCCGTATCGGCCTGAACGCCGAGGAGGACGCGGCGCGCGGCTTCAAGATCACCGAGAGCGGCATCGTGGTCGTCCCGAAAGGCTACAGGTTCTGACCCTCGCGGCTGGGTGCGTGCCGCGTGAGGGCACGCTCAGGGCCGCGTGAGGGGCCGTCACCGGGCCGTCAGCTTCGCGGCCTATACTCTGGGCATGAAGAGGACCCTGCTGGCCCTGCTGCTGGCCGCCACGACCAGTCTGACCGCCGCCCAGTCCGGCGGCACCCTGAACGGACTGACGGTGAGCGGCACGGTGAGCGGTCCCCTGCCCGCGCAGGCCCGCATCGGCGGGTTCACGATGGACCCGGGCGGTCAGCCGGTGTCGGAACTGGCGAGCGTGCCCGTCACGGGCAGCCGTTTCAGCATCGACCTGCCGAGCGTCCTGCCGCCCCAGCGGACGCTGGTGCAGCTGCGCCCGGACGCGATCTTCTGGCCGGGCGTGCTGGAGCCCGTGACGGTCCAGGGGCAGGCGAGCATCGCGGAACTGCGCTTCTACGTGTACGGCGACGGGAACGGCAACGGCCGCCGCGACGACACCGAGGGACTGCAGGAAACGTCGGCATTCGTGGGCAAGTCGGTGCTCGTGGTGAGTTTCGCGAGCAGCGCGTCGCAGGTGGGCGCCGCACGCGGCTTCCAGGCGAACCTGAAGCCCGGCTGGAACGGCCTGCTGATCGACGTGGGCCGCGCCGTGAAGGTCACGTCGAGCGGCACCGTGAACGGTGTGACGGTCAACACGCAGCGCTGAACCACGCAGAGAGCGGCGCGGCCATCCCACGGGAGGCCGCGCCGTTCCGCGTTCCGCGTTAAGGCTGCAGCAGCTGCGCGTACGCCTGCAGGTACTGCGGCACGATCAGCGACGGGTGGAAGTGCTCCACCGCCCGCCTGCGCGCCGCCTGACCCATCGCGAGGTACGTGTCCCGGTCACGCAGGATGGACAGGGCGGCGTGCGCCATGGTGTCCACGTCGCCCACCCCGGCGAGGGCGCCCGTCACGCCGTCCAGCACCACTTCCGGAATGCCGCCCGCGCGCGTTGCGACGACCGGCACCTCGCACGCCATGGCCTCCAGCGCTGCCAGACCGAAGCTTTCCTGGCTGCTCGGCAGGAGGAACAGGTCCGCGATGCCCAGCACCGACTGCACCTCCGGGAAGGACCCCAGGAACTGCACGCGCCCGATCACGCCGAGCCGTTGCGCCAGCTCGAAGGCCGCGACGCGTTCCGGCCCGTCCCCGATCATCAGGAGGCGAGCCGGGAGTTCCGACGCGACGCGCGCGAACGTCTCGATCACGTCCGTCGCGCGCTTCACGGGCCGGAAGTTGCTGACGTGCACGATCAGCGCCTCGTCCGGGTGCGCGAAGCGGGCGCGCACCGTCGGGTCCGGGTTGCGCCGGAAGCGGTCCGTGTCCACGAAGTTGTGAATCACCTCGATCGGCACGTCCACCCCGAACACGTCCCGCGTCTGGTCCGCCAGGAACTTCGACACGGCCGTCACCATGTCGGACTTCAGGATCGCGTGCCGCGTGCTGTGCAGGAAGCTGGGGTCCGCGCCGACCAGCGTCACGTCGGTGCCGTGAAGCGTCGTGATGACGCGCGAACGGCCCGTGATGGCGCGCGCGTGGATGGCGGCCGTCGCGTGCGGAATCGCGTAGTGCGCGTGCGTCAGGTCCAGGTCGTGCTCCAGGATCACTTCGGTCAGGGCGTTCGCGGCGCTCAGTTCCGGGTACGGCTGCTCGAACAGCGCGTACGCGTAACTGCTCACCTGATGGAAGTACGGCCCCCGCCCGAACAGGCCCGGATGCCCGCCCAGCCGGAACGGCACGGACGCGCCCACGAAGTGCACCTCGTGCCCGGCCCTGGCGACCTCCAGGCCGAGTTCCGTGGCCACCACCCCGGAACCGCCCGCGCCGGAGTGACACAGCACGCCGACCTTCATGGCTTCCCGGCGGCGCGGGCCGCAGGCTGACGGGTGGACAGGTGGTCAGTGAGCATCGGGTGCGGAGTATAGCGGTCCGTCGTCAGTTCCGGTGTTCGCGGCGCGCAATCCGGCACCCCGGACAGGCATTCGTGAGGGAAGCGTGAAAAAGGTCATGGCGGCCCTTCAGGCACGTGCCCATCATGCAGCCAATGACCACCCCCACCCGCCCCGCGGCCGACACCGGCTTCGCGCTCGTGACCGACTCGACCTGCGACCTCGGCCCGGCAGACCTGCGGAACATGAACGTCACCTCGCTGCCCCTCACCGTCACCCTGCAGGGCCGCCGCTACCAGGACTGGACGGAACTCGACCCGGAAACCCTCTACGACCGTATGCGCGCCGGCCACCAGGCCACCACCGAACCCCCCAGCGTGGAGGCCTTCATGCGCGCGTACCGCCCCCACCTCGACGCGGGCCGGGACGTGCTCAGCCTCCACCTGTCCGCCAGCATCTCCGACACCGCCGGGCACGCCCGGCAGGCCGCGAAGGAACTCGGCGCGGCCGACCGCGTCACCGTCTTCGACTCGCGCATGGCGTCCGCCGGACTCGCCGAGCTGCTCATCGCCGCCGCCAGCCACCGCGACCGGCACCTCAGCGTCCAGCAGGCCACGCAGGCCCTGGAAACGCTGCGCGGGAACATCCACGCGGAATTCGTGGTCCCGAACCTCGAATACCTGCAGCGCGGCGGCCGCCTCTCCCGCGCCGCGCTGGTCCTCGGCAACCTGACCGGCATGCGGCCCGTCCTCGGCTTCGAGAACGGCAGCATCGCCGCGCGCCGCCGCGTCCGCGTGAACACCGCCGAACAGGACCTCGTCCGGCACCTCGAACAGCACGCGCAGGGCCGGCCCGTCAACGTCACCGTGTATCACGCGGGGCGCGACCCGGAACGCCTGCAGGACCTCCAGAACGCCGTGAAACGCTCCTCCCTGCAGGTCAGGCGCGGCCGCCTTCAGCTGCTCGGCTGCGTCATCGGCGCGCACGTCGGCCCCGGCACGTACGGCTTCATGGTCTCCCCCACCGACACACCCTGACGCGCCCGGCAACGTCCGTACACAAGACGCACCCGACCCGCTAAAGTGTGACTCAACATGCGATTCCTCGTTGCCCTGCTGCTGCTGCTCGCCACCACCATCGGGCTCATCTACCACTACGGCGGCATCAAGCTCGGGCTGGTCACCGTGAACAACACGCGCATGTGGAACGTGACCGGCGAGACGAGCTACTCGTACCTCAACGGCAGCGCCGGAGTGGATGTCGAGGGCGAATGCACGTCACGCTCCGGCACGGTGATCCTGCGCCTCATCAGCCCGGAAGGCGAGCAGGTGGGCGGGCAGCAGTGCCCGAAAGGCCACTGGCGGATCAGGATGGCGAACAAGGACAAGATCGGCGTGTACCAGCTGAAGATCACGTACCTTGACTACTTCGGCACACTCGACATCAAGGTGCAGCGCTGACAGGGAAACCGGACGGTGAGAGGCCGTTCACACCTGACAGAAGAGGAGCGGCTCCCCGTGTATGGGTGCCGCTCCTCTGATTGTGGTGGGGTCTGGTTACTTCTGGGCGGCCTGCGCGGCGGCTTCTTTGTTGATGCGCTTGGCGAGGCGGCTCTTCTTGCGGGCCGCGGTGTTGCGGTGCATGGTGCTGCCCTTGGCGGCCTTGTCGATCAGGCTCTCGGCCTTGCGCTGCATTTCGGCGGCGTTGTCGGCGCTGAGGTGGGCGGCTTCGACGGCCTTCTTGACGAAGGTCTTGATGGTGCTCTTGCGGCTGCGGTTGAGGGCGCGGCGCTTGAGGCTCTGGCGGTGGCGTTTCTGGGCGGACTTGTGGCGTAAGGCCATGATGGTCTCCTTCTCCCGCGTGGGCGGGGCGGTTCCTGCCGGGCGGGCGGGAACGCGAGCGTCAGGGGGGCGCGCTGGCCTCCGTGCGCGGCCTGCGTGGCGGGTGCCGTGCAGGTGTGCCTGCGGTACAGGCAACTTATGAAGTGTACAGGGTGTGGCGGGTGTGGGCAAGTGCCGGGGGGCGGGTGGGAGAATGCGGGCATGAGGCGTGGTCGTGAACGGCGTGACGGTGAGGGCAGTGTGGGGGCGCAGCGGGCGCGGTCGCCGGAGGAGGTGCGGGAGGCGCTGCTGATGTATGCGTTCCGTGCGCTGGGGCAGCGGGCGCTGAGCGAGGCGGAACTGCGGGCGCGGATGCTGCGGCGCTCGGAGGACGCGGCACTGGTGGAGGGCGTGCTGGGGCGGGTGCGGGAGCTGGGGTACCTGAGTGATGAGCAGGTGGCGTTGTCGGAGGCGCGGCGGCCGGGGGTGGGGGCGGGGCGGGTGCGGCAGAAGTTGCGGCAGCGGGGCGTGGCGGGCGCGCTGATCGAGGAGGTGCTGGAGGCGCGGGATCCGGAGGTGGAGGTGCTGGAGGCGCGGCAGCTGCTGGCGCGGCGCTGGCCGGGGTTCCTGCGGGCGCCGGACCCGAAGCGGCGGGCGTTCGCGTTCCTGGTGCGGCGGGGGTACGCGCCGGGCCTGATCTGGTCGCTGCTGAAGGACATGCCGGAGGCGGGCGACGTGCTGGAGATGGACGGGGAGGGGTGGGGCGGGGACCTGGAGGAGTGATCCGGCGTTCGTCCGGTCCGGCCTGAGCGTGAGGTGCGGCGGGGGCGCGGGGCCTGGACGCCCGTTCGGCTCCGTTCGCGTCCCCGGGCGACCGGGGTGCCTGGGCGGGGTGGGGCGGTCTGGCAGCTCGTTTAGACTGGGGGGATGAGTTCCGGTCCCGATGTCGCGCCTGTCCATCCCGAGTCCTCCCCTGCCCGGTCGTCCGTGGAGGCGGCGTTTCCGGGGGCGCGGCCGACGGCGCTGGTGATCGTGGGGGGCAGCATGGCGGCCGTGAAGGCGCCGTCGGCGCTGCGGCGGTTGCGGGAGGCGGGTTTCCGGACGCGGGTGATCGCGACGCGGGCGGCCCTGGCGTTCGTGACGCCGCTCAGCCTGAGCACGGCGGCGGACGACGCGGTGGCGACGGACGAGTCGTGGTTCGTGCCGCAGCCGTCCGCGCAGCACCTGACGCTGGCGCGGTGTGACGTGGCGGTGTGCGTGGGGGCGGGCGCGGACCTGCTGGCGCGGGCGGCGCAGGGGCGGGCGAGCGACCTGGCGAGCGCGACGCTGCTGAGCGTGCCGGGGCCGGTGCTGTGGGTCCCGGCGATGAACGAGCGGATGTGGTCGCATCCGGCGGTGCAGGCGAACGTGGCGGTGCTGCGCGGGTTCGGGCACCGGTTCCTGGGGCCGGAGTACGGGGCGTTCGGGTCGAGCGGCGAGGGGGAGGGGCTGGGGCGCATGGCGGAGCCGGAGGCGATCGCGGCGGCGGCACTGGCGCTGGTGCGGCCGCGCGTGCAGGATCTGGCGGGGCGGCGGGTGGTGGTGTCGGCCGGGCCGACGCGGGAGTACCTGGACCCGGTGCGGTTCATCAGCAATCCGAGCAGCGGGAAGATGGGGTTCGCGGTGGCCGAGGAAGCGCGGGACCGGGGCGCGCGGGTGGTGCTGGTGTCGGGTCCGGTGTCGCTGCCGGACCCGGCGGGCATGGAGGTGCGCCGGGTGGATTCGGCGCTGGAGTTGAGGGACGCGGTGGTGGGTGCGGCGCTGGGGGCGGACGTAGTGGTGATGACGGCGGCGGTCGCGGATTACCGGGCGGCGGAGCAGTCGCAGGAGAAGCAGGCGAAGGTGGCGCAGGAGGTGGTGGTGCGTCTGGTGCCGAATCCGGACATCCTGGCGGAGCTGGGGGGACAAAAGGGCCGCCGGGTACTGGTAGGCTTTGCGATGGAGACGCATGCGGGCGTGGAGCGCGCGGCGGCGAAGGCGCAGCGGAAGAACGCGGATTTCATCCTGTTGAATTATCCGACGCAGGAGGGGACGTCGTTCGGCGGGGACGACAACGAGGTGACGCTGGTGCGGCCGGACGGGTCGTGGGAGGCGTGGCCGCGCACGTCGAAGCGGGAGGTGGCGCGGCGGTTGCTGGATGAGGCGGTGCGTCTGCTGCCCGGGGACTGAGTGGGCGTGGGGCATGGTGGCATGAATGAGCGCTTGCATATTCAGCCCATTTGTGTATAACTATTCATCATGCTCAGCAAGGACCAGCGGCACCGCCGCATTCAGGACATCATCGCGCAGGACAGCATCGCCACGCAGGCGGAGCTCGTCGCCCGGCTGCGCGCAGAGGGCATCGTGGTCACGCAGGCCACCGTCAGCCGCGACATCAACGAACTGCGCCTCGTGCGCCTCCCGGTCGGCAAGGGTCGCCACCGCTACTCGCTCGCGCAGGTCAACCACCACGACACCACCCAGGTGGAACTCGAACGCCTCTTCCAGAACTTCGTGACGGACGTGGACCGCGGCGAGAACGTCCTCGTGATCCGCACCGCCGACGGGCACGCGACCGGCGTGGCCCTGCTCCTCGACCGCCTGCGGCGGGACGACATCGTGGGCACCATCGCGGGCGAGGACACCATCTTCGTGGTGGCGCGCAGCGTGCAGGACGGCGAGGTGCTGATGGAGGAATTCAACGAGATGATGCTCGGCTGACCCCCGCTCCCCGGTCGTCTGCCCCTGGCGCGCGCCGACCGGACGGACGTATGCTGAACCTGCACCCTCCACCGCATCTTTACTCCCGGCGCGACCGGCACTCCGGGCACCAGGTGTTCCCGGGTGAGGCACCACCCGCCCGACATACCGTACCTTGTACACCAAGGACCCTGTCCTTCCCCCCTCGACCGCCTGCCCCGCCCGGGCACGCGGCCCCTGCCGCCCCCGGCGCAAGGAGACCCCATGACCCCCCACACCCCACCGGCACCCCAGCAAGGGCGTGCCGCATGACCGACCAGCGCTCCCGCCCCGCCCCCGACAGCCCCGGCGACAGTTACAACTACGCCGACCTGCAGAACAAGATCCTGCCGGAACTGCACCTGATTGCGGCCGGCATGGGCATCGAACACTACCGCAAGCTCAAGAAGGACGCCCTCGCCCTCGCCATCCTGGAGCGGCAGGCGGAACGCGACGGGCAGGTCCTCGCGAGCGGCTACCTGGAGATCGCGCCGGACGGATACGGCTTCCTGCAGCGCGACCTGCTGGACGCCGAATCGCGCACGGTGCTCGTCACGGCCGGCGTCATCAAGCAGAACCACCTGCGGACCGGCGACCAGGTGATCGGCCGCGCCCGCACCCCCCGCGAGAACGAACGCTACGGGACGCTCGTGCGCGTCGAGGCGATCAACGGCCTGGAGCCCGAAGCGGCCCGCCTGCGCCCCCGCTTCGACGACCTGACGCCCACCTTCCCGGAACAGCAGCTGGTGCTGGAAGAGCCGGGCCGTGACGACGGCCTGAGCCTGCGCGTGGTGGACCTGCTCGTCCCGATCGGGCTGGGGCAGCGCGCGCTGATCGTGGCGCCCCCCAAGGCCGGCAAGACCACGCTGCTGAAGAAGATCGCGAACAGCATCGTCCGCAACTACCCGAACGTGACCGTGATGGTCCTGCTCGTCGACGAGCGCCCCGAGGAGGTCACGGACTTCCGCGAGAGCGTGGAGGGCGCGCAGGTCATCGCGAGCACCTTCGACGAGCCGCCGCAGAACCACGTGCGCGTCGCGGAATTCGTGCACGAACGCGCCCGGCGCATCGTGGAGGACGGCGGGGACGTCGTGATCCTCCTCGACAGCATCACGCGCCTCGCCCGCGCGAACAACCTCGTGACGCCCCCCACCGGCCGCACCCTGTCCGGCGGTCTGGACAGCAACGCCCTGCACTGGCCGAAACGCTTCCTGGGCGCGGCCCGCAACATCCGGGGCGGCGGCAGCCTCACGATCCTCGCGACGGCGCTCGTCGAGACAGGCTCCCGCATGGACGACGTGATCTTCGAGGAGTTCAAGGGGACCGGCAACGCCGAACTGGTGCTGTCGCGCCGCCTGGAGGAACGCCGCGTGTTCCCCGCCATGGACATCACGAAGTCCGGCACGCGCCGCGAGGAGCTGCTGATGGACCCCGGCACCCTGCAGAAGATGTGGCTGCTGCGCAAGGTCATCAGCGACATGGATCCCGCCGACGCGATGGAGATGCTGCTCGGCCGCATGGGCAAGACCCGCAACAACCAGGAGTTCCTGTCCGCCCTCGCCGGAGGGTAACCCGGAGTTCCGCCCGCCCGCCCGCCCACCCCGCCGCGTCCACCCGGACCGGCGGGGTTCTCCTGTGGTGGGTGAACGGTTCCCCTGCACGGCGCTGACGTGTTTCAGGCATGCTGGAGCGCGTCATGCTTCCGTACTCCTCTCCCCTCCCGTCCGTCCGCCACCCCTCCTGCTGCCTCGTGGCCGCCCTGCCCCTGCTGGGGGCACTGCTGGGCAGCGTGGGGCACGCGCAGGCGCTGCAGGTGTCGCTCGGCGGGGCGTACGGCACGGACGGCCGCGCGTCCCTCAGTCCGGCCGTCACGATCCTGAACGCGACCATCGTGGCGGGCTTCGGCGTGAACGCCCGCGTCACGGCGGACCTGGGCGCACGGAACGCCCTGGACGGCTCGCTGCTGGCGGTGCTGCCGGTCGGTCCGTCCACGTCCAGCTGGAACGTGTACGCCGGGCCGGGCGTGTCCCTGACCTTCGGGCGGCCCGTGCTGCTGCGCCCCAGCGTCACGGCGGGCCTCAGCAACGAACTGAACGGCCAGACGCAGCTGTTCGCGGAGGTGAGCGCCGTGTGGCAGGGGCCGCTGCTGGGGCGCGCGGGCTTCACGTACTCGTTCTGACGGACAGGGCGGGCGTGTTGACCTGACGTTCATCTGTTCCGTCCTTCAAGGCTCCGTGAGACTTTCTGAGGAAGCGACTCATGTTGCTGGCCCAGGCTGGAAGGCATGAAGAACTTCCTCGCTCTGACCGCCACCGTCGTCGCCGCCACCCTCGCCACCGCTGGCGCGCAGACCTACACCCCCAACCTCAACAACGTCGAACTCGGCCTGAACGGCGGGTACCAGCAGGGCCTCAGCGGCGGCATCACGCTGCGCGCCGGGAACGTCGCCGGTCCCTTCGGCTTCCGCGTCGGCGCCGACTACAGCCGCGTCAACGACTCCCTGAACGACGACGCCAACCTCGGCCTCGGCACCTGGGGCACCTACAAGCAGGCGGGCGGCAGCGAGTCCGGCCACAGCACCACCCTCAGCGCCGACGCCACCTACGACCTGCCCTCCGCCGTGCCCGGCGTGAACGCCTACGTGTACGGCGGCGCGCGCTACAACATGTTCCAGGCCGTCGCGGACTTCGGCAACGGTGGCGGCAAGACCACCTACACCGCCAACCAGATCGGCCTGGGCGCGGGCGTCGCGGCCGGGTACGCCATCACCGGCAACCTCAGCCTGACCGGCGACCTCGGCTACGACCACTACTTCGCGGGCCCCATCAGCTACAACGACGGCACGAACAGCGGCACCGTGTCCAGCTCGGACGGCGCGGCGTACACGAACCTCGACAGCCTCGTGAACCAGCCCACCAACGTCGTCAAGGCCAAGATCGGCCTCGCCTACCGCTTCTGATCCCGCACTGACACTTCATACGGGCGCCCCCCACCATGACCGGTGGGGGGCGCTTTCCGTGCTGCTCATACGGTTTTGATGCTCGCGGCCGGGCGGCGGCTTCGCGTTCCGCTCGGCTGAACTCCAAAAGTTCAGCAACCGTATCAGGGGGTGAGGCGGTTGCGGTCGCGGGGGAAGGCGCGGGCGTACCGGACGTTCGCGATGCCCAGCAGGCGCGCCGTGAGGCGTTCCGCGCCGATGGCGAAGCCACCGTGCGGCGGCATGCCGTACTTGAAGACCTCGCTGTACCCGGCCAGCGATTCCGGGTTGAGCTTGTACGTGCGGATGCTGTCCATCAGCATCTCGTACTCGTTGATGCGCTGCCCGCCGGACGTGATCTCGATGCCGCGGAACAGCAGGTCGAAGCCGCGCGTGAGTTCGCCGCCCTCCTCGGGGTACGCGTAGAAGGGCCGGGCGGCGCGCGGGTACTTGGTGACGAACACGAAGTCACTGCCGTGCCGCTCCAGGTAGTACTGGCACAGCAGGCGTTCCGCTTCCGGGTCGAGGTCCTTGCCGCCCACCACGTGCCCGTACTCGCGGTGCACCAGTTCGCGCGCCTCCATCAGCGGGATGCGCGGGATGAAGTCCGGCAGGGCGGGCAGGGCCGCGCCGAGCAGCGCGAACTCGGCGGCGCAGGTGGCCTTCAGGTGCGCCATGATGCTCACGAGCAGGCGGTTCTCCAGGGCCATCACGTCCTCCTCGGAGTCGATGAAGCCCATCTCGACGTCGAGGCTGAGGTACTCGTTCAGGTGGCGGCTCGTGGCGTGCTCCTCGGCGCGGTACACGGGCGCGACCTCGTACACGCGCTCGAAGACGCCCACCATGATCTGCTTGTACAGCTGCGGGCTCTGCGCGAGGTACGCCTGCTCGCCGAAGTAGTCGAGCTTGAAGAGGTTCGCGCCGCCCTCCGCGCCGGCCGAGACGATCTTCGGCGTGCTGATCTCGGTGAAGCCCTCGGCGTTCAGGTGCTCGTGGAAGGCGCGCACGAGTTCCGCCTGCACGCGCAGCGTCGCGCGTTCCTTCAGGCCGCGCAGCGACACGTAGCGGTAGTCGAGCATGGTCTCAGGGTTGACGTTCCACTCCATCTTCGGGATTTCGAGCGGGCTGGCCTGCACGGCGGCGCTCAGCACGCGGAAGTCCGTGATCTGGATCTCGTACCCGCCGGGCGCCTTGGGGTGCGCCTTGACGGTGCCGGTCACCTCGATGCTGCTCTCCGGGAGGGGCAGGTGCAGGCCGCTGCCGACGCACTGCGCGACGCCGCTCACGTCGCGCAGCACCGCGAACTGCACGCCGCCCAGGTCGCGGCGGGCGTGCAGGAAGCCCTGCAGGCGCACCTGCTGCCCGTCGTGGCGGCCGAGGTCGCGGGTGAGGGTGCGGGGGAGGGCGTGGGTGGCTTGCGCGGGCGTTTCGGGGGTGGTCATGGGACTCCTTCTGGCGGCGGGCGGGAAAGGGAACGCCCCCGCTCCGTTGAGGGGCGGGGGCGCGATACACGGCAACGGCGTCCCCTACCGGGAATCGTCGTTATTGGCGTTGCGGGCCGTGTTCATTGCCTGCGAGTGTAGCGGCGCGGCCCGCCGGGGGTCAAGGCGTGAGCTAGACGTGAGGTGCGGCGGCGGGCGCGGCGGACGGAGCGCTTGCGCGATGCGCGGAGGTACGCTAACCTGAGCCGCTCCGGAAGACAGACGCCGCAAGGCGCTGACACCGGCCAGGATTGTGGAGAGGTGCCCGAGTGGTTGAAGGGGTACGCCTGGAAAGCGTATGTGCTGGTAACGGTACCGTGAGTTCGAATCTCATCCTCTCCGCCAACCAAGAGCAGGCCCGCGAACGAGTGTCGCGGGCCTGCCTGCTTTGGCTCTCCGGTCAGGCGGGCGTGAGCGGCCCGTAGATGCGGGTCAGGTCCTTGCGGAGGGTGGCGACGTGGTTCGGGACGCCTTCCTCGCGGGCCAGCACCGCTCCCTTCTGGTCCACGCCGGGCCGCACGAGCGCCCACGCGACCAGCTCGCCGGACGCCTGCCGCAGGTGCAGCTTCAGACCTGCGGCCACGCCGTCACGGGCGTCCTGCGGCGCGATGGCCCACACGTCGTCCGCCGGGGTGACGGCATGCACCTGTTCCGGCACGTGCAGGCGCAGCAGTTCGCCTTTCAGCCAGTCCATCACGTCGCGCCGCCCGGCGAGCAGGCCGCGCCCGATGTCCGTCCGGACGTTGTTGAGCGTGATGGTCGTCCCGTTGCGGCGCGTGCTGGTGCCGCCTGCCGCCGCGATGAGCGCCATGCCCGCCGCGATGTCCCACTCGCTGCGCGGCGACATGGTGAAGGTCGCGTCGGCCTCGCCCGCCGCGATGCGCGCCATCTTCAGGGCGATGCTGCCGCTCGGGTGCATGGTCGGCAGCGGGTAGGCGTGCAGTTCGCGCTCGTGCTCGGTGTCGGACACCGCGATCACGCTCTGCTGCGGCGCGCGGTCACTGAAGCCTGCCGGGACGCCGTTCTTCCAGACGCCCTGGCCGACGATGCCGGTGAACAGTTCGTCGTTCTCCGGGGCGAGCACCACGCCGAGGACCGCCTCGCCGCGCACGCTCAGGCCGATGCTGACGCAGTAGTCGGGCTTGCCGTCCACGTACTCCTTCGTGCCGTCGATGGGGTCGATGATCCACACGCGCTCGCGGTCCAGGCGCTCGTCGGTGTCGAGCAGTTCCTCGCTCAGGATGCCGTCGTGCGGGAAGGCGGCGCGCAGGCCCGCCACGATGAGTTCGCTGGCCTCGCGGTCCGCGACGGTGACGGGGTCGTCCTGGGAGGTCTTGAGTTCCACCTCGAAGCCGTGGCGGCGGTAGTGCAGCAGGATGACGCCCGCCTGCCGGGCGAGGTCCTCCGCGACGAGGCGTTCCTGAGTGTAATCGGCTGAATTCGTCATCGGACCAGTGTAGTGCGTGCAGGACAGCCCGCTCCCCGGCGGCGGGAGGGCCGGAGCATGCAGACGGGGCGCCGGGACTGTCCGGCGCCCCGCTGGGGAACTCGTGCTCGGCTCGGGTGACCGAGCCGAGCTTGAGTGTCAGTCCGGCGCGTGCCCGCCGAGGTCGCGCAGCGCGCCGACGAGCAGCGGCCCCTCGACGGCCATCACGCGGGCGCGCAGGGTGGCGAGCGTGTCGCCCGGCAGGACCGGGACGCGTTGCTGCGCGAGGATGGGGCCCTCGTCGATGCCTTCCTCCACGAGGTGCACGGTCGCGCCGGACTCGCTCTCCCCGGCGGCCAGGACGGCCGTGTGCACGAGGTCGCCGTACATGCCGCGCCCGCCGTAACTGGGGAGCAGGCTGGGGTGCACGTTCACGAGGCGGCCGTGGTACGCGGCGAGCACCTGAGGCCCGAGGGCCTTCATGTAGCCGCTGAGGACCACCGTGTCGGCCTGCGCGTCGTGCAGGGCGTCCAGCATGGCGCGGTCGAGGTCGGCCGGGTCCGGGTGGCGGCGGGCGCTCAGGTGCAGGGTGTCCAGGCCCGCGTCCCGCGCGTGCGTCAGGGCGGGCGAGCCGGAGTTGTTGCTGATGCACAGGACCGGCGTGGCGTGCAGTTCGCCGCGCTGCACGGCGCTCAGCACGGCGCGCATGCCGGACCCGCCGTGCGACGAGAGGAAGGCGAGCTTCAAGAGGTCGCCCCGGAGATCTCCCGGAGCAGGTGGGCGCTCGTGAGGACGCCGTCGTGGTAGTCGCTGAGCGCGAAGCTCTCGTTGGGGCTGTGCGGCGCGTCCTCGTTCAGGCCGAAGTCCACGAGGACGACGGGCGCGTGCAGCAGTTCGCGGAACGCCGCGACGATCGGGATGCTGCCGCCGCCGCGCGTGTACACGGGCGCCTTGCCGTGCACGGCCGCGAGCGCGCGTCCGGCCGCCTGCACGTAGGGGTTGTCGAGGTCGATCAGGACGGGCTGACCGCCGTGCAGGTCCTTCACGACGACCTGCGCGCCTTCCGGGGCGATGGTCGGCAGGTACGCCTGGATGAGGCGCGTGATGCGTTCCGGGTCCTGGCCGGGCACGAGGCGCATGCTGATCTTCGCTCCGGCGGTGCTGGCGATGACGGTCTTGCTGCCTTCGCCCTGGTAGCCGCCCCAGATGCCGTTCACGTCGAGGGTCGGGCGGGCCCACAGGCGCTCCAGGGTGCTGAAGCCCGCCTCGCCGGGCAGGGCGGTCGCGCCGATGCTCGCGGCGAAGCTCGCGTCGTCGTGCGGGAGGCCCGCCCACATCTCGCGTTCGGCGGGCGTTAGTTCGTCCACGCCGTCATAGAAGCCGGGGATGGTGACGCGGCCCTGCTCGTCCTTCAGGGAGGAGATGATCTGCGCGAGCGCGTTGATGGGGTTGGGGGCCGCGCCGCCGTAACTGCCGCTGTGCAGGTCGCGGTTCGCTCCGGTCACGTGCACCTCTACGTAGCTCAGGCCGCGCAGGCCGTACGTGACGGTGGGCACGTCGGGAGCGAAGCGCGACCCGTCCGAGATGACGATGGTGTCGGCGCGCAGTTCGTCCACGTGCGCGCGGATGTACGGTTCGAGGTTGGGGCTGCCGACCTCCTCCTCGCCTTCCAGCAGGAATTTCACGTTGACCGGCAGTTCGCCCTGCGTGAGGAGCAGTTCGGCGCCGCGCACGTGCGCGTACGCCTGGCCCTTGTCGTCGGTCGCGCCGCGCGCGTAGATGCGGCCGTCCCGGACGGTCGGCTCGAAGGGCGGCGTCTCCCACTTCTCGAGGGGCGCTTCGGGCTGCACGTCGTAGTGCCCGTAGATGAGGACGGTGGGCTTGCCCTGTGCCTGGAGGCGTTCGGCGTACACGACGGGGTGGCCGGGCGTGTCGTCCACGCGGGCCGTGAAGCCCAGCGACGCGAGTTTCGTCTGCAGGTACTCGGCGGCGCGGCGCATGTCGGCCCTGCGGGCCGGGTCGGCACTGACGGACGGGATGCGCAGCAGCGTGAAGAGTTCCTGCTCGGCCTGCGCGCGGGCGTCCTGCGTGTACTCGGGGAAGTCGGTGGTGGCAGTCATGCGGGAGATTCTAGAGCGAATCTCGCGGGCGGGCAGGGCGCGCGGCCCTCGCCGTCCGGTGGGTGCGTCCCGGCGCGCCCGTCCCGGGCCGGGGGCAGGATCAGGGGCGTTCCACCCGGATTGAACCCGCACATACCGCGGGATTCCGGCAGAGTCCGGGTCAGTCGCGTTCGGTGCGGGGGAGGCCGACGGCGAGGTCGCGTTCCGTGAGGTACACGGTGTCCAGAATACCGACGTATCCGGGCTGGTCGAGGCGGCCCGGGTCGGCGTCGAGGCGCACGATGAAGCCCGCGCCCGCCTGGTACGCCATCGCGCCGTCCAGGCCGAGGACCGTGCCGCCCGCGTAGCTGTGCGGCCGCAGGAAGGGGCTGGACGGTTCGCCGCTCAGCACGAAGACGGGCGTGTGGCCGTGCACGAGGCGCTTCCCGCCGAAGAAGTCCAGCATTTCCGCCGCGAGGTCCCCACCCTGTTCGGTGGTGTAGATCTCGCGTTCCGCGAAGGCGTTCAGGAAGTCCACCCAGTTCTCGGGCGTGCTGGCACGCAGGAACGCCGAGGTGCGCGCCGCGACCTGTTCGCGCGTGTGGCCCAGCGCGAGGTACAGGCGGGCGTCGGCGTGCACGAACAGCCAGTCGCCGTGCAGGTACGTGGGCGGGCGCTCTTCGAGCCATTCCATCTCCTCGGGTTCGAGCTGAGACAGGTCGCGCAGTCGGCCGCCGTTCTGCTTCCAGTAGTCGTACAGGCCGTACGGGTCGCCGCCCTGCCTGCGCCTCCCCCGGAAGCGGAGCGCGGCGAGCAGCATGACTTCGTGGTTGCCGAGCAGGCTGATGACCTGCCCGCCCGCCTCGCTCGCCTGCTGTTCGAGGCGGCGCACGAATCGCAGCACGCCCAGCCCGTCCGGGCCGCGGTCCATCAGGTCGCCGAGCAGCACGAGGGTCGCGCCGTCCCCCAGCCAGTTGTCCTCGAAGTCGGCGAGCCGGGCGCGTTGCAGCAGGGTCCGCAGGCTGGACAGGGCGCCGTGAACGTCGCCGATCACCCAGAGGTCACTCACGCGCGTGGCCGGGGCGGCACGGGGCGGGGAGCGTGCAGGAGGGGCCTGCGCCGTGCGTGGAGGGGGTCTGGTCGTTGCTCACCGGTAGTTCATCATAGCGGGCCGGGCGTGCCCGCGTGCAGGGAAGCGTGCAGCGCCTGCAGGTACTGCCGCGTGGCGGGCGACAGCGGGCCGGGCACCTCGCCGGGCGGAAACCAGCGCGCCTCGCAGGCGTCGTCGGCGGCAGTGGGCATGCCGCTCACGTCCCGCGTCAGGTACAGCACCGTCACCCACGCGACCGTGTTGCCGTCCGGGTACGTGTGCAGCGTGTCCGGGCCGCTGAACACGCCGAGCAGCGAGAACGCCCCGGCGGTGAGGGTCGTCTCCTCGTGCAGTTCGCGGCGGGCGGCAGCGTCCGTGGCCTCGCCCGGTTCGACTCGGCCACCGGGCACGTCCCAGCGGCCGTTGTCGCCGCGCCGCACGAGCAGCACCTCGCCGCGCGCGTTCAGGCACAGCACGCCCGCCCCGACGAGCTGCCGGGGCGGGCGAGTGACCTCCCTGCGACTGAAGGCCCTGAGCAGGGCGCGCACCTTCAGTCGTCCTGTATATCCGGGTCGGGGGCGTCCGGGGAGAGCGTGCCCCGGGCGGGCGAGGCGTTCGGCAGTTCACGCCACGCGGTCATGCGGCTCTGGATGTCCTGCTGGATGTCCCCGATGCGGTTCTCCAGGCGGGCGCGCGTGCCTTCCAGCGCGAAGCGCAGCCGCATGATCTCCTCGACGCCCGCGAGGTTCACGCCGAGCTCCTGCGTGAACCGGCGGATCTCGCGCAGGTGGTCGATGTCGCGCTCGCTGTACAGGCGCGTCTTGCCGCTGCTGCGCCCCGGACGGATCAGGCCCTTGCGCTCGTACAGGCGCAGCGTCTGAGGGTGCATGTCCACCAGTTCCGCCGCGATGGAGATGACGTACACGGGCCGGTCCTTCGGGTCGCTGACGGGGCCCTCGCTGGACGGCAGGGCGCCCGCCTGGGCGCGGGAACGGATCTCGCCCTCCAAGCGCTCGATCTCGGCCTCGAACTCGTCCTGAATGTCGTCCAGTTCGTGCTGGAGACGCATGACTTCCTCGACGCCCGCGAGGTTCACGCCGAGTTCCTGCGTGAGCCTGCGGATCTCGCGCAGGTGGTCGATGTCGCGTTCGCTGTACAGGCGCGTCTTGCCGCTGCTGCGACCGGGACGGATGAGGCCCTTGCGCTCGTAGAGGCGCAGGGTCTGCGGGTGCATGTCGACCAGTTCTGCCGCCACACTGATGACGTACACGGGTCGCTGCTTGGCATCGGTCGCCATAATTAACCTGAGTATAGCGCAGTCAGGATTCAGGAACCCGGCATGGGAAGCAATTGATCCGGCCGCTCCAGGCGCGCCTCCAGCGCCAGAACCGTCAGTTCAGGATGCGGCTGGCGTCGTTCTGGACGGTCCAGTCTGCGCGGAACACCAGCGGTTCGGCGGGCGCGGCGTGCCGGACGTACCAGACGCGTACGCCACGCTGACCGTCCGGCCAGGGCGTCAGGACGGCGCTCGCCCCGACCGGCAGAGACGTGAGCGGCCGCCCGCGCTGGTCCTGCGGGCGCAGCCAGCCGTTCTGGCCGCTGGGCGACCAGCCCGCGAGGTACAGCGCGCCGGAGGACACGTTCAGGATCTCGGCGCGGCCATTCCCGAGCCGCAATTCCAGGTCCGGCCACGCGGGCGACTGCAGCGGCCGGAACCGGAGGTCGAAGCCGGGGTGCGGGCTGCGGGTGCGGACGGGCGGCCGCGCGCCGCTGAGCGCGTACCCGAACGCCATGAGCAGCAGCCCTGACCAGAGCGGCCACGTGATCTGCACGGGCGCGAGCGCCACCGACGCGCCCGCCAGGAACGCCATCGTCACGAACGCGCCCCGCCCGATCACGCGCGCCTGCCTCGCGTGGCGGGCCGGGGCGGGCTGGAATGCGCCCGGCGCGTACGCCGCGATCAGGAGCAGGGCCGCGCCCAGCCCGAACATCGGGTCGGCCTGTACGAGCGGCGCGGCGAGCAGGGCCGACACGCCCGGCGCGGCGAGGTACGCGAAGGCGGGCCGTTCACCCTGCCGCGCGTGCCGCCACACGCGCACGAGCCAGTGCAGCGCGAGGGCCAGCACCGCCAGCAGGTACGGCCAGGAGAGCGTGGTGAGCGTGTCAAGCATGACGCGGCACGGCGGGGCGGGCGGGGCGGGCGGCGGGCATCCGTTCAGCATGCCGTGCCTGCGGGGCGCGGCGCGGTGAGTGAACGCGCAATGTGCCGGAAAGGGCTGGTGGGAGAGGCACAGCGAAGGCGGGAGGGTGAGGACCGCTCTCCCCCGCTCTCCCGCCCCGTGTTCGTGGCACCGTGCTGTCCGGCTTCGGTCCTCGTTCCGTCCGGCTGACCTCCTGAAGGTCAGATCACCGTGTCGTTACCAGCTCAGTTCGGGCGTCGTCACGACGCGGTCGGCGGGCAGGTCCGTGAACAGCGTGTACCGGACGGTGTACGTGCCGGGCAGGATGCGCGGCAGGACGATGGTGTCGCCGTCCAGGGTGGGCGTGAGCGACGCGAGGCTCGGGCCGGACACGCTGAGCGGGCCACGCAGCACGGGCGCGCTCGCCCCGGTGGGCAGCGGGTCGAGGATGCGGAGGTTGTCGACGTTGCCGTCCGACACGATCTGCAGCGTGACGGTGTACCCCGGCTGGCTGGGGCCGTTCCCGCCGAGCGACGAGACGCTCTCGGCGGTCTTGGCGACGTGGACGCGCTGGCCGTTCTGGACGCTGCGCGTGACGTTCACGCCGCTGGGGTTGCGGACGCTGGCGTCCCCGGTGGCGCGCACCCCGACGGGCGCGAGGACCGCTTCGGCGCTGTCGCTGCGGCAGATGCGGACGGGGACCTTCAGGCGCAGCGGCGTGCTGCTGCTCAGGTCGCCGCGCAGCTGCAGCGGGTAGTCGCTGCTCCAGCCGACCGGGAGGTTCAGGTTGAGGGTGCTGGGCAGCCGGTACGGGAAGTCCGTCTTGGCCTGCGCGGTCAGCTGCGAGGCGTCGCAGGCGTCCAGCACGTCGGGCGACGTGGTGAGCGTCACCTCGGTCCGCACGTTGTACTCCAGCGTGACGTGGCCGGTCGCGCCGTCCGTGACGATGCCCGACTGGGCGGGCGTGACGGTCGCGCCGGGGATGCTGCCGGGCGCGACGGGGTAACTGCCGGGCGCGAGCGGCACCGTGACGGGCGCGGCGTACGTGCGGCCGCCCAGGTCGAAGGGGACGTTCGTGAGCGGGATGCGGGTGTCGCCGTACACGGCGACGGCGTCCACCGTGAGCGCTCCCTGCGGCGGGCGGGCCACGAAGCGCAGCCGGGCGTTGCCGGGCGCGACGCGCAGCTCGGTGGGGGACGTGACGGTCCCCTGGCCTTCCAGCACGTTCGCGGAGACGGGCACCCAGCCCTGCGGGAGGCGCGGCCGGACGACGTTGTCACTGCCGACGCTGTAGGTCGCGCCGGGAATGGGCTGGCCCTGCGGGTCCACCACGTCCACGATCAGCTGGTTGGCGACCTTCTGCCCGCCGGGGTCGGCGAACCCGCCCACGAGGGCCGTGACCGGCTGGTTGTCGAGCCGGAAGCTGAACTGCACGGCGTTCGAGTACTGCCTGGTGGTGGGCAGCACGCGGATGTACACGGGCCACTCCCCGACCATCGCCTGCGTGACCACGAAGGTGTTCGTGGCCTTCTGGCCGTCGTTGCTGGTGGTGAGGTTCACGCGCGTCCCGTCCGGCTGCACCACCCAGGTGAGCGCCTCCTGCGGGCCGTCCACGTCGTAGTTCGACACGGCGAGCGTCTTGCCGACCCACGCGGCGGGCACGCGCAGGCGCGCGGCGAGCAGGTCCTGCTGCGTGCTGTCGCGCGCGTTGACGCTGAAGTCCGACGTTTCGAGCGCGAAGGGGGACGCGACGCGCAGCGCGAAGCTGTTCTTGCCGTCGCCGCTGCTGCGGACCGTCAGGGTGTACGTCCCGGCGGGCAGGCCGCCGGACAGCAGCGATTCCCACGCGTGCTCGCGGCTCGCGAGGTAATGCCGTTCGATGACCGTGCCGGACGGGCCGGTCAGCGTGAAAACCGTCTCGAACGGTTCGTTCTTCTTGTACAGCTCGTCGCCGAAGTACCCGGCGCCGCGCCGTCCGTCCGCGTAGTCCATCAGGTTCAGGGCCGGGCTGTACACTTCCAGCCCGATGGGACGACCGGCATTCTGGCCGTCCACGCGGATCTGGTACGTCTCGGTGTTGGAGGTCCAGCGCTGCCCGACCGACACGAGCGGCAGGATGCCGCCGGTGGACTGGGCGCTGCCGGGCGCGGTGACGGGCGCGCTGGTGGGCACGACGGGCGCGCCCGTCTGCGCGCGGGCGGCCGCGAGGGTCAGGGTGAGGGTCAGGAACGCGGCGCGCCTCACGGCGTGGCTGCGCGGGCGGGCGGGGGTCTGGTCGGGCATGGAGGGTCCTCCGGTGGGGTCGTGGTCGTCAGCGTGGGGATTGAGGGATTCTTAACTTCAGAGCAAATATACACGCGCCCACCCGGACTCCAGCCTGAACCCGGCCCACCCGCCGGGGGGGGTGCGGGTGGGCCGGAGCGGGCAGGACGGGCGGTATGCTGCCGGGCGTGCATGTCGTCACCCTGAACCTCAACGGACTGAGAAGTGCCCTGCGCAAGGGCCTGCTGCCCTGGCTGGAGGAACACGCGCCGGACGTGCTGCTGCTGCAGGAGGTCCGCGCCAGCAGCATGCCGGAAGTGTTCGCACCGCTCGGCTACCACTCGGTGTGGCACCCGGCGAGCAGGGCCGGGTACAGCGGCGTCGCCATCCTGTCGCGGGAAGCGCTGCAGGACGTGGTGATCGGCATCGGGGACCCACTGCTGGACGACGAGGGCCGCCTCGTGTCGGGCGTCCTGCACGGCGTGCGGTACGCGAGCCTGTACCTGCCGAGCGGGTCGAGCGGCGAGGAACGCCAGGGCTTCAAGGACCGCAGCCTGCCCATCCTGAGCGCCTGGGTGCAGGCTCGGCTGCAGGAGGGTCCGCTCGTGCTGGGCGGGGACTTCAACGTCGCGCACCGCGAGATCGACATCCGCAACTGGCGCGGCAACGTCCGCAACAGCGGCTTCCTGCCGCACGAGCGCGCGTGGATGGGTGAGCTGCTCGCGCTGGGCCTGCGCGACACGCACCGAGAGACGCTGGGCGAGCAGGCCGCGTACACGTGGTGGAGCAACCGCGCGAACGCGTACGCGAACGACGTGGGGTGGCGCATCGATTATCTGCTGAGTGCGGGCGTGGACGTGCGGGACGTGACGGCGCACCGGGCGGCAAGGCTGTCGGACCACGCGCCGCTCGGCGGACGGGTGCGCGCCCTGACGCAGGACTGACCCGGGTTGCGCTCCGGACCGCCTCCCTGCCTGCGCTGAGCATGAGGGTCCGGTCAGGCCGGAAAGGTGGGGGCGTGCTACAGTGGAGGAGCTTCCGGGCTATGGCTGCACCTGAGCGTTGTGCAGGCCCGTGACAAGCAATCCTCGCCGGAGCGGCTGGGCAGGAAAATCCCGCCCCGCGCAACTGTACCGCCGAAAATCCCGCAGACGGAATGCGACGAGGTTTCCGGCGTACCGCACCGCCCGCGAGCGAACACAAAGGTGCTGAATGCCAAAGAGCAGCAAGGAGCGCGGGGCCACGAAGCCCGACGCGACCCCCCGGGACAGCAGTGTCCAGAAGAGGGCGAGCAAGGCGAAGAACGCCGCGCCAGACGTACAACCCGAAGCCGAATCCAGCCGCAAGCGCGCTAAGCGTACCGCGGCGAGCGTCACCCCTATCCCAGAGGCCGTGCAGACCGAGACGGCCCCCGCCCGCCGCGCCCGCAGGACCAGGGACGCGGAGCCCACAGCGGCCGACGTGCAGCCGGCCCAGGCGGCTGAGCCGATCACCGAACCCGTGCAGGCCGCGACTCCGGCCCGCCGTGGTCGCCGGACCTCGAAGCAGGCCAGCGAAGTGCAGGTCAGCGAAGTGACCGGGCCGCTGCAGGCGCAGCCCGAGGTCACGGAGGCCGTGCAGCCCGAGCCCGAGCAGCCCGTGGCGCCCGCGCGCCGTGGCCGCAAGCCGAAGGCCGCCGTTGCCGCGCCCGGAGCGCAGCCTGAAGTGGCCGCGTCTGCTGAAGTGGTGGAAGCTTCCGACGTGGCCGTTCAGCCCGAACCCACTCCCGAGCCCGAGATCGCCGTTCCCACGCCGCGCCGTGGCCGCAAGCCGAAGGCCGCCGTGCAGGTGGAAGCTGTCGTTGCGCCGGTGGCCGTGCAGATGGAGGATGCGCAGGTCGACGCCGTTCCGGCCGAGGCTGTCCTGCCGGAACCCGAGCAGACGACCACGGAACCTGCCCAGCCGCCCGTCACGAAGGCGAAGCGTGGCCGCAGGGCCGCCGTGACACCTGTCCCCGAGGCCGCTCCCAGCGAACCGGAAGTGGTGTCGGTGGCCGTGCCCGTGGACGAGACGCCCGTGGAGCCCGCTCCTGCCGCCCGTCGTGGCCGCAAGCCCGGCCGTGCCCGCAAGGACGAGACCGTGACGGCCGAAGTGGCCGCAGGGCCGGTCGAGACGACGCCCGAAACGGTCGCCGAGACGCCCGCCCAGCAGCAGGCGCCCACTGAGGAGCCGCGTCTGACGCGCCGCGGTGGCCGCAAGCCCCGCACGACGGCCCCCGACGTGGTGGCCGAGCAGGCCGGGACGGGCGCACAGGCCGAACCTGCCGTGACGCCGGACACCCTGGCAACCGTGCAGGAAACGCAGGACGCCACACCCGAACAGGGGGAGCAGGACGAGCCTGTCGCCCCGCGTGGCCGCCGGAACCGTGGCCGGGGCAGCGTCAAGGTGACCGTGCAGGCGCAGGACGCCGGGACGCCCGCCGGACCGCTGACGGACGAACGGCAGGACGACGGGGAACAGGACGACGCGACCGACGGAGACGCCACCGCAGCGGCGGACGCGCACCCCGCGCAGACGCTCGTGATCGAGCAGCTGCGTAAACTCGGCCGTCCCGTGCACATCCGCGACTTCGAACGCAGCTTCACCCGGCAGGGCCGCGAGCGGCTCGGCACGTACCGCAGCGACCTGACGGCCCTGATGGACGAACTCGTGCACGCGGGCCTCGTCATTCAGACGCGCAAGCGCACGTACGGTCTGCCGGAAGCGATGAACCTCGTGCGTGGCCGCTTCCAGGCGTCCGCGAGCGGGTTCGGCTTTGTAATCCCCGACTCGGGCGGCGACGACTACTACATCCCCGAGGGCCGCACCATGGAAGCCTGGAACGGCGACACGGTCCTCATCCGGCCCGAGGGTCGCGGCGGGCGGCGCGGCGACAGCCCGGCGGGCGTGGTGGTGCGCGTCGTGGAGCGCGCCTCCGCGCAGCTGGTGGGGAGCCTGGAGCACTCGCACGGGTACGCGTTCCTGAAGCCGGACGACATGCGCAACAAGCACCGCATCATGCTGGTGCCCGAGGGCCTGGAGGGCCTGCCGGACGGGGCGCGCCTCGTGACGGAACTGTACTGGCCGGAAGACACCGGTGAGGACGAAGTGTACGGTCAGGTGCTGAAGGTCCTCGGGAACGAGGACGACCCCGTCACGGAAACGCAGGCGGTCGTCATCAAGTACGGCCTGCGCGACGAGTTCCCGCCGGAGGTGCTGGAGGAGGCGGAAGCCATTCCGTCCAGCATTCCCGAGTCGGCGCTGTTCGGGCGTCTCGACCTGCGCGACTACAACATCTTCACGGTGGACGGCCGCGACGCGAAGGACTTCGACGACGCGATTCACATCCAGCCGACGCCCGAGGGGAACTTCGTGGTGGGCGTGCACATCGCGGACGTGTCGCACTACGTGAAGGCCGGACAGCCGCTCGACGACGAGGCGTACGCCCGCGCGACGAGTGTGTACCTGCCGGGTCAGGTGCTGCCGATGCTGCCGGAGCACCTCAGCAACGGCGTGTGCAGCCTCGTGCCGTACGAGGACCGACTGACGCTCAGCGCCCTGATCGAACTGAACATCGACGGGGACATCCTCGACGTGAAGCTCGCGCCGAGCGTCATCCGCAGCAAGGCGCGCCTCACGTACGACGAGGTGCAGGCGTACAGCGAGGCTGTCGCGACCCTGCAGGGCGACGCGCGCGCCCTGGAAGGCGACCTGCACCTGCTGCTGAAGATCACGTCGCGCCTGCGTCAACGCCGCCTGCGCGAGGGAGCCCTCGACTTCAAGATGCGTGAAGTGAAGGTCGACGTGGGCAAAGGCGGGCACCTGGAGCTCGTGCCGGTGCGCGAGGAGACGGCGCGCGGCATGATCGAGGACCTGATGCTGCTCGCGAACAAGGTCGTCGCGCGGCACCTGCTGGAACGCAACGTGCCTGCCCTGTACCGCATTCACGAGGAGCCGACCCTGGCGCGCTTCCAGGAGGTCAGCAGCGCCATCGGGCGACTCGGGCTGGCCTTCCCGGGCGGGGAACCCACCCCGCAGGCGTACCAGGCGGTCCTGAAGAAGGTGCGCGGCACGCCGCAGGAGACGGCCGTGAACACCCTGCTGCTGCGCAGCATGCAGCAGGCGAAGTACGCGGGCGAGAACCTCGGGCACTTCGGGCTGGCCTTCGACGAGTACCTGCACTTCACGTCCCCCATCCGCCGTTACCCGGACCTGCTGGTGCACCGCATGCTGAAAGCCAGCCTGAGCGGTGAACTCAGCGACCGGCAGAAGGCCGAGATGGAGGCCCGCCTCGCCGAGATGGGCCGCCACACCAGCGAACGCGAACGGACGGCCAGCGAGGCCGAACGCGACCTGACGAAGTACTATCAGGCGAAGTGGGCGCAGGAGAACCTCGACGGCGTGTTCGAGGGGTACGTGTCGGGCGTCATCGCGAGCGGCCTGTTCGTGGCGCTGGAGAACGGCGTCGAGGGACGCATCCACATCTCGAACCTCGACGACGACTACTACCTGTACATCGAGGACGCCGGCATCATGAAAGGCAAGACGACGGGCCGCGTCTTCCGGGTCGGCGAGCACATCACCATCCGCATCACCCAGGTCAACCCGCTGGCCCGGCAGATCGAATTTTCACAGGAGAGCAACATGGACGGCAATGAAGGCAAGCCCCGCGCCCGTCGCCGCGAAGAGCGCGAGACGAGCAAGCGCGAGAAACTCAGCACCCTCGTCCCCAGCGTGCGCGCGCCCCGCGCCGCTCAGGACGACACCCAGCCCGCGCAGGCCGCCCAGAACCGTGGCGGGAACCGGAATGAACTGCGGATCGGGCGCGGCCGGGACGGCGGGAGCCGCCCGTCCAGCAACTACAGTGGCGGCGGCAAGCGCCGCATCGTGACGCTCGACCGGCCCCGCAACGAGCACCTGCGGCCCGTGAACGTCACCGTGCAGCGCATGTACTTCGGCGACTGGACGCTGGAAAACATGCCGCCCGAGGACGGCCAGGGCGGCCACAACCGCAGCGGCGGCTTCCGTGGCCGTCCGCAGCCGCAGACGGCGCGCAGCGGCAACGAGCGCGGCGGAAACCGTGGCGGCAACGGGAACGGCGGGAACTTCCGCAACCAGAACCAGGGTCAGGACGGCCGCGCGCCGCGCCAGCAGGCCGCCGCGCCCGCCCATGGCAGCGCGCCCGCCACGGCGGAAGGCGCGGACGGCAGTGACGCCAGCAAGCGCCGCCGCCGTCGCCGGGGACGTCGCGGCGGGAACGGCAGCAGCCAGAGCTGACAGGAAGCTCGGGGTGACGGTTGAATCATCACTCCGAGCAGCGCAGAAAGGCGGCAGACGCCAGAGGTGGAGCGCTTCGGGCGCTGTTCCCGGAAACGAGGAGAGGGGGACGGACACGTGAGTCCGTCCCCCTCTCCTCTGTCTGCACGTCAGGGTCGCGCGGCGGGCGCGCGCACCACCCATCCCTGCAGGTGCAGGGACGTCTCCAACATCCTGCGGGGCATGCCCGGCGGCACGCTGTATGCTTCCGCCAGGGCCACCCAGTCTGCCCAGGCGAACCGCGCAGGCCGCGTCACGGCGAGCGCGGTGGCCCGCCAGCCGTCTGGCAGGGCCGGGCAGGGCGCTGGAACGCCCACCGGGAGCAGGCCCGGCAGGTGCTGCGGGCCATGTGCGGCCACGAGCAGCACCCCGTGCGGGCGCAGCACCCGGCACGCCTCCGCCACGGCCAGGCCCGGCGAGTGCAGGTGCGTCAGCACGCGCAGCATCACGACCACGCCGAACGACGCGTCCGGGAACGGCAGGGCGTGCGCGTCCACTCCGGCGGAGGCGTCCGCCACCACGCCCCGCCCGGTCTGCCCGCGCCGACGCCACTCGGCGAGCAGACGACCGTCTCCCCCACCCACGTCCAGCACGTCCGCGCCCAGGTCCAGGCGTGCGGCGTCCAGCAGCGGCCCGAACGGCCACACCGCGCCGCACGCCCGACCCAGCAGGGCGTCCCGTTCCGCGAGCGTCAGGGGCAGGCGCGTCCGCCGGTCAGCGGCGGTACGCGACCCGGCCGCCCACCACCGTCAGGGTCGGCCAGCCGCGCAGCTCCTGCCCCGCCCACGGCGAGAACTTCGCCTTGCTGCGGAACTCGGCGGGCGTCACGGGACGCGCCGTGTCCAGGTCCAGCAGCACGAGGTCCGCCGGTTGCCCCGCGTCCAGCGTCGGCTCGGGCCAGCCCATCACGCGGGCCGCGCCGCCCGTGAACAGGTGCAGCAGGCGCTCCAGGCCCAGCACCTCCCCGAACTGCGTCCACATCAGCGGGAACGCCACCTCGATGCTCGGAATGCCGAACGGCGCGTGCAGCATGTCCTGCTCCTTCTCCGCGCGCGTGTGCGGCGCGTGATCCGTCGCGAGGCAATCCACCGAGCCGTCCAGCAGGCCCGCCAGCAGGTGCTCCGCGTCCACCTGCGTCCGCAGGGGCGGCGCGACCTTGAACATCGGGTCGAAGCCCCGCAGGGCCTCGTCCGTCAGGGTCAGGTGGTGCGGGCACACCTCGCACGTCACCGGCACGCCCCGCGCCTTCGCGTCCCGCACCAGATCCAGCGCGCGCGCCGTGGACAGGTGCTGAACGTGCAGCCGCGCGCCCGTCAACGCCGCGATCTCGATGTCACGCGCCACGCGCGCCGCCTCCGCCGCCGCCGGATTGCCGGGCAGACCCAGCGCCTCGCTGACCGCACCCTCGTTCATCACGCCGTCCGCCCGGAGCGTCGCGTCCTCGGCATGCACGCTCACCACCATCCCCAGGCTGTGCGCGTACTCCAGTCCCAGCCGCAGCACGCGCGCGTCCTCGTTGGTGCGGCCGTCATCGGTGAACATGACTGCGCCCGCCTCCCTCAGCAGGCTCAGCTCGGCCAGCTGCTTGCCCTGCTGCCCCTTCGTCAGCGCTGCCGACGGCTTCAGGCGAGCGAACCCCAGCGCGTCCGCCTTCTCGATCAGGGCACGCACGAGCGCCGGGTCGTCGATGACCGGCGAGGTGTTCGGCATGCACACCACCGTGCCGTACCCGCCCGCCGCCGCCGCCGCGAGACCCGACGCGAGATCCTCCTTGACCTCCTGCCCCGGCTCGCGCAGGTGCGCGTGCAGTTCCAGGAGGGCCGGAGCGACCGTGGCCCCGTTGCCGTCGATGGTTTCGCCTTCAGCCGGAAGATTCCAGCCCTTGATCAGACCGTTCTCGATGGTGAGGGTTTCAGGAGTGTCCGAGTTGGGTCGGCGGATGTTGGTTATGGTGATGGTCATTTGTTCTCCTGATCGAACTCCAGAACTACAGTGTCAGGGTCATGGCCCTTAAGCACGACATCTCGAAAAATCGCCTGTACGGGCGTGGCGGCAGCTCGCAACAGGCCAGCGTTCACAGATGTTCAGGCCCGCCCGACCAGCAGGTGGTACAGGACGCTCATGCGGACTGCCTGGCCGTTCTCGACCTGTTTCAGAATGCGGCTGCGGGGGCCGTCGGCGGTGTCGGCGCTGATTTCCAGGTCGCGGTTCATGGGGCCGGGGTGCAGGACGATGGCGCCCGGCTCGGCGTGTTCCATCAGCGCCTCGTTGACCTGATAACCCTGGATGTATTCCGGGAGGCTGCCGAGGTATCCGGCGTCCATGCGTTCCGTCTGGAGGCGCAGGGCCATGACGGTGTGCGCGCCTTTCACGGCGGTTCGGGCGTCGGTGGTGAGGGTGACGCGCTCGCCTGCGAGGTCGCGGGGGAGGAGGGTGGCGGGGCCGCACAGGGTGACGTTCGCGCCGAGCCGGGTGAGCAGTTCGGTGTTGCTGCGGGCGACGCGGGAGTGGCGCACGTCGCCGATGATGGTGACGTTGCGTCCGGCCAGGTCGCCGTATTCCTGCCGGATGGTGTAGGCGTCGAGGAGCGCCTGGGTGGGGTGGGCGCGGCGGCCGTCTCCGGCGTTGATGGTGGGTTTGCCGCTGAACTGCGCGACGCGGTGCGCGGCGCCGCTCGCTTCGTGCCGGACGATGAACGCGTCGACCTTGTACGCGGTGAGCGTTTCGATGGTGTCGCGGAGGCTTTCGCCCTTGCTGAGGCTGCTGCTGCTGGCGGCGAAGCTGACGACGTCGGCGCTCATGCGGCGCGCGGCGAGTTCGAAGCTGATGCGGGTGCGGGTGCTGTTCTCGAAGAACACGGTGCAGACGGTGAGGCCCTGCAGGGCGGGGACCTTGCGGACGGGCCGGTCGAGGACGCTGAGCATGGTGTCGGCGTTGTCGAGGATGGCGGTGAGGCGCTCGGTGCTCCAGCCCTGGAAGTCCAGCAGGTGGCGGGGGCGGGTGTCGGAGAAGGCGGTCATGCCTGCTCCGGCGTGCCGTCGCGTTCCCAGAGTTCGACGGCGTCCACGCCGTCCGTCTCTTCGAGCTTCACCTTGACGAGTTCCGTGCGGGCGGTGGGGAGGTTCTTGCCGACGTAGTCGGCGCGGATGGGGAGTTCGCGGTGGCCCCGGTCGACGAGGACGGCCAGCTGGATGCTCTGCGGGCGGCCGAGGTCGAGGAGCGCGTCGAGGGCGGCGCGGACGGTGCGGCCGGTGTACAGCACGTCGTCGACGAGGATGATGCGGCGCGGCTGCATGTCGAAGTCGAGTTGCGTCTCGCGGATGACGGGCTGGCGCGCGATTTCGGAGAGGTCGTCGCGGTACAGGGTGATGTCGAGCCGTCCGAGGGGCACGTCGACGCCTTCGAGTTCGCGGAGTTTCGCGGCGAGCCTGGCGGCGAGCGGGATGCCGCGCGTGTGCACGCCGACGAGCGCGAGGCCTTCGGCGCCCTTGTTGCGTTCGAGGATCTCGTGCGCGATGCGGGTCAGGGCGCGGCGGAGTTCCTCACTGGTGAGGATGGAGGCCTTCAGCTGCATGTGGCGCTCCCGGCCAAAAAAAAGGCCGTCCGGGCGTTCCGGCGGCAGCGGTGGTGCGGTGGGTGTGCGTTCATGGTGCTCCTTTCCTGCCTCACGGGGCGGGTGCAGACTCACGGGCCTGCTGAAAAGGACGAGGGTGGTGCGCCGGAATCTCCGGGCCGCCGGAAGTATAGATCAAATGCGGGCGGGGGACTGAACTTCGGGGCGGTGCGGTGCGTACCTGGGGTATGGGCGTTGAAGGGTGGTGGGCTGGGGCGGGCAGGTTGGTGCGGGTGCTGGCGTGCGTGGGCGCGATGTTCGCGCTGGGCGGGGGTGCCGGGTCGGTGCGGGTCGGGGAGGCCGCGCCGGAGTTCGTGGCGGGCGGCGCGTGGCTGAATTCGGCGCCGCTGCACGTGCGGCAGTTGCGGGGGCGGGTGGTGCTGGTGAACGTGTGGGTGTACTCGTGCATCAACTGTCACCTGAGCCTCCCGACGCTGCGGGGGTGGTACGCGCGGTTTCACGCGGCGGGCCTGGAGATCGTGGGGGTGCACTCGCCGGAGTTCCCGTCGGACCGGCCTGCGGGGAATGTCGCGGCGGCCCTGCGGCGAGACGGGGTAGACTGGCCCGTCATGCAGGACAACGATCTCGCCACCTGGAACGCGTACGGCGTGAGCGGCTGGCCGAGCTTCTATCTCGTGGACCGGCGCGGGAAGGTGCGGGCCGTGCACGTGGGTGAGCTGTCGGCGCGGTTCCCGGACGCGATTCCGGGCCTGGAGCGGCAGCTGATGGCGCTGCTGGCCGAGAAGTGATGCGGGGCGGCGCGGCACGCCAGGCGTGCCTTCGGGCGGTGCGGGGCCTCGGGTGCCTGCTGGCGCTGCTGGCCGTGCCGCCTGCCCTCGCGGTGGCCGCCGGGGGGAGCGTGACGGTGCGGGTGCAGGTGCCGCCCGTCGCGGGCCTGACGTTCAGCCGCGCGGCGCCCGCCGACCTGACCGTCACGACGCCGTGGGGCGTTCACGCGGGGCGGTGGCGGGGCGGGGCGCTGTACGCGCCGGACCCGCAGCACTACTGGAGTCGCCTGAACGCGGCGGCGGTAAGTGTGCCGGTCCCGCCGGGCACGCCTGCCGGAACGTACCCGGTGCGGGTGAACGCCACCCTGTACGTCTGCGATCAGCGGGCGCACCTGTGCAGCGTGCGGCCCGCGCAGGCGAGCGGGAGCGTGAGGGTCGGGCCGGGCGCGCCAGGGAGCACCGTCACGCTCGGCGTGCCGTCCGCCCGGACCTTCTGATGCCAGATTGAGCTGAACGCCTGAAGCTCATACGGTTTTGATCCGATTCCAGGGATGCCGGGAAAAGCAAAGGCATCCCTTCTTGGGCAGAACGGACGCCCTACAGGACGCCTGCCCGCTTCTTGGGCAGAACAGCGCCCATGACTGGGACAGCTCCGCAGGAGAGGACGCTTGCCCGCTTCCACCTCCTCCAAACCGTCCCTGTTGGTGCCCTTGTCGCTCGGCTGAACTCCAAAAGTTCAGCTCAAAATCGTATCATACGGTTTTGAGATAAACTGAGTCCATCAAAGCGACTGAGATCATCCCCCACCTGACCCTGGAAGAACTGCGTGAGCGGTTCAAGACCGCCGCCACGCACGACGAACGCACCCGTTGGCAAGCGCTGATCCTCCTCAGTGACCCCACGCATCCCCGGTCGCGAAAGGAGATCGCACACATCGTGCAACGCACTCCCAACTGGGTCGGCCGCACCATCAAGCGATACAACGCCGGTGGGCCCGATGGGCCCAAAGATCGCCGGAAAGGCCGCTCGCAGCGTCCCTTACTGCTCGATGAGGTCCAGCGTCAGGCGCTGGACCTGCGATTGCAGCACCCACCGGATGATGGCGGGCGCTGGACGTCCCGTCAGGTGGCCGCCTGGATCGAAGAGGTGGTGGGCCATCCGGTGAACATCGTCACCGGATGGAACTATTTGCGTCGGCTCCAGTACACGGTTCAGCTCCCCCGTCCACAGCATCCCCAGGCGGCGAGCCCGGTGGAGCAGGAGGCGTACAAAAAAAAATCTGCGCCCTTGTCGAAACGCTGAAGGGCACTTCATCGGGACGGGAGGTGGAACT